>DAINRH010000028.1:0-17824 GCA_036741905.1 Methylobacter sp. | reverse complement strand
CTACCAATTTCACCACCTCGGCAGAGGCTAGCTGTAAAAGCTAAAGTGAGCGCGAACTATACCTATCCTCTTTGTGTTTGTCAATTAAGTGTGAGGTTTTTACCTAAACTTAAATGCTTTCGAGTAAATGCAATGAAGTTGGCATTGAGTTAATGGGGAATAGTTTTTTTACATAAGACCCAAAAACTTTTCTCTTTCAATTCTAATCGATATACTAAGCTTATATATAAGATATGCTTATTGTATCCATCTTCCCTTATTTGATTATTTAAATGACATTGAAGTCTAAAAAAGACGTTGATTTTAGTTCAACAAAAGATCCATATGCTCAGCGTGAAGCTGAGAAATATGAGAACCCTATTCCCAGCCGCGAATTAATTCTCCAATTTATCGAACATGCTGGAAAGCCGCTGCGCCGTGAAGAAATTGCCGAGGCGTTTTCTCTTGACAGCGAAGACCAACTGGAGGCTTTACGCCGCCGTTTACGGGCAATGGAAAGGGATGGGCAATTACTGTTTAATCGGGGCAAGAAATATTGTCTGGTTAATAACGAAGATTTAATTGCCGGGCGTATTATCGGTCATGCGGACGGCTTCGGTTTTCTTAAGCCTGATGATGGATCTGATGACCTGTTTTTATCGCCCCGGGAAATGAATCCGTTGCTGCACAATGATCGGGCGCTGGTGCGTATTGCCGGAGTTGATAAAAAAGGTCGCAGGGAAGGGGCTGTCGTTGAAATTCTACAGAGAAATACTCACCATGTTGTCGGACGGCTTTATAAGGAAGACGGTTTTACCTACGTGGTGCCGGACAATAAAAATATAGCTCAAACTATCCTGCTTCAAAAAGGCGGTGCCGGCACAGCCAAGCAAGGACAGATTGTCGTTGCGGAAATTGTCGAGCAACCGACTAAGCTTCGACAGCCTATTGGCCGGGTTGTCGAAGTCATGGGCGAACATATGGCGCCGGGAATGGAAATCGAAATGGCGATTCGTTCACATGAACTGCCTAATCAATGGCCTGCTGAGTTGCTGGAAGAAATTAAACAGTTAAAAGCAGAAGTGCCTGAGTCGGCAAAAGAGGATCGGGTCGATTTGCGGAAAACGCCTTTAGTCACCATTGATGGCGAAGACGCTCGCGATTTTGACGATGCCGTTTATTGCCAAAAAACACCTAAAGGCTGGAAACTGTTGGTTGCGATTGCCGACGTTTCGCATTACGTGCAGATTAATTCGGAATTGGATAAAGAAGCGCAAAAACGCAGCACCTCGGTATATTTTCCGGAACGGGTCATACCGATGTTGCCGGAAATTTTATCCAATGGCCTATGTTCACTTAATCCTCATGTAGATCGATTATGCATGGTTTGCGAGTTACTTATCAACGAGCAAGGCCAAGTCACGCGGTCGCGCTTTTTTGACGCGGTGATGAGTTCTCATGCGAGACTAACTTACACCGAAGTTGCAAAAATGCTTGTCGATGGTGATCGGGCGCTTACAGAAAAATATAAAGCCTTGATGCCTCATTTGCAGGAGCTCTATGCGCTTTACAAGGTTATGCGGGTGAGTCGTGAACAGCGCGGCGCGATGGATTTCGACACTCAGGAAACCCGAATTGTTTTCGGTACGGAACGTAAGATCGAAAAGATAGTGCCGGTAGTGCGCAACGATGCGCACAAATTGATTGAAGAGTTTATGATCACCGCGAACATGGCGGCGGCGCGCTTTTTAAATAATAAAAAAATGCCCAAGTTGTTGCGGATACACGACGGCCCGAGCGCCGACAAGCTGCTTAACTTGAAAACCTTCCTTGGCGAGCTGGGCTTGAGCTTAGGCGGAGGTGCTAAACCGACGCCGCTGGATTATATGCAGCTGATCGAGTCAATTAGAGACAGGCCTGATGCACATTTGATTCAAACCGTATTGTTACGCTCGATGTCGCAGGCTGTCTACAGTCCTGAGTTAAAAGGCCATTTCGGCTTGGCATTGGAAGCTTACGCGCATTTTACGTCCCCTATCCGCCGTTATCCCGATTTATTAGTACATCGTGCGATCAGGCATTGTTTGCAGGGCAAGCCGGTAGAAAGCTTTTTTTACGGGGTTCCCGACATGGTTGTGTTGGGCGAGCAATGCTCCGCCCATGAACGACGTGCCGATGATGCTACGCGGGATGTCGTAAGTTGGCTCAAATGCGAATACATGATGGATAAGGTTGGTGAGGAATTCCCCGGCATTATTTCAGCAGTCACTTCGTTTGGTTTTTTTGTCGAACTGGCCGAAATCTATGTTGAAGGCTTGGTTCATATCAGTAATCTGGCGCAGGATTATTTTCATTTTGATGCCACCAGTCATCAGTTAAGAGGCGAGCGTACCGGCATTAATTACCGGTTGGGCGACAGCGTCAATGTTAAAGTCGCACGTGTCGATCTGGACGAAAAGAAGATTGACTTTGAGCTGGCACAAAAACAAGTCGCTAGGGATAAGCCTAAAAAGAGACGTCGTAAAAAATGAAGTTAAGCAAAATATACGGTATACATTCAGTACAGTCCGCTTTGGATTATTCCCCTAAAAAGATCAATAAAGCTTGGGTTGACAGCCAGAGGCAAGACAAGCGTTTGACGCAGCTGGTCGATGATTTATTGGATTTGGGCATAGAACCCGAAAAAACCGATCGGAAAAAACTGGATCGTTTTGCGGAAGGCAATAGTCATCAAGGCATCGTCATCGAAGTGGAAATGCCTGCCGAGTTATCGGAAAGCGACTTAAAGGATGCAGTCTTAACGCTGTCGGGGACGCCTTTATTCTTGGTGTTGGATAATGTCCAGGATCCGCATAATTTTGGTGCCTGTCTTAGAACCGCCGATGCTGCCGGCGCGCATGGCGTGATTATTACCAAAGACAACGCCACCGGGATTACTCCGACGGTCTGTAAAGTGGCAAGCGGGGCCGCAGAAACGGTGCCGGTTTATCAAGTGACCAATTTGTCCAGAACCTTGCGTTGGCTCAAGGAGCAAGGTATTTGGGTTATGGGAGCGGCCGGGGAAGCCACGCAAACTGCTTATCAAACCGATTTTACGGTACCGCTGGCGTTGGTCGTGGGCGCTGAGGGCAAAGGCTTAAGACGCTTGACCAAAGAGCAATGCGATGTGTTGGTCAAGCTGCCGATGCTGGGCCGGGTAGAAAGCCTTAATCTGTCGGTTGCAACCGGCGTGCTGCTTTATGAAACTTTACGGCAACGCTTGCTCGTCTCTTAAATAAACAATGCAAGCAAAATCAACATGCACTTTTAAAGGCGCGGGTTTAAGCTGTATTCGCGACGACCGGGTTCTATTTGAAGAACTGGCGTTTGAACTGGTTTCAGGGCAGGTTTTATTGCTGGAAGGCAAAAACGGCAGCGGAAAGACGTCGTTATTACGCATTTTGTGTGGATTCCGGGAGCCTGATTCAGGCGCGATTTACTGGTGCGGGGACACGGTAAAAGACAGCCTGTTTTATGCCCAGATGGCTTATGTCGGTCACTTGGATGGCATTAAAAAAGAACTGACAGTACTGGAAAACTTAAAAATGTCGCTGGCCTTGAGTAGCCCCGGACAGTATTCCATTCACGCGGCTTTAGCCAAGGTCCATTTGGCAGGCTATGACGATGTTCTGGTTCAGGCTTTATCGGCAGGCCAGAAAAGACGACTGTCCCTGGCAAGATTGCTGATTACCGAAAATGTGTTGTGGATTCTGGATGAGCCTTTCACCTCATTGGACAAGCAGGGCATCGCCCTCATTGAAACCTTAATGATCGAACATTGCGCTAACGGCGGAATGATTGTTCTTACCTCGCATCATGACATAGACCTGCATGGTGTCGATGTCCGGCGTACTAATTTATCCTGATGTCTTTATCCCGTGCATTCTTTGCCGTTATTCGGCGCGACCTGGTTTTGGCTTTACGACGCCGCTCGGAAATAGCCAATCCACTGCTGTTTTTTATTCTGGTGATAACCTTGTTCCCGTTGGGTATCGGCGCGCAACCGCATTTATTGCAGGCCATTGCGCCTGGCATTATCTGGGTTTCCGCGTTGCTGGCGGCGATGCTGTCGCTGGACAGCTTATTTCGTTCGGATTTTGACGATGGTTCGCTGGAACAGATTTTATTAAGCCCTCATCCGACCTCGGTATTGGTGTTAGCTAAAATTGTCGCTCACTGGTTAGTGACAGGTTTGCCGCTGTTGATTGTCGCTCCGCTGCTGGCGGTTTTTTTAGGCATGCCCAATCATGCTCTGGGCGTCCTGTTACTAACCTTGTTGCTGGGAACGCCGGTATTAAGCCTGATAGGCGCTATCGGTGTGGCGCTGACCGTGGGGCTGCGTCGGGGCGGCATGATTTTGTCGCTGCTGGTGTTACCGTTATATGTTCCGGTGTTGATTTTTGCCGGCAATGCCGTACAAATGGCCGGCGGTGGACTACCCGTCGATGCGCAGATTAATATTTTGATTGCCATTTTATTGATGGCTTTAGTGCTGGCGCCGTTGCCGGTGGCGGCAGCATTAAAAATGAGTATTAATTGATAATATCTCGTAGAATAATCGGTCATATTATCGACTTTGGAAGAAATGATGATGGCATCCGCTAAATATTTGTCCGTTTTTGCACCCGCTACTCCGCAACAAAGAAAAGAAAATTTCGACGATTACTGGGAGTTTACCCAACACCATGGTGGAGAATTGTTGGAAGACGAGAAGAATTTAGCCAAGAAAAGGGATCGGCTAAAACATTTTCAAGATAACCCGGTTAAATTGCGCCGGCCGCTGGCCGATCCTGAGGCTTTTTATCGCAATTATGTTGAGATGCAAGACGACCCTAAGTCGCTGGATCGCATGACGCTGATGTTGACCGGCATTTACAAGTTTGCCCGGCATGAATGGGTGGGCATTAAAGGCGCTTGGGATGCAGTGCCGGATATGGCGAATTCACATACGGTAGAAGATAAAATCAGTCGCGTGCATTTGGCTGAAGAATTTTGCCATGTACGCCTGTTTGATGAAATGCTCCGCACTTGCGGTTTGGATAAAGTGGAATGGGTGCCTTTAGGCCCTATCAAAGAAAAAATCTACGAGCAGTTTCCCAAATTACCCGGTTTTTTAATGGACACACCGGCGTTCGTCACCGAACTGATGGGCGTGACTTTCTATTGTCACTTACATCACCTGTTTGATGATGTGCTGGCCGATGAGCCGGAAGTACGAGACCGTTTAAAAGAATTGCTGGATGAGATTACCATTGACGAAGTGGCGCATGTCGGACAACGAAGGAATTTTGTCGGGCCGATAGGCATCAAAGTTTCAAAATGGTTGGTGAAGCCGTTTTACACGATGTTCTTTAATGATATTCCCGAAGTCGGGCAATTGTTTGATGTTGAGCGGATGATTAAAGACGGCGTCGCTTTTGATTTTAATGAATTGCCTGATTATATGATTGAACGCAGCTGGATTCCTTCATACTGCAAAGCCTGAAAACAGACTTTCCTTGTACCTTTCGCCTGATTTACTATGTTTTTAATTCCTGATCCCGTAGTCCGCTTCTTTCACCGTATGGCATCGCCGCCGCATTTTTACGCGTTCACCGAACGATTAATGCCGTGGCTGGTGGTTATTTTCCTGCTGCTAACCGCCGCAGGTCTTTACGGCGGATTGTATTTGGCGCCTGCGGATTATCAGCAGGGCGACAGCTATCGCATTATCTACATTCATGTGCCCAGCGCCTGGATGTCGTTATTCATTTATATGGTCATGGCGGTTGCCGGTGGAATAGGACTGGTTTGGCGTATCAAGCTGGCGGAGATTGTCGCGATCAGCAGCGCGCCGGTTGGCGCAAGCTTTACCTTTATCGCGCTGGTGACCGGTTCCTTATGGGGCAAGCCGATGTGGGGTACCTGGTGGGTCTGGGATGCGCGGCTAACGTCCGAATTGATATTGTTGTTCTTGTATCTCGGCGTTATCGGATTGTACGGCGCAATAGACGACAAGCGCACCGCGTCCAGAGCCGTGGCTATTTTGGCCTTGGTCGGCGTGGTCAATATTCCGATTATCCATTACTCGGTCGAGTGGTGGAATACCTTGCATCAAGGCCCGACGGTAACAAAAATGGATAAGCCGTCCATTCATGTCAGCATGCTGATACCGTTGTTGCTGATGGCGATAGCGTTCAAGTTTTATTACCTGATTGCCATGTTGCAGCGTTCGCGCACCGAGTTACTGTTGCGAGAACGTAATGCGCAGTGGGTGAAGAACATGATTTCGGAGTCTCAATAATGACAATGCAGGAATTTTTCGCAATGGGCGGCTACGCCTTTTATGTCTGGACCTCTTACGGCCTGACCTTAATCGTGCTACTCGCCAATATTATTATTCCGGTGGTGCAACGCAGGCAGCTTTTACGTTCCCTGACGCTCAAACAGAAACGGCAGTAAATCATGAAACCAGCCAGAAAACAGCGTTTAATGCTTATCGGCCTGATGGTCATCGGAGCCGGTTTAGCCACGGGATTCGCGCTTAAATCCTTCAATGAAAATTTGATGTACTTTTTTTCGACCACCGATGTCGTCGAAGGCAAAGCGCCCAAAGACGCCTTGTTTCGTTTGGGCGGCATGGTCATTAAAGGCTCAGTGGAGCGGCCGAATGACGGACTGATGGTGCGTTTTAAACTGACCGATTTCAGTAAAGATGTAACCGTCGAATACACGGGCATCCTGCCGGATTTGTTCAGGGAAGGACAGGGTATCGTTGCCCACGGCCGGTTAAATGCACAGGGCGTGTTTATCGCCGAAGAAGTGCTGGCCAAGCATGATGAAAATTACATGCCGCCGGAAGTAAAAGACAGCTTAAAAAATAAACCAGAGCCAGTTGTTGCAGGCCAAAAATCATGATTGCAGAGTTGGGACATTTTTCACTGATTCTGGCCTTATGCATGGCGGTTATTTTGGGGATATTGCCCATTTTTGGCGCTTCCAGATCCATATCCGGCTGGGTCGCGGTGGCAAGACCCGCCGCATTTGGGCAACTGTTCTTCATGGTCGCTTCCTATGGCTGTCTGACTTATGGGTTTTTGACCCATGATTTTTCGGTCAAATACATTGCGACTAATTCAAATACCGCATTGCCGGTTTTGTATCTGGTTTCCGGCGTCTGGGGCGCGCATGAAGGCTCGTTATTGCTTTGGGCGTTGGTGCTATCCTGCTGGACAGGCTTGGTTGCGATGTTCAGCCGCGCTATTCCCGATGCGACTGTCGCCCGCGTTTTAGGCGTGATGGGGCTGGTCTCCATCGGTTTTATCCTGTTTTTATTGCTGACCTCCAATCCGTTTGAGCGACTGTTCCCTGCGCCGATGGAAGGACGCGACTTAAATCCCTTGTTACAGGACCCTGGCTTGGCGATACATCCGCCGATGCTTTATATGGGCTATGTCGGTTTTTCCGTTGCGTTCGCTTTCGCCATTGCCGCGTTACTCGAAGGCCGGTTGGATGCGGCTTGGGCGCGCTGGTCGAGACCTTGGACCAATATCGCCTGGATGTTTTTAACCATCGGCATTGCCTTAGGCAGCTGGTGGGCTTATTACGAATTAGGTTGGGGCGGCTGGTGGTTTTGGGACCCGGTTGAAAACGCCTCATTCATGCCCTGGCTGGTCGGCACCGCGTTGATTCATTCCTTGGCGGCCACTGAAAAACGCGGCGCATTTAAAACATGGACGGTATTGCTGGCGATTTTTGCTTTTTCGTTAAGCCTGCTGGGTACGTTCTTGGTACGTTCCGGCGTTTTAACCTCGGTACATGCGTTTGCCAGCGATCCTGCAAGGGGCTTGTTCATTCTGGTATTTTTGGCGATTGTGGTGGGCGGTTCGTTACTGCTGTATGCGATAAGAGCGCCTTACGTCAAAAGCAGCGCGACTTTTGAACTGGTTTCAAAAGAGTCGGCAATATTATTGAACAATGTGCTGCTGGTGGTAACGGCTTCCAGTATTTTGCTGGGCACCTTGTATCCGCTGGTGATTGATGCCTTGGGATTGGGCAAGATTTCGGTCGGCCCTCCGTATTTTAATGCCGTGTTCATTCCGTTAATGGCGCCGCTGGCGATTGCCGTGGGCTTGGGCATGCTGTTGCGCTGGAAAAGAGACAATATTAACGTGATTGCCTTACAGGTGCGCTGGGTCGTTTTGGCCTGTGTTGCCGGCGGATTGCTGATCCCGTTGGGCATGCCGTTTTATTCCTGGGGCGCGGTTTTGGGCTTGACGCTGGCGTTGTGGACGGTTGCGATTACCGTGATGTCTTTTGTCGACCGCATGGGGCCGCAGGGTTTTTCCTGGCAACGGCTGCAAAGCGTACCGGCCGGTTTTTACGGCATGACCGTCGCGCACCTTGGCATCGCCGTCTTCGTGATCGGCATTACCCTGACCTCCGTTTACAGCGTTGAAAAAGATGTGCGCATGGCGCCTGACGACAAGCTGGATATGTCCGGTTATATCTTTGAATTTCACGGTGTAAAGCAAACCCAGGGGCCTAACTATGTTGCCGAACAGGCTTTTGTAACGGTCAGTTACGAAGGCAAGCAGGTCGCTAAACTGGAGCCGCAAAAACGGGTTTACCAAGTGCAAAAAATGCCGATGACCGAAGCGGCTATCGATGCCGGTTTGTTTCGGGATTTGTTCGTTGCGATAGGCGAACCGCTGGGCGACAAGGGCGCGTGGAGCATGAGGATTTATTACAAGTCATTTATCCGCTGGATTTGGCTGGGGGCGTTGTTTATGGCGGCAGGCGGGTTTATTGCAGCCAGTGATAGACGGTATCGAATTGCCAAGATACCAGCAGGTGGACAATGAAAATTAATGAAAACAAAAGATTTGCTTTATTGATCGATGCCGATAATGCTCAAGCGAAAGCAATAGACGCCATATTAACCGAAGCGGCCAGATACGGAGATGCAACCTCACGGCGTTGTTACGGCGATTGGACAAATGCACAGCTCGGTAGCTGGAAGAATGTACTTAATAAACATGCTATTCAGCCTATTCAGCAGTTTGCGTATACCTCAGGTAAAAATGCCACTGATTCAGCATTAATTATTGATGCAATGGATTTGCTTTATACGGGGAAATTTAATGGTTTCTTTCTGGTTTCCAGTGACAGCGACTTTACTAAATTAGCTACTCGTCTTAGAGAAGCTGGGCTTGAGGTTATTGGAATTGGTAGGCGTTCGACGCCTGAGGCTTTTCGTGCGGCGTGTAATAAATTTATTTTCACCGAAACCATTATGGATGATGAGAACGTTGTAGATGAAACTAAGAAAAATACAAAGTTTGTAGAAACAAGCACCACTGCTTCACAAAATACTAGTAACACAATTTCCTCCTCATCCAAAAATGACAAAATCGAGCCACCATCTAAAATGGTAGACCCATCGAAGGATGTGAACTTAAAAAAGCTGATTAGAGAGGCTATTGAGGCCGCATCTGAAGAAGACGGATGGGCAAATTTAGGAGCGGTAGGCTCTTATATTCTACGTGTGGATAGCTCATTTGACCCTAGAAATTATAATTTTCCAAAACTAGGTAAATTAATCAGATCACTTGATTACATAAAAGTACAACAAAAAAATATTGAGAGTGGGTCGAATACTTATATCCGATTTAAAGATTCTACTGATTGAAACTGAGATGAAGCAAAGTCACTTTATTATTTTTTATTTTGCTAAATAAAGCTCACTAACACTGAACCATTATTAAACTTAAACAATTAACATAATGCTCAAGTACATCCTCCCCTTAATATTATTTATCGTTCTCGCGGTATTTCTGGCGCTGGGCCTAAACCTTCATCCCGGCGAGATTCCATCGCCGCTGATTAACAAACCGGCCCCGGCGTTTTCCGCGCCCAAGCTTCAAGATCCGACAGAAAAATTATCCCAAACCGATTTAAAAGGCAAAGTCTGGCTGTTTAATGTCTGGGCGTCTTGGTGTACTTCGTGCCGCTCCGAGCATCCGATATTGAACCAATTGGCTCAGCAAAAAGCCGCCATTATCGTCGGCCTAAATTACAAGGACGCGCCTGAGGCCGCCTTAGGCTGGCTGGCGCAATTGGGTAATCCTTACGATGTCAGCATCATGGATCAGGATGGCCGCATCGGCATCGACTGGGGCGTTTACGGGGTGCCGGAAACCTTCGTCGTCGACAAGCAGGGCGTGGTCCGCTACAAGCATACCGGTCCCGTTACGCCTGAAGATGTGCAGCAAGTATTCCTACCTTTGATCGCCAAGTTACAAGCCGAAAATTAATGAAGCATTTATCTATCGTTTTTCTGTTGTTACTGTCCGGCATAGCCTGTGCCGGTGTCGAATACCGGCAGTTTGCCAATCCTGAGCAGCAAGAAGCTTACGAAACGTTGACTTCGGAATTGCGCTGTCTGGTCTGCCAAAACCAGACCATCGCCGATTCCAATGCGGAACTGGCCGCGGATTTGCGCAGACAAGTCTACGAAATGCTCCAACAAGGCAAATCAAGGCAGGACATCGCCCAATTTATGACCGATCGCTATGGCGATTTCGTTTTATATAATCCTCCGTTCAAGCTCAAAACCGGCCTGCTGTGGATAGGGCCGGTGGTGTTCCTGTTAATCGGTTTGATTGCGGTGTTTTTGTTTGCGCGGCGTAAAAAAACCGCCTCCGTCCTGGATTCCAACACAGGGAACGAGAACGCTGAGAAATTGGCGAAAATACGTGATTTGTTAGAGAAGGATGATCAGTCTTGAATATGCTATTTTTGCTGATTGTCAGCGTAATGATCTTAAGCGCTTTTCTGATTGTGTTGCCGCCGTTGCTGCGAAAACACCCGCTTGCCGAGGCAGGCCAGGATCAGCGTAATATCGCCATTGCCCGGCAGCGCTTGGCCGAGCTTAAGGAACAACTGCAAGCAGGTGCATTAACTCAGGCGCTTTATGACGAGCAGCTGGTCGAGCTTGAACAGGCTTTGAGCGATGATCTCGACATACAGAGCCAAGCGAAGACATCGCCTACAGGACGTAGGCGAGGGGCGTTAGCAGGAGCGGAAGCTTCGAAATCATCTGGCCGTTGGATGGCGTTCGTACTGGTTCTGGCTATCCCTTTGGTAGCGGGGGCGCTTTACTGGACACTGGGTAACTATCAGTCGTTAAGCCAGGTTGATCAACCTGCGGCCGCTAATCAGGCGGCGCCCGAACTGGAGCAAATGAAAAACATGGCTGCCGGGCTTGCCGAGCGCCTGAAAGAACAACCGAACGATGCGATGGGCTGGACGATGTTAGGCCGATCCTACAAATATTTGCAGCAATATCCTAAAGCCGTCGAAGCGTTTGAACACGCCTACCGGTTAATAGGCGATCAGCCGGAAATTATGTTGCTTTATGCCGATGCCCTGGCCTTTGCAAGCAATGAACAAATGGCCGGAAAACCCGCCGAACTGGTTTTTAAAGCCTTGGCGATGGAGCCCAATAACGTGACCGGCCTATGGTTGGGCGGCATGGCAAAAGCGCAAACAGGCGATTTTGCAGCGGCAATGGCTTTGTGGGAAAAACTTGAAGCGCAGTTGCCGCAGGGCTCGGAAGCCCAGCAGGAGATACAAGTGCTGTTGGCGAAGCTTGCAACGCAGATGCCGGAAGGCGCAGCTACGCAAGAAGAAGCAAAACCGGCCACAGCGGTCAGCATTGATGTTCAGGTGAGCTTGGCGTCCGAGTTGCAAAAATCAGCCGGTCCTAACGACACTGTTTTTATTTATGCCCAGGCCTTATCCGGCCCCAAAATGCCGTTGGCTATCGTGCGTAAACAGGTTTCCGAATTGCCCTTAACCGTCAACCTGACCGATGCGATGGCGATGATGCCGACCATGAAGTTATCGAATTTCGAGCAAGTCAAACTGCTGGCGCGCATTTCCAAATCCGGCGATGCGATGCAGCAGCCCGGCGACTTGATCGGCGTTATCGAACAGGTTGCGTTGACTGATAAAGAGGCCCATAAAATAGTTATCAATAGCCAAATAAAATGATGGATCAATCTATACAATTCGATTTGGGCCTGATCAACCGGTACGATAAGGCCGGTCCGCGTTATACCTCTTACCCGACCGCGTTGGAGTTGCACGAAGGCTTCGGCGATAAGGAATACCGTCAGCATATAGCCAAATCCAATGCAGCAGGCGGGCCGCTGTCGCTGTATTTTCATATTCCTTTTTGCGATACCGTCTGCTTTTATTGCGCCTGCAATAAAATCGTCACCAAAAACCGCAAGCACGCCGAACCGTACTTGGCAAACCTGTGCAAGGAAATTGCGATGCAGGGCGATTTGTTCGATTCCAGCCGGGTTGTCAATCAATTGCACTGGGGCGGCGGCACGCCGACTTTTTTAAGCTACGAGCAGATGCTTACCCTGATGGCTGTCACCCGTGAGTATTTTCACTTAAGGGACGACGACAAGGGCGAATATTCGATAGAAGTCGATCCTCGGGAAACCAATGACCGGACCATCAAGCAACTGCGCGAACTGGGTTTTAACCGGCTCAGTTTAGGCTTGCAGGATTTCGATCCGGCCGTGCAAAAAGCCGTCAATCGCCTGCAAAGCGAAGAGCAGACCTTCAGCGTTTTAGCAGCCGCCAGAGCCGAAGGTTTTCGCTCGACCAATATCGATTTGATCTACGGCCTGCCGTTGCAAACGGTCGAAACCTTTGCCCTTACCCTGGATAAAATCCTGGCTGTAGAGCCGGATCGGTTCTCGATCTTCAACTATGCGCACATGCCCTCACGGTTTAAAACCCAGCGCCAGATTAACGATGCCGATATGCCGACCCCTGACGTTAAACTGGCTATTTTGCAAATGGTCGGACAACGACTGACTCAGGCCGGTTATGTTTATATCGGCATGGATCATTTCGCCAAGCCCGACGACGAACTGGCCGTCGCCCAGCGCGAAGGGCATTTGTATCGCAACTTCCAGGGCTACTCAACGCACTCGGATTGCGATCTGGTGGGCTTGGGCATTACTTCAATCGGCCGGGTTGGCGATGCCTATATCCAGAATGTCAAAGAGCTGGACGAGTACGATCAACTGATCAGCCCGAATAAATTGCCGGTGTTTAAAGGCGTCGAACTGGATGACGACGACAAGTTGCGCGGTGCTGTGATCACCCAGTTGATTTGCCATTTCGATTTGAGCTTTGCTGCTATCGAACAGCGGTTTTCGATTAACTTTGGTGATTACTTTGCCAATGAACTTGAGGCATTAGCGCCGATGCAGGCCGACGGTTTGCTGGTTTTATCAGCGGAGGGCATCAAAGTATTATCGGTCGGTCGTCTATTGATTCGCAACATCTGCATGGTATTCGACAAATATCTGGCGCAAAAACAACAACAATTTTCAAAAGTTATCTAAGCCGATCATGAATGACGAACGACTCATCGAATTGGAAATAAAAGCCGCTTATCAGGAAGATTTGCTGCAAGCGTTAAATAAAATAGTCGCCGGGCAGCAGCAACAGATAGCTCGCTTGGATGCTACATGCCGAATGCTCAACGAGCGCATTAAAAGCCTGTCTGTCGAAGCCGGCGCAGGAGAAAATGTTGATGAAGTGCCGCCGCATTATTAAGCGTGCAGTTTCACCGCGAAGACACAAGGTATATCTCACGCGGGCACGGATGCGGAAATTTGAACCGACGAAATTAGACCTTCCAGGTTTTTAAAACCTGGAAGGTCTAACTTACAACGTTTATAGCTCCTTTAGCATAGGCCGGACAGTTACCAAAAAAATATAAACTTCGCGACCTTCGTGTCTTCGTGGTGAATAAAAAAATCGGCTACAAAACGCAGCAAAAAATCAGATACAACAACAATAATAATGAAGCAGACTATTCTCGTAAGCCATCCAGGCGATTTAACGGTTTCCTGGGCGCAGCAAATTGTCGATCAACATGACTCCAACACTGTCGTTGCCAAGGTGGATGTGGTCGCCGTTGACGTGGGCACAACAACGCGGGTTTGCGTCGCCGTCGAACATAACGGCCCGGAAACCTTGCCGACCCGGTGGTTTGTAAAACTGCCGTCATTGGCTTGGCGGGCGAGGATCATCACCGCATTGCCCAGGCTGCTGCAAACCGAAGTGCGTTTTTATAACGAAGTGGCGGAAGCGGTGCCTCTTAGCAAGCCTGTTTGCCTGGCGGCGCAAAGCCGGTTCGGTCGCGGTTCTACGCTGGTGCTTGCCGATGTGGCTGAATACGATGGCGTTCCCAGTAGCGCCTGCGATACGTTGACATTCGCACAAGCGGCTCTGGTTGTCGAGCAGCTTGCCTGTAGCCATGCGCGGTTTTGGAATAACGTGCATCTCGACCCCAAATACCGCTGGTTGGCCGGACCGATCCGGTTTGTAGAAGATGCGTTGGGTACGGCATTGGCCGTGCCGCTGATGAAACGCGGCTTGCGGCAGGCCGCTCCGCATGTGCCCTCCGCTTTGCACGTTCCCGCTATTCATTATGCCCGGCATCGTCGAACGGCGATGCGCTTTCTTTCCGACGCACCCAAAACCCTGGTTCATCACGACTGTCATCCCGGTAATTTATTCTGGGACAAGAGTAGAGCAAAGGTCGGTTTTCTCGATTGGCAATTGGTTCGCATCGGCGAGGGCGTCAGCGATGTGGCCTATTTTTTGTCAACCGCGCTGAGTATAGAGACACGGAGGCAACATGAAGCGGAATTGCTCGCCAACTATGCGCTTATGCTGTCGGCCAATGGGGTCGATATTGACAAAACCCGTTTGATGCAACGCTACCGCGCCCATCTTGTTTATGCCTTTGAGGCCATGGTGGTCACGCTTGCGGTGGGCGGCATGATGAATTTGGATTGCAACCTGGAATTAATACGCCGAACGGCGGCAGCTGTTGAGGAGTTGGACGCTTTTTCCGCCTTGCCGATATAAAGCCGGGTTGCGCCGGAACCCGGATTAACTGATTGATTCACCACGAAGGCACGAAGATCACGAAGAAAAACATAAAACTTCGCGTTCTTCGTGCCTTCGCGGTGAATAAAAAATATTAAAAAGACTTTTGAACGGCTGCTTAGGCTGAGTGGTTATGCCGCAATAACACCAAAACCGCCCCGGTTCCGCCGTCTTTGGGCGACGCCGAGCAAAAGGCTTGGACGTCTTGGTGTTGCCTGAGCCATAAGTTGAGGTTGTTCTTGAGTACGGGATGGTTGTCTTCCGAACGATAACCTTTGCCGTGGACGATATGGACGCAGCGGTAGCCCCTGGCTACGCTGTCATGCAAAAAATTCAGCAGTTGCTGTTTTGCTGCATTGCTGCCCAGTCCATGCAGGTCGATTTCCGCCTCCTGTCCGAACTGGCCTTTGCGCAGTTTTTTTAGGACGTTATGCTGTAGTCCGGGCGCGGTAAAGCTTAGCGAGTCTTCAAGGCCCAGTTGTTCAACATCGAATTCAGCCGCGTCGTTTAAACGTTCCTCCGTGTCAACCGGTTGCCGTTTAGGGTAGGGCTTGGGTTTTCTATTTTCCGTTAAGAGTACTTTGTCGCTTTTTACAGCCTGTACTTTGCCGATAGTTAGGCGAAATAAATCGCTGTCTTCTGGAGTAAGGTTTTTTTTTGCCACGAAAGCTGATTTTAATCTGCTTCAGGGCGATTGATAATGCATATTTTGTTAAGTAATGATGACGGGTACTTGGCCGAAGGACTCAATGCATTAGCCGATGCGTTGCGCGGACATGCTGAAATTTCGGTGGTAGCGCCGGATAGAAACCGCAGTGCGGCGAGTAATTCTTTAACGCTGGAAATGCCGTTACGCGCTTATGCGACGGATAACGGCTTTATTAAAGTCGACGGCACGCCCACCGATTGCGTGCATTTGGCAATAACCGGCTTGCTGGAACATGAGCCGGACATGGTCTTTGCCGGGATTAATCATGGCTCCAATTTAGGTGACGATGTGCTTTATTCCGGGACTGTTGCGGCGGCAACCGAAGGGCGTTTTTTAGGCTTGCCCGCCGTCGCCATTTCGTTGGCGGGCGCTAACCCCAGTCATTTTGAAACCGCCGCGCATGTTGCGGTGACGCTGTTACAACAATTGATTAATCATCCCTTGCCGCAAGACACTATTCTTAATGTTAATGTCCCGGATGTCGCGATCAAGGACTTAAAGGGCTATCAGGCAACCCGGTTGGGGCAGCGGCATAAATCGGAGCCGGTCATCAAGAGCGAAGATCCGCGCGGCCGTGTTATTTATTGGGTAGGGCCGCCGGGAGCGGAGCAGGATGCAGGTCCCGGAACCGATTTTTATGCCATTAATGCAGGTTTCGTGTCGGTTACCCCGTTACAGCTGGATTTGACCTGGTATGAGCGGATCAATGATTTAAAGGCCTGGTTACCCAAGGAGCATGATTTATGATTCAAAGCCTGCAAGGCATAGGCATGACTTCTTTGCGCACCCGTGAGCGCATGATCAATCGGCTAATGGAGCAAGGCATCCGAAGCAATAAAATTTTGGATGTCATTCGTAATACGCCGCGGCATATTTTTATGGATGAGGCCTTGGCCAGTCGGGCTTATGAAGACACCGCACTGCCGATTGGGTATAACCAGACGATTTCCCAGCCTTATATCGTCGCAAAAATGACAGAGCTGCTGCTGGCCTCATCGGGCCGATTGGCAAAAGTATTGGAAATAGGCACCGGCTGCGGTTACCAGACCGCAATTCTGGCGCAGCTGGTCGATCATGTCTATTCGGTTGAAAGAATCGCGCCGTTGCAGAAAAAAGCCAAGGATCGGTTATGGGGGTTAAAACTCAAGAATGTCAGTTACTTGCACAGCGATGGCGGTTGGGGATGGCTGGATCATGCGCCGTATGATGGTATTCTGGTTGCCGCTGCGCCGCCTGAAATACCGGAAATGTTGATGCAGCAAATGGCTGTCGGTGGCGTGATGGTTATTCCTATCGGCAAAGGCAGCAGCCAGCAGTTGCAGAAAGTAACGCGTACGGAAAGCGGCTATGAAGTTGAGGGGTTGGAGCCGGTCGTTTTCGTGCCTTTTTTATCCGGAAGGAAATAAGCGGTTTTCAAAAATTGTACGACCTAACCTGGGCGGAATCCTCACTTTTTCCGATACCGCCGCAGATGATGACGGCGGCCATGGCATTTCAGTCCCTGTCTCCCGGATTTGAGTGGGTCGCCAGAACGGCTGATGCGCGCCGCCAATTCATTTGGCGCTGCTGAGCTGGGTGTTTGGCAGGCAAAAAAACCTGTTGGAACTTGATAAAATTCAAATGCCAAATCCAGCATCGTGTGCCTTATTTAGGATCTCCATGAATTTTACGGGTGATTGATTTTTTAGGTTTACTGAATGATCGGCTGGCGATAAGCAGTATGTGGGTAGTTTGTCGAGCGAGTACGGGAAGATAGTGCGGAGTATAGCGGTGTAGCCGGGCAGCGAACTGCCCGGCGTACCTTCCGGCTTATTTCTTTTTGTTGCGTTCGTTCACTTCTTTAATGACTTCTTCGGACACGTTCTTCGGGCACGGTAAATAGTGCGAGAATTCCATAGAGAACTGGCCGCGACCCGAGGTCATGGTACGTAAGTCACCAATGTAACCGAACATTTCGCTCAGCGGCACATCAGACTTGATGCGAACGCCTGTTACACCGGCATCCTGGGATTTGATCATGCCGCGGCGACGGTTAAGGTCGCCGATTACATCACCCACATGATCGGATGGCGTAAAAGTGTCAACTTCCATGATCGGTTCGATCAATTGCGGACCCGCTTTGGG
>DAINRH010000027.1:16051-29246 GCA_036741905.1 Methylobacter sp. | reverse complement strand
TGTTCTATGTGTTTTCGTGTCTTTCGTGCTTTTCGTGGACAATGCGTAACATCAGCTGGTTAAGATAAAAAAATTACCCAATATTGACGTGACGGCCTGCAATGCGGAACTTAGAAACTGAGAGTTTAATGAGCAAACAAGAAAAATCCCTAACAATGACAGCGCGCCAGCATGCACATGTAGCGCATAGATTCAGAACGCAATCACATCAAGAATCGCAATCCATTATTTTTCCAAAAACAACATCAAGCAGAAGGGGATACATTCCTATGAGGAAATGATCCGGACAGAGGATAAATAAACCATGCAGTATCATTTTGAGTGGGATCCCGTTAAAGCTAAAACCAATTTACATAAGCATGGCGTCAGTTTTGAGGGAGCGGCTGAAATATTTCTTGATCCTTTACAATTATCTATGCCTGATAAACAGAGTGAATTGGAAGAGCGATGGATTACGTTGGGCAATACCCAAGCACAGCAATTACGTTTAGTGGTGCATACTTTTATGACCTATCACCCAGAGCAAGTCACCATCCGCATTATTTCGGCAAGACCTGCGACACGACGTGAACAAAAACACTATGAGGGTTCATAATGAAAGACGAATATGATTTTTCCAATGCCGAACGCGGACGCTTTTATCGGCCTGACGCGCAATTAAATATCCCGGTTTATTTAGATCACGATGTTGAAAGCTGGTTTGCCGAGAAGGCAAAAATGAAAGGCGTTAATCTGCAATCTTTAATTAATGAATTATTGCGCAAGGATATATCGTTAATACAAGAAGTCACCGGCAAAGGATAAACTTTAATGCCCAATCAGGTGAAAGCATATCTACCCATCATATGGCAATGCGCGAAATGAAGCCTGCGCTTATGTAGAACGGAATGCACAATAAAAAGCGGAAAGTCGTGCCTTGATGCGAGAATGGTTTATAGCGCCATTGCATGCTATTGAAACAGCCGTTAATTGATTATACGTAAGCTCGTCATACCCGCCGGGAAGCGGGTATCCAGTGCCATGGATGGTAAGTTCTAATCCATCCATGGCGCTGGATTCGCTACGCGCTCTAACGGGTCCGGCAATCCCTGCCGAAATGACGACTTTGAATCGTGTAACCATGAAATCTGACAAAGTAGAATTAAGCTTTTAATTAACGAGGAAATCGTTAATTATCGTTATGACAATAATAATCAGGAAATAATTGAAAAATGAGCAAGCGGATAGGTACGAGGGTATGCGTTGCTCTACCTCCTGCATCCTTGCCGTCGTACCCACCCTATGAATTGAGAGTTTAATGAGCAAACAAGAAAAATCCCTAACAATGACAGTATTGATGACACCGGATATGGCGAATTTTTCCGGCAACGTTCACGGCGGTTCTTTATTGAAATTGCTGGATCAGGTGGCTTATGCCTGCGCGGCAAAATACTGTAAAAAATATGTGGTGACCGCGGCGCTCGATCAGGTGTTCTTTAAACAACAGGTCAATGTCGGCGAGCTGGTTACTTTTTATGCGCATGTCAATTATGTCGGCCATTCATCAATGGAAATCGGGGTCAAGGTTTTTGCCGAGGATTTAAGAACCGACCAAAAGAGGCATACGACATCCTGCTATTTTACGATGGTGGCGATGGATGAACACGGTCAGACTGTGGAAGTTCCGAGATTAAAACTGGATAACGATATGGAAATAAGACTTTACCAAGCGGCGCAAATGCGCAAAAAAATACGCCAGGAAAGCCTGGAGAAAAATCGTGCCATGCAGGTGGAGTTATTAGAGGATGAGCTGTAATTTATGATTATGCAGGGAAATTTTGAACAACTGCCGTTAAAGGATTTTGCCGAAAAAGCCTATCTGGATTATTCCATGTATGTGATTTTGGACAGGGCGTTGCCGCATATCGCCGATGGCTTGAAACCGGTGCAACGGCGTATTGTTTATGCGATGTCCGAGCTGGGTTTGACGGCGACGGCCAAATTTAAAAAATCGGCCAGAACGGTCGGCGACGTGTTGGGTAAATATCATCCGCACGGCGATTCCGCGTGCTATGAAGCGATGGTGTTGATGGCGCAGGATTTTTCCTACCGCTATCCGCTGGTCGACGGGCAGGGTAACTGGGGCTCGCCGGACGATCCCAAATCCTTTGCCGCGATGCGCTATACCGAATCCCGTTTGACCGCTTATGCGCAAACTTTGTTAAGCGAGTTGGGGCAGGGTACGGTCGACTGGGCGGATAATTTTGACGCGACGCTGAAAGAGCCGGTGCTGTTGCCGGCGCGACTGCCGAATATCTTGCTGAACGGCACCATGGGCATTGCGGTCGGCATGGCGACCGACATACCGCCGCATAATCTGCGCGAAGTCGCCCATGCCTGCATCCAGTTATTGGACGATCCGGATAGTACGCTGGACATGCTGTTTGCCCATATCAAAGGCCCCGATTATCCGACCGATGCGGAAATCATCACCTCGGCTGACGAGATACAAAAAATGTATATCAGCGGCGGCGGTTCGATAAAAATGCGCGCCAAATACGAGCAGGAAGACGGCAATATTGTGATCACCGCGCTGCCGCATCAGGTTTCCGGCGCTAAATTGATGGAGCAGATAGCCGCACAAATGCTGGCGAAAAAGCTGCCGATGATTGAAGATTTGCGGGATGAATCGGATCATGAAAATCCGACCCGGCTGCTGGTGATTCCGCGCTCAAAACGGATCGATGTCGATGAGGTGATGTCGCATCTGTTTGTCACCACCGATCTGGAAAAAAGCTATCGCGTCAACATGAACATGATCGGCCTGGACGGGCGGCCCAAGGTTAAAGGCCTTAGGGACATACTGGTCGAATGGCTGGCGTTTCGGACCGAGACCGTGCGAAAACGCCTGCAATACCGGCTGGACAAGGTGCTGGCGCGATTGCACATTCTCGATGGCTTGCTGATTGCCTATCTGAATATCGATGAAGTCATCGCGATTATCCGCACTGAAGACCATCCCAAACCGGTGCTGATGGAGCGTTTCGGCATTACCGATATTCAGGCCGAAGCGATACTGGAGTTAAAGCTGCGGCATCTGGCCAAGCTCGAAGAGATGAAGATTCGCGGCGAGCAGGATGAATTGGAGCTGGAACGCGCGGCGCTGGAAAAAACCCTGGCTTCGCCGCGCTTGTTAAACCGCCTGATCAGAAAAGAACTGGAGCGCGATGCGGAGAAATACGGCGATGACCGCCGCTCGCCGATTGTGGCCAGGGATGCGGCTCAGGCATTGGAAACAACGGCGTTAATAAGCAACGAACCGTTAACCGTTATTTTGTCGGAAAAAGGCTGGATCAGGGCGGCCAAAGGCCATGACATTGATGTGGGCAGTTTAAATTATCGTTCCGGAGACGGCTTTCTGGATGCGGTCAAATGCCGGACCACGCAGCCGGTTTATATCCTCGATTCCACCGGGCGGGCTTACAGCACTTCGTCGCATGACCTGCCGTCGGCCAGAACGCAGGGCGAACCGTTGACCGGGCGGCTTAATCCGCCGCCGGGTTCATTATTCGTGCATCTTCTGGCGGGGCAACCGGACGACTGGTATGTGCTTGCCAGCCATTTCGGTTATGGGTTCAGGGTTCAACTGAAAGAGTTATTGAGTAAAAATAAGGCCGGCAAGCTGCTTATCAGCTTGCCTGATGGCGCCAAAGTATTAAAGCCCGCGCCGATACGCAGTGAGGCCGATTCGCTGGCGGTGGTGACTTTACAAGGTCGCTTGCTGATTTTTCCCGTGGCCGAACTGCCCGCCCTGGCGAAAGGCAAAGGCAATAAGCTGATTCAAATTCCGAACGCCGATCTGACGGGTGGAAAAGATTACGTAGTCGCGGCGATAGCATTGCCTGAAAACGGGTCATTGAAAATCATTGCCGGTAAACGGCAGCTAACGCTTAAAGGCGCGGATATTGGACATTATTCAGGCAATCGCGCCAAAAGAGGCTTGGCATTGCCCAGAGGCTTTCAGCGGGTTGACGGCCTGGAGTGCGAGTAACGCAAATCGCAGGATTGAATATCCTGTGGCTTGCGGGCTTAAGGCGCGGTGTTCTGCTGAAAAATCGACCTGATTAGCAAGATGGCTTCAGCCAGAGAAATCGATGCCAATCTTCCGGAAAATCCAGCAGGGTTGGCGCTTATTTTTTACCAGTCGTTTTCAGTCTGACGATAAGACACCGGTAATCGTCCTCACTTAAGGCATCATTTACTATCAGCACGGACTGCCTATGCGCATTTTTGTTAAAATGCAGAAATATCGCGAAGATAGTGATGACTGTTGAATTCAGGATCTGAACCGGTTCAAAGTCATTGCCGTCGGATACTTCCCAGCCCAATGCTTCGGATTGTATGATCTTATGCCGCTGGTTTTTTAAGCGTTTGATCATCAACCGAAGATGTAGGCAGATCCCTGTCAACAGGGCTAATTTAACGGTAATCGGTAAGGCATTGGCGATGCTTGCCGCCAAGGCCAGCCCATGCATAATAACCAGAAACCGCTTTAATCGTTTGGATGGTTTAAGTTCTACCGACAACGAAGGCTCGTGTTTTTGGGGCAAGTTGGGCGCTCCTTATTTTTCTCCCGTTGATAATACGGGTGTTTCAATACAATACAAATCAGCATATAGGTTTTTTGTCTTGCTTCAAACAGCGATATAATTGGAACTCTTTAAAACCCATTATTTTGTTTATTGATGAATCCCGATTGGAAAAATTTCCTGCTTTCTAAAAACGCAACATTCAACAACGATACCGACATCGTTTTTTCATCGCCAGAGCATGAGGGCAAGAAGCATATTTACCCGATTACGCATCTGGGTGTTTTGACGATTGCAGGCATTGATGCGGCAAAATTTTTACAAGGACAAATTACCTGCAATATTAATGATATAACCGATATAAAAAGCAGTCTGGGCGCATTATGCAATCCCAAGGGCAGGGCGATTACGACTTTTTTATTGGTTAAAAACGCCGATTCTTTTTTGATGATTTTGCCCAAAGAATTACTGGCATCCATCAAAAAAAGACTACAGATGTATGTGTTGCGATCCAAGGTAACCTTAACCGACAGTTCGGATCAGTTATCTCTAATCGGCTTATACGATAAAGCATCGCAAGCCGCCGAAGAAACGGAACTTCGCTTTGCAACAAGCAACCGGGGAAACATCGTCGTTAATCTTCAGGAACGCCGCCTGATTATTGCCGAGACCGATAACGCCCAGGCGCTTTGGGATGAGAAGGATAAACTGGGCTTCCAAGCGGAAGGTTCGGCGCAATGGCGCTATCTCGATATAATTTCGGGGATTCCCTGGCTTAGTGCGGAAACATCGGAAGAGTTTATTCCGCAAATGCTTAATCTGGATAAGTTGGGCGGCATCAGTTTCAACAAGGGCTGTTATACCGGCCAGGAAATTGTCGCCCGGACTCATTATCTAGGCAAGGCAAAAAGGGAAATGTTTCTCGCCGAATGCGATGTCTCGGCAACTCCGGAAGCTAATTCAACCATTATTGATGACAGCGCTGACACAGAACAAAGTGTAGGTAAAGTGCTGTGTGCGCAAAACGCACACAATAGTTGCAAAATGCTTGTTGTCCTGCAAATCTCTGACGCAAACGCTTATAATCTTAAGCTGAAAAATCAGAACCAAGATAAAATCACATTATTAACCGTATAGTTTTAGTACGTATTATTTATCGAGGGATGCAACAATAATGCAATTTACTTCCGTTCAGGACTTTCTTGATCATGTTCAAGCCGAACTTGATGCCAATCGTCTTGTTTTGCCTACCTTGCCCGATATTGCTTTAAAGGTTAAGAATGCTGTGACGGATGGCGATATATCGGCTAAGGAGTTGGCTGATATGATAGTGACCGATGCGGCATTATCGACACAAATTATTCGTGTAGCCAATAGCCCGATGTACCGTGGCGCATCTGAAATCAATAACATACAAATGGCCGTTTCAAGATTGGGCAACAATACCGTTCGTAGTTTAGTTACCTGTCTGCTAATGAAACAGATATTCCGCCCCTCATCAAAGCTGTTGGAAAGTCTGTTCAGGCGAGCCTGGGAGCAAAGCATTAATGTTTCAGCCATCAGCCGGGCTCTTTGTGCGTTTGTTCCTCATCTTAATGCCGATGAGGCCATGCTGGCAGGCCTTATTCATCAAATAGGCAAATTACCCATATTAATGCTGGCCGAGAAGATTCCGGAGTTTAGGGATAGTCCGACCAGAATGGAAAAGCTGTTGGAAAAAGTACACCCCGCCGTGGGAAAATTGATTATGGATGCTTGGGACTTTCCGGTAAATTTAAAGCCGGTAGCGTCTGAATATGTTAATTTCCGATATGACTCAGGACCTAAAGCCGATTATGTCGATGTGGTACAAGTTGCATTTTTGCAAAGTATAGCGGGAACCGATCACCCGGCATGCCGGGTTGATTGTTCTATAGTTCCTTCATTTGCCAAGCTCGGATTTTCCGCTGACGCCGAAATACTGGAAATTGAGGGTATTTCAGATGAAATTGAAATTGCCCGAAGCCTGCTCTCCTAAATATGTTTAAAGTTATGATTAATACAGAAACTGCCTCGCGTTTTCGCCGATTAGGCACAATTACAATTTTTGCTGTTTATTTTGTCATCCTTGTTGGCGGAATCGTAAGGGCTTCCGGTGCAGGCATGGGCTGTCCCGACTGGCCGACTTGCTTTGGACAGTGGGTGCCGCCAACGGATGAGGCCCAGTTACCCGCTAATTACCATGAGATTTATGCACAACGCGGTTATGAAAATACCCAGTTCAACCCGGTAAAAACCTGGACCGAGTACACCAATCGCCTGGTCGGCGTGACGATTGGCTTTTTGATCTTGCTGACGGCCTGGTCGTCGCGCATTTATCTTAAAACGGATAGAACCATTTTTTATTTGGCGGTCAGCGTGTTTTTTCTGGTCGGTTTTCAAGGCTGGCTAGGTTCCACCGTTGTGGCAAGCAATCTCAAACCTTTTATGATCACCTTGCACATGTTATTGGCTTTGTTCATCGTCGCATTGCTTATTTACACGATTGCCCGTTCGCAACGGGATATCCTCGCCCGGCTTGATATTCGATCGCTGCCGGATAAATTTAGAATCGTGTTAATTGTGGCCATGATCATGACCCTGCTGCAAGTGGCTATGGGGACTCAGGTCAGGGAAGCGGTAGATTTTATTGCCCACAATCATGCTTATATCGAGCGCCAATACTGGCGTGACGACTTTCCGGTCATTTTTTACATACACCGCTCCTTCTCCTCGATTATTTTATTTACCAATCTTTGGTTGGCCTGGAAAATTGTCCGGTCTGTCGATAAAAAAAGCCTGTTGCGGCGCATCGGTTTATCCCTGGCCGGTCTGGTTATCACCGCCATTATTGCAGGTATCAGCCTCGATAGATTGGGAATGCCGCCGGTTGCCCAGCCGATTCATCTGTTGATGGCTAACCTTATTTTCGGTGCGCAGTTTTTCCTGTTTAGTTGCCTGAATTACGCGGCAAAAAAATAGCTTTAACCGGATGTTTTTTTTGAATTGCCTGGTTAATTAATGCACCACGAAGACACGAAGACACGAAGGGCGCGAAGTTTATGTTTTTCGTGTGAATAAATGATTCGGATATACAAAGTCGAACATCGGCTAACTTGATACAACAACCTGCCGTTGATTTTATCGTTCCTGCCGACAGACAGCCTTGTTGGATGTAGAATGGTGCAAATAACAATAAACCCGCTGGCTATCAATGACGATCCAAGATTCATCCGTAAGTTTAAGTCTGCTTAGAAATTCTTTTAAGCGTTTTTTACCCAATCCCCAAGCTGTCGCGCTGGCAATCATTCTGATTGCCAGTTTTGTGCTGATTTATTCATTGTCCGACCTGTTAATGCCGGTTTTCGTATCGATTGTGCTGGCGTATCTACTGGAAGGCCTGGTAAGCAAGGCCGAAGGCATGAACATGCCGCGCCTGCCCGCTGTCTATCTGGTGTTTTCGGTGTTTATGGCGTGTCTGGTTTTTTTATTGTTTTATTTGATACCGATAGTTTCACAGCAGGCGGTCGAACTTGTTCAACAGATTCCTGAGATATTGAACAGGGCGAGAATCGGAATCATGAGCTTGCCGGACATGTATCCGCAGTTTATTTCAGAAAGCAAAATTCAGCAGATGATGTTTGCCGTGCAGCGGGAATTGTTAACTTACGGGCAAAATATATTGTCGCGTTCAGCAGCATCCGTTGTGGGCTTGGTCAGCGTAATGATCTATCTGTTCCTGGTGCCGATGATGGTGTTTTTCTTTTTAAAAGATAAACAGATGCTAGTGTCTTGGTTTTTACAGTTTATGCCGAAAGACAGACATTTGACCGTACGGGTTTGGGAAGAGGTCGATATGCAGATCGGTAACTATGTGCGCGGCAAGTTTGCCGAGGTTTTTATTCTCTGGGCCGTCAGTTATGTGACTTACGCGGCGATGGGGCTGAATTATGCCATGTTATTGGCTGTTTTAATGGGCGTGCAGGTCATTATTCCCTACATTGGCGCAACGTTGGTTACCTTCCCGGTTTTGGGCGTCGCTTATTTTCAGTGGGGATTAGGTGGCGATGAGTTTATGTATATTGTTATCGCCTACTCCATTATTCAGGCGCTGGACGGTGTTATCTTGGTGCCGGTATTGTTTTCGGAGGCGGTTAATTTGCATGCTGTAGCCATTATCGTCGCCATTTTGTTTTTTGGCGGTTTGTGGGGTTTTTGGGGGGTGTTTTTGGCTATTCCATTAGCGACCGTTGTCAAGGCGGTGCTGACCGCCTGGCCGCGGATTGGCGATAACAGTCTGGATGCGAATTATTAGCTACCACGAAGTTTTATGTTTCATTCTGCGTGTCCTGCGAGGTGTTTTTATGCGGCTTAGATAACACATCAATTATTAATTCGGCTAAGGAATGTGCATGAAATAACTTTTGCAATAGCATCGCCACTATCCCCAGACCTGGCAGGTTTTAAAAACCTACCAGGTCTAACTTGCGAAGTTATTTTATGGGTATTCCTAAGCGAATATCTACAAAATATCCGATGCGTAATCGGCCAAGCGTGAACGCTCGCCACGGCGCAAGGTGATATGCGCCCCATGCGGCCAGGTTTTAAATCGGTCTACGACATAAGTCAATCCCGAGGTTGTCGCTGTTAAATAAGGCGTGTCTATCTGCGACAGATTGCCGATACAGATGATTTTGGTTCCGGGACCCGCTCGGGTTATCAATGTTTTCATCTGTTTCGAGGTCAGGTTTTGAGCCTCGTCAATGATCAGGTAGCGATTGAGGAATGTTCGTCCGCGCATGAAGTTAAGCGACCTGATTTTGACCCGATTCATAATGATGTTGCTGGTTGCGCTTTGCTCCCATTCGCCATGTTCCGCATTGCTGCCCAGCAGTTCAAGGTTATCGATTAATGCGCCCATCCACGGCGCCATTTTTTCTTCCTCCGTACCGGGCAAAAAGCCTATATCTTCACCGACCGGGACGGTTTCGCGGGTCATGATGATTTCCTGGTAAGCTTTGTTCTCCAGGGTCAAGGTAAGTCCTGCGGCCAGTGCCAACAGGGTTTTTCCGGTGCCCGCCGTACCCAGCAAGGTGACAAAATCAATGTTGGGATCCAACAAGACATTGAGGGCAAAGTTTTGCTCCCGGTTTTTCGCCGTTATGCCCCAGACATTGTTATGTTTTGCGCGATAATCCTTGGCCAGTTCCAATACCGCAATTTGTCCGTCGCAAGATCTGACGATGGCTTCAAAATTGGTTTCGTCTTCTATGTACAAATATTGGTTGGGATACCATTCGGTTACTATGGGGGCTTCCAGTTTGTAAAAAGTGCGGCTTTTTTCCTGCCAGGATTCCATTTTGGCGCCGTGTATCGTCCAGAAATCCTTTTCCAGCGCCATTGCGCCGCTGTATAGCAGGTCAATGTCATCCAGGGTCTGGTCGTTATGGTAGTCTTCCGCAAGCAACTCCAATGTCGCGGCTTTGATGCGCATGTTGATGTCTTTCGATACCAGAATAACATGGGTATCAGGCAGTTTTTTGGTGAGCGCCAGGACGATTCTGAGTATGGAGTTGTCGGCCAGGGTGCCGGGCATGCTTTCCGGCAGCAGAGCGGTCATGGCGCTGGTCTGGAAATATAAGCGTCCGCCGTCAGTCGTTTCGGCTTTCGGGCCGTGTTTTATGCCCGACAACGGTAGGCCGTCGTTGATGGTTTGCTGGTTGGCTCCTTGGATTAATTCATCCAGAAACCGACTGACCTGTCTTACATTGCGCGCCAGTTCGGTCAGGCCTTTTTTTGCATGATCGAGCTCTTCCAGAACGATCATGGGAATAAAAAGGTCATGTTCCTTAAAGCGGAAGATGGATGCCGGATCGTGCATCAGCACGTTGGTGTCCAGGACAAATAGTTTTTTATCCGGCGATGTTTGAATGTTCATGGTCAGTTGCTGCTGATTTCATGTAAGGCTTGCAGCACTTCTTCACAATGGCTTTTGACTTTTACTTTGCGCCATTCATGAACAAGTACACCTTGGGGATTGATCAGAAAAGTGCTGCGCTCGATGCCTCGAACCTGCTTGCCGTACATATTTTTCATTTTGATCACGTCGAACAGCTGACAGAGTTTTTTATCCGGGTCTGAAAGCAGGTCGAAAGGGAATTCCTGTTTGCATTTAAATCCTTCGTGAACGCGGACGGTATCACGGGATACGCCGACTATGACGGCGTTGAGAGCGGTGAATTTGTCGATGTTATCGCGAAAACTTTGGCCTTCCTGCGTACAACCGGGGGTATTGTCTTTTGGGTAAAAGTAAATAATAAGGTATTTACCTTGGTAGTCGTTTAGTTTTACCGTTTTATCGCCGGTAGATGAAGCCTCAAAATCGGGGACAGCGTTGCCGAGAGTTATCATTATTAAGTCTATCGTTTTATGGGTTCAAGAATGGCATCTATATTTAACTGATCGCAGAAATCCAGAAACTCTTCGCGTAGCGATAACAGGTGAAGTTGCGGCGGGATCAAAATCACAAACTTGGTTGAGAATACGGAGGTTTGAATGTAGGGCGCCTGATAACAGCTGCCGGTTATTTCTTCAATCTCTATCTCCCGGTCAAACAGAAAGGAAGTGATGGATTCGGTGACGTTATCGCGATCCAGGGATATTGTTTCCAATGAGTAGGGAACGCACTCTTTGATTTTGTCTTTTTGATCGGGCCGCAAGGTATGGATTTTGATGTCCAGTCGCCTCTGGATAATATCCAGAGTGCTTTCAAATTTGGCAATTTGATTCCAATTACCCTGAATAAGCAGGTATGCCGCAGTAGACTGAGCGAGGCGGGATGAACGTATTTCCAAAATACTACATTTACAGTCGCGCACGGCGGGTAATATTTCGGCAATAAATTTAATCTGATGGTTGCCTAAGGCTGTGATAGCTAGTTGCATTTTGCTTCTTAAAAGTTTTTTTGGAAGTTTAGCATCAAATGGCTGAAACTTGATGAACATTAAGTTTATTTGGGATTAAAATGATTAAAATTGTTTTTCTGCCGATAAATACTGAAAGCTGCATTTAAACTTTGTGGTTATCTTGCAACTCATTACTGAGCCTGAATATGACTGATTCAATAGATAAAAAATTACAAGAAAAACACGATAATCTCGATGATGATTTGGATGCCATGCTGGACGAAGCGGAATCTTCTCTTGTCCAGATGAATGAGTTTCAGGATGATGAAGATGCAATTGATAGATTGTTGGTGGATACCGGATTTGATTCAGATGAAGCGTTAACGCACGCCACAGCGCAAAAGGATGTAGGTCTGCATGATGAGTTGGACGACTTGTTAGGTTTTGACGACTTTGGCGATGCTTTTAACGAGCCGGAAGAAACTCAGGCGCTTGTGGATGTAGACGATTCAGCTTTTGCTTTGTCAAATGAGCTTCAAGACGACGAAGATGCGCTTGATAGATTGCTGATGGCGGCTAGTCTTAAAACAGATGATATGCCAATTCAATCAACCGGGCATGATGAGAACGGGCTGGAAGCGTTGGACGATTTTTCTGACTTTAGTGATTTTAATGAACCGGAAATAGAACTACAGGACTCGCCTCAAACAGCCGCAGCTAAAGAAGGTAATGAGCCTGAATTGGCTATTGAGGACCTATCCGCGCTTGCCGATAATGTGGATTTATCAGGCGAAATCGATAATGTTGACGAACCGGATATGCTTTATGAGGATAATATCGCCGCTCCGGCTTTGGCGGAAATTGATGAATCGTATGCGCAAGATGATGTCGGCACCGATAATGAACGTGATGAGTTTTCAGACTTTAGCGATTTCAGTGAACCGGACATCCTCCCGGAAATAGAAATTGATGAGCCTGAACCTGTTATAGAAAGTTTATCCGAGCAGGTTGATGATGTCGGCCTGCCGGATGAAATTGATGAGTTTTTCAGTCTCAGTGATAATTTTGATGAATCCGATATGATTCCGGATGATGAAGTTGAGGTGCCAGCTCCGGCTGAAGCGGAATTAATCGCCGCCGATCCGGAACCGCAAACAGCCGTCGAACAACCTTTGGTTGATGAAGTCGATGATTTCTCCGGCTTCGTTGATGATTTTAACGCATCGGATATGCTCCAGGATGACGAGCTTGAGTCAGTACCGGCTCCGGTTGAAGCTGAACTCATCGCCGCCGATCCGGAACCGCAAACAGCCGTCGAACAACCCTTGGTTGATGAAGTCGATGATTTCTCCGGCTTCGTTGATGATTTTAACGCATCGGATATGCTCCAGGATGACGAGCTTGAGTCAGTACCGGCTCCGGTTGAAGCTGAACTCATCGCCGCCGATCCGGAACCGCAAACAGCCGTCGAACAACCCTTGGTTGATGAAGTCGATGATTTCTCCGGCTTCGTTGATGATTTTAACGCATCGGATATGCTCCAGGATGACGAGCTTGAGTCAGTACCGGCTTCGGCTGAAGCGGAACTCATCGCCGCCGATCCGGAACCGCAAACAGCCGATGAGCAACCCGTGGTTGAGGAAATCGACGATTTCTCCGGCTTCGTTGATGATTTTAACGCATCGGATATGCTCCAGGATGACG
>DAINRH010000027.1:11909-15951 GCA_036741905.1 Methylobacter sp. | reverse complement strand
TTTAACGCATCGGATATGCTCCAGGATGACGAGCTTGAGTCAGTACCGGCTCCGGCTGAAGCGGAACTCATCGCCGCCGATCCGGAACCGCAAGCAGCCGATGAACAACCCTTGCTTGAAGACGTCGACGATTTCTCCGGCTTCGTTGATGATTTTAACGCATCGGATATGCTCCAGGATGACGAGCTTGAGTCAGTACCGGCTTCGGCTGAAGCGGAACTCATCGCCGCCGATCCGGAACCGCAAACAGCCGATGAGCAACCCGTGGTTGAGGAAATCGACGATTTCTCCGGCTTCGTTGATGATTTTAACGCATCGGATATGCTTCTGGATGACGAGCTTGAGTCAGTACCGGCTTCGGCTGAAGCGGAATTAAGCGCCGCCGATCAAAAGCCGCAAATAGCTGTCGAAGAGTCATTTAATGACTTGATGAATGATGAAAATGGCATTGATAGTCTACTCATGGACTCCGATTTCGATACAGAGGATGTGGAAGAGCAAACGGTCGGCAAGAAAGATGTGTTTGGCGATGATATGGGTTTGAGCGAAATTGATGATTTTTTTCAATTGGATGAGGTGAGCGATGATTTTTCCCTGGAAACAGGAGAGGGTCAGTTAGTCGATACTGAACAATCAATTCAAGATGAAGACGATTTTCTTTTACCTGATTTTGATATTACCGCCGACATGGAAATATCCGATATGGGGGGTAATTCCGATATTAAAGAGGATGACTTAGCCGATGCTTTTGCTGATACAGATTTCATGAACGAGGAGGGGGGGGGGCAGTCTTTCGATTCGGAAGCAGCAGGTCTCAACGCGGGAGCCGACGAAGCGATGCCCGAATCCCAGTCAAAACCGGCGGCTAAGACAGTGATAGAAGAGCCTGAAAATGTAAAATTGAGTCCATTGGAACAGGACGACATTAAAAAACAGCTGGAAGATGCTGAAAGTAAAGTAAAAAAATCCAGAATTTTTAGTTACGTAGCGTTAGGATTCGGTGTTGTTGCGGTTAGCGCAGCCGTTGCTTTGGGTGTGATGACTCACGGTGCAAAATCTGAAATTTCAAAATTAACCGAACAGGTTTCAACGCTTGAGGCAAGTCTGGCAAAGAGTGTTCAAAATAATCCTAATGAAGAAATTAACGCGGTGATGAATTCTGTGGCGCAGTTGAATCACCAAGTCTATGGGTTTATCACGGAACTCAAAGGAAATTCCCAAATTCCTGTCGACTTATTAAATAGCAATGTGTCAGGCATTGTGGCTAAACAGGGCATGGTAAGCAAGGCGCTTGACACGTTGCAGGTCAAAATGGGCTGGGAAGGAAAGATGCTTTTGGAGTCATTGGTTGCTGAACCTCCCAAGGTTGACGCTGTGCATGAGCCTGCACCGGCTAAAGAAGTCAATGCTCATGAGATTGCACCGGTCAAAACCGAGCATGCGCCGATCAAAGAAGACGTGGCGCACGAACATGTAGCAACCAAGGAGGATAAGATTGCACCTACTAAAGAAAGAGCCAAGCATGAAGCTGCGCCTGTTAAAAAAGTAGAGGCAGTGCCTGTTCCTGAAATCGCACCCGCTAAAGTCAAAGCTAAACCCGAAACAGCACCGGCCAAACCAATAATACCCCCAGCAGCTGTTTTAAAAGAGGAGACTGTAGAGCCCAGCAAACAAAGCTCTGCTGGAAAGTGGGGGATAAATCTGGTGGCATTTAAACAGGAATGGTTTGCCAGAAGTAAGGCGGCTGAATTTGCACGGCTGGGTGTTTTTGCTGAAGTAATCCCGGTCTATGAAAAGAATACAGCGATGTACCGGTTACGAGTCGGTGGCTTTAAAAGCAAGGCGGAAGCAATGTCCAACACGAATAGGATAAAAAAGACACTGAATTTGGGTTCGGTTTGGGTCAGTGATAACTAGCTAATGCCGGTATGAGAGAGAAAAAATTAGTTGTAGCGGTGTCGTCCAGAGCCTTATTCAATTTGGACGAGTCGCATGCAATATTCGAAGCGCAGGGGCGGGAAGCCTTTTGCCGTTATCAAATAGATCATGAAGATGAAACTTTGGAACCGGGCTATGGCTTTGCCCTGGTTAAAAAATTTTTGAGCTTAAATGACAGTTGCCCCGATGATCCTCTGGTTGAAATTATCCTGTTATCGCAAAATAGTGCGGATACGGGGTTAAGGATTTTCAATTCCATTGCTCATTACCAGCTGAATATTATCCGCGCGGCATTTACCAGCGGCGCGTCTCCGTACGGATACATTCCCGCATTCGGAGCGCATCTGTTTTTATCGACTAATGCCGATGATGTCGCCAAGGCGCTGGGTGCGGGGTTTGCCGCGGCGACCATTCTTTGCGGACCTTCAATGAGCCATCATTCCGATCAGTTGCGTATTGCTTTTGACGGTGATTCGGTATTATTTTCCGATGAGTCGGAGCGGATTTATCAGCAGCGCGGCCTGGATGTATTTACCGAAAATGAGCGTAATGAAGCCAAAAAACCCTTGACTGGCGGCCCTTTTAAAGATTTTTTAAGTGCGCTGCATCATATTCAAACGCAGTTTGATCCTCAATCGTCGCCGATAAGAACCGCATTGGTGACCGCTCGCGCGGCACCGGCTCATGAGCGGGTTGTCAGGACGCTAAGAGCTTGGGGCATCCGTATCGATGAAGCGCTGTTCTTGGGCGGCATAGCCAAGGGCGCTTTTTTGAAGGCCTTCGGTGCGGATATTTTCTTTGACGACCAGAAAGGTCATTGCGAGTCTGCCGCCCAGCATGTCGCCGCTGCACATGTGCCGCATGGCATAACCAACCGGCAAGACTAAGTTGTAACTGAAGTTACGCAATAAATAAAAACTTTCACCACGAAGTTACGAAGAGCACGAAATTTTGCATTTTTTCTTCGTGCCCTTCGTGGTGATTTTATGTAACTTGAGTAACATCAGTTACAAAACAGTCTGTTTTGATGCCCCCCCCGCCTGTTCTTTAACCAGTTTTGGAATCATATAGCCAGGTAGGGCCGCTTGAACTTGCCGGATAAGCGCCAGCGCTTCGGCTTCAGAAACTTCAAAATGTCCCGTTCCCGTCGCTTTGTCCAATAAATGCAGATAATAGGGAGTGATGCCGTGGCTGAACAATTGCTCGCTCAGTTCACATAGAACTTCCGCGTTATCGTTCACGCCTTTTAATAATACGGACTGATTAAATAAGGCGATGCCTGAGTTTCTCAGCGAGGCGCAGGCGGCAATAACCCGTTCACTGATCTCATTGGCATGGTTGCAATGCACGATAATAATTATTTGTTTTGGGCTTTGGGTCAGGGTGTAAATGAATTCATCGGTTATTCGGGCGGGCAGAACGATAGGCAGTCGGCTGTGTATTCGGATGCGTTTCAGATGCTTAATGCCGTCCAGTTGCCGAATAAGCCGGGTAAGTCTCGAGTCGCTTAGCAGCAAAGGGTCGCCGCCGCTTAAAATAACTTCCGAGATACTCGGGTCGTTTTGTATGGCTTGAAGGGCGGCATCTTCATTTTGTTTGCTAAGTTGTAAATCAGCGTACGGAAAATTACGCCGGAAACAATACCGGCAGTTGATAGCGCAACTGCCGGTATTGATAAACAAAACCCGGCCATGATATTTGTGCAAAACACCGGCCTGGGTGGCCGCCGCGAGATCGCCGACAGGATCATTGCTAAAGCCCGGATAGGCGGTTAGTTCTTCCTCGATAGGCAATACCTGGCGTAATAAAGGATCATGCGGATTGCCTTTTTCCATGCAGGCAGCAAAACTTAACGGCACGCGTAAAGGAAAGTTTTCGGCTGCAACAGCTGAAACCGGTAAGTCACCCGGCGATAAGTCCAGGTAACGGCAAAGGTCTTCAATGTTATTAAAAGCTTCGGCAAGTTGTTGTTGCCAGTTTTTAGTAAAGTGCTGGATTTCGGACTGTGGCTCTGGCATGAGGTTATTTAAAGTTTCTATCGGTTGTTGCGTCTATTATAATGGCTGAGTTTACATTGTTTGTCATATTTGAGGATAAAATGGCT
>DAINRH010000027.1:7422-11899 GCA_036741905.1 Methylobacter sp. | reverse complement strand
AAAAGTTATGTTGGATAACGATCCCTGTGCAATTATTGAAAATGAATTTGTTAAGCCGGGAAAAGGTCAGGCTTTTAACCGGGTAAAAATCAGGAATTTAAAAACCGGCCGGGTGATGGAAAGAACCTTTAAGTCAGGCGAGTCGTTGGAAGGCGCCGATGTTGTCGATGTCGAGATGCAATATCTTTATAGCGACGGTCAATTCAGACATTTTATGGTGCCGGATAATTTTGAACAGTATCAGTGCGATGAAAAAATTGTCGGCGATGCGGGTAAATGGCTTAAAGATCAGGATTCTTGTACGGTAACCTTGTGGAACGACGCGCCTCTTGCTATTTCTCCTGCCAATTTTGTGGAATTGGCCATTGTTGAAACTGATCCGGGCGTGCGCGGCGATACCTCGGGCGGCGGCGGCAAGCCGGCTGCTCTGGAGACGGGCGCTGTGGTCAGAGTGCCTTTGTTTGTGCAGCAGGGTGAAGTGATTAAGGTCGATACCCGTACCGGCGAATATGTTTCCCGCGTAAAAGAATAGTGCTGCAAGACTGGCGACCGACCTGTTCTCTGGAGCTGATGCGCTTAAGAGCGCAGATGCTGGCCGATATACGTCGCTTCTTTGCTGAAAGAGCGGTGCTGGAAGTGGAGACGCCGCTGCTCAGTCACGGCATTGGAACGGACCCGCAGTTGGAGTTTTTCACGACCGATTATTGTTTGTCGCCGACGCGGCAAACATTGTTCTTGCAAACATCGCCTGAATTTGCAATGAAACGGCTGCTCGCTGCGGGCAGCGGATCTATTTATCAGATAGGTAAAGCCTTCAGGAACGGCGAGTCGGGGCGATTTCATAATCCCGAATTTACCCTGCTTGAATGGTATCGGGTCGGCTTTACATTGCCTCAATTAATGGATGAAATTACTGAGCTGATTACAGGGCTGTTTAGCGGCAGGTCGTTACAAGAAACACAACGAGTCAGTTATCAGCAGGTATTCGGTTCGTTTACCGGCTTGGATCCTTTGGTGTTTTCATATCGGGACTATTGTACTTTCGCCAGAGAATGTCAATTATCCGAGGCGGTGGCTATTTGCGGAAACGATCATGCGCTGTGGCTGGATTTTATCTTCAGTCATAAAGTTCAGCCGCATTTGGGCGACAATGCGTTGTGCATGGTTTACGGTTATCCGGCTTGCCAGTCGTCATTAGCAAGAATCAACGAACATAACGCGTTGGTTACAGACCGGGTTGAGTTATTTATCAATGGCATTGAGCTGGGTAATGGTTACGATGAGCTGGTCGATGCAAAACAGCAGAGCAAACGCTTTGATAAGGAACTGGCTATCAGGCAACAGCAAAACTCGCCTGTTTCCGTTAAGGATAAGCGCCTTATTTCGGCTCTGGAATCAGGATTGCCGGAATGCTCAGGGGTGGCTATAGGTCTGGATCGGTTATTGATGCTATTGTCGGACAGTGCATCCATTGATGACGTACTTAGTTTCCCTATTCGCAGGGCTTAAGCTCGTTTAAATATTTACTGTGATATAATCCGCCGAATTTTTAATATTGGACAATGCCGTTTTATTTTTAGACTTCTACATGAAATTAAATACTCTTTCTCGCGTGCTATTGTTATGTCTATTTGTTTCCCAGGCGGTTAAAGGTGATGAAGAGTTTGTTGTAGAGGATATTCAAGTCAAGGGCCTACAGCGTATTTCAGTGGGTACCGTATATAACTATCTCCCTGTCAATGTGGGCGAAAAGTTCTCGTTGGACAATGTGGGGCCGGCAATCAAGGCGCTATTCAAAACCGGTTTTTTCAAGGATATTTCTCTGGAAAGAGAAGGCTCAACGCTGATTGTTAATGTGGTTGAGCGTCCTTCCATCGCAAAAATCATTTTTGAAGGCAATAAAGACCTTAGTAAAGACGATTTGACCAAAGCCTTAAAGAAAATCGGCTTGGCTGAAGGCAAGGTATTCGACCGGCAGGTGCTAGATAAAGTCGAGCAGGAATTGAGCCGTCAATATTTCAGTCATGGTAAATACGGCTTAAAGATCACTACGGACGTGTCCAATCTGACCCGCAACCGGGTGGGTATTCATATCAAGATTTCCGAGGGCCGGGTAGCAAAGATCAAGCAGATCAATGTTGTCGGCAATAACGTTTTCGATGATAAAACGCTGTTGCGCAACCTTGAATTGAATACGTCTAATTTATTGTCGTTCTATACCAAGGACGATCAATACTCCAAGCAAAAGTTACAGGCCGACTTGGAGACTTTACGCTCCTATTATCTGGATCGCGGTTATATCAACTTTAACATCGAGTCCACGCAAGTGGCGATTACCCCGGATAAAAAAGATATTTATGTCACCATCAATGTTAAAGAAGGCGATATTTATAAGCTGGAAAAAGTTAAATTAGCCGGCAACCTAGTGGTTGCTCCTCCCGAGCTTATTAAGCTGGTAAAAGTCGGTCCGGGAGAAATTTTTTCCAGAAAAAACGCTACAGAAACCTCCAAAGCAATTTCCGATCGTTTAGGGGATGACGGTTACGCGTTTGCAAACGTTAATATGGTGCCGGAAATCAACGAAGCCCAAAAAACAGTCGATATGACTTTTTTTGTCGATCCGGGCAAACGTGTTTATGTCAGACGCATTAACATGAAAGGCAATAGCAAAACCCGCGATGAAGTGTTGCGCCGCGAAATGCGCCAAATGGAGTCCAGTTGGGCTTCAAGTTCAAAGATTGAACGGTCGAAAACGCGCCTTGAACGCTTGGGCTATTTCGAAGAGGTGAATGTTGAAACGCCGCCGGTTACAGGCACTGCCGACCAGATCGATGTTAATTATTCGGTAGTTGAAAAGCCTTCCGGTAATTTGTCGGCCGGTGTCGGGTTTTCCCAAACCCAGGGGATTGTGTTGAACGCCAATATTGCCCAGGATAACGTCTTTGGGTCGGGCAAGCGGGTCAATGTCGCCTTTAATAACAGTGATTATTCGACAAGTTATCAGTTTGGTTTTTTTAATCCTTATTTCACCGTGGATGGCGTAAGCCAGGGTTATAACTTGGGCTATACCAAACGGAATGCCGGTCAAGTGAATATCGCCAATTATTCAACCAACGTGATGAATGCCGGGGTGAATTTTGGCATACCGTTGAATGAATTCGACAGTTTACGTTTTGATATTGATGCCAAACATACCGAGCTGAGCACCACTGATTATTCATCCACGCAAATTCGAGATTTTATTAATACGCAAGGCAGTCGCTTTTTAACACTGTCGCCGGCAGTGGGTTGGACTCACGATACGCTTAATAGAGCAATCTTCCCGAATAGAGGGCAGCAACAGCGTTTTTCTGCGTTATCGACAATTCCCGGCAGCGATTTGGAATACTATAAAATAGGTTATAAGCACCAACTTTATTTTCCGTTAGCTAAAGACTTTACCTTCAGGGTGCAAGCTGAAGCAGGCTACGGGGGCGGTTATGGAGATACAACCAGCTTGCCTTTCTTTGAAAATTATTTCGGGGGCGGTACGGGATCTATACGCGGTTTTAAAAATAACACAGTGGGGCCGAGAGACTCCAATGGTTACGCGTTTGGCGGCTCCAGTAAAATTATCGGCAATGCCGAATTGTTTTTCCCCGTGCCTTTTATGCCGGAGACAAAATCAGTCAGGTTGGGCACCTTTTTGGATGCAGGATCCATTAATAACGGCTTTAAAGCGAATAATTTGAAGTACTCTGTCGGGGTTTCAGGCGAGTGGATGTCGCCCTTCGGCGCTTTATCGGTCAGTGCGGCATTACCGTTAAACGCCGCTTCTACTGCAACGGCGGCTGACGGCACTATTACAGGAGATCAAAAGCAGATGTTTCAATTCAACTTCGGTCAGAATTTCTAGCAGAAGCTGTTTTTGTTTAACAAGCTTACCGCCTATAATTTAACGAAATAGCTGTATTTTTAATCATTATTTATTTTAACTTCACTAGAGACCCGTTGAACAATGAAAACGAAAATTGCTTTATTTTTAGGATTGTTGCTTGCTGCTAATGTGAGCTACGCTGATTTAAAAATTGGCTTTGTCAATATACCAGCCGTTCTTGAAAAAGCACCCCAGGCGGAAAAAGCCAAAAAACGCCTGGAACAAGAATTTTCACCGCGCGATAAGCAGTTGGTTGCCCAGCAAAAAGAAATCCAGAATATGGACGAAAGAATGGCCAAAGATGCGGCAGTGATGGGCGAGTCGGCGCGAGTCAATCTGGAAAAAGATATTTTAAATAAGAAAAGAGATGCAAAAAGAGCCCAGCAGGAGTTTAGCGAGGATTTTAATGCGCGCCGCAATGAAGAATTGGGCAAATTACAACGTCGTATCGTTGAAGCGATTCGTGAAATAGCCAAAGATCAAAATTTTGATTTGTTACTGACTGACGGCGTTATTTATGCCAGTGAAAAAATTGACGTAACCAGTCAAGTCCAACAAAAG
>DAINRH010000027.1:0-7346 GCA_036741905.1 Methylobacter sp. | reverse complement strand
TTTACAAATACAAGAATTCCTGCCGCATCGTTACCCTTTTTTATTGGTTGATAAAGTTGTTGAATGCGAACCCGGCGTTAGATTGTTGGGCGTGAAAAACGTTACTTATAACGAACCGTTTTTTCAAGGACATTTCCCCCAAAAACCCATTATGCCCGGCGTGTTGATTTTGGAGGCGCTGGCCCAATCTACGGGATTGCTGGCATCGGAAACAGCGGGAGATGAATTGGCCGGAATGATTTATTATCTGGTCGGTATTGATAAGGCCAAGTTTAAAAGACCGGTTGTCCCCGGCGATCAATTAATGTTGGAAGCACGATTCCTTAAAAGTAAGCGTAATATCTGGGCTTTTGAATGCCGTGCAGAAGTCGATGGCGAGTTCGTCGCAAGTGCCGAAATCAGATGTGCGGCAGTGGTAAATTGATTTGATCGATCCAACAGCGATAGTCGATAGCAATGCCGAGCTGGCTGATGACGTGGCGGTCGGGCCTTTTTCCGTCATTGGGGCAGGTGTAAAAATCGGCGCCGGTACCGTGGTAGGTTCGCACGTTGTTATTAAAGGGCCTACGACCATAGGCAAACAGAATCGCATCTATCAATTCACGTCCATCGGCGAAGACCCCCAAGACAAAAAGTATGCGGCTGAAATAACCCGCTTGGAAATCGGCGATAGAAATACGATACGCGAATACACGTCCATGCACCGGGGCACCAAGCAGGATCGCAGCCTGACCAAGATAGGCAATGACAACCTGTTCATGGCCTACACGCATGTCGCGCATGATTGCATTATCGGCAACCACGTCATTATGGCCAATGGCGCTTCACTGGCCGGTCATGTGCATTTACACAGTCATGCCATTTTGGGCGGATTCACCTTGGTGCATCAGTTTACCCAGATAGGGCAGTACAGCTTTGCTGCGATGGGCAGTGCGATTACCCAGGACATCCCCCCGTTTGTGATGGTCGGCGGCAAGCCTACCCGTCCGCACGGCATCAACTCAGTCGGCATGGAACGCAACGGCATTTCCCCGGAAGACATCAGGCTGATCAGAAAAGCTTACAAGATCATTTACAAGACCAATCTGCGCCTGGAAGATGCGATAGACCAGATGGAAGACTTGGCTGGTGAAAGTAAGGAGTTGTCGGATATGGTCAGTTTTTTACGCAATGTAAGCCGGGGTATATTGCGCTAAGCGTTGTTTAAGCATTGAACAGCAGTTTGTCCTCGAAAAGCACGAAATACCAATCCACCTCTTCGATAAATTGGCGGTCTTTTGAAGGTTTTAGTACTTTTCGTGGACGAAAGTATTTTTATTTCAGGGGCGAAAGCTAATATGGATAATGGATGTTCAACAAGCATTCTTGTTGCCGGTGTTGACGAAGCCGGCCGTGGGCCGCTCGCAGGCCCGGTTTTCGCTGCCGCCGTTATCCTTGATCCCCAGCGGCCGATAAGCGGATTGGCCGACTCAAAAACCCTTAGCGAAAGCAAACGGGACAGCCTTTATAGCCTCATTAAAGAATCAGCCTTAAGTTGGTCGATTGCCCAAGCCAGTGTTGAAGAGATTGATGAGCGCAATATCCTCCAGGCGACGTTACTTGCCATGCAACGGGCGGTAAACGGCTTGCATATCCAGCCGGATGAGGTTTTAGTCGACGGTAACCGTCTCCCCAACCTGACCATGCCCGCCCAGGCTATCGTTAAAGGCGACAGCAAAATACAGGCGATCAGTGCCGCGTCGATATTGGCGAAAGTCGAGCGGGATAAGCTGATGGTCGATTATCATCAACACTATCCCGACTTTGCGTTTCATGTGCATAAAGGTTACGGCACCAAACAGCATGTTGCCGAAATCGAACAGTTCGGTTTTTTAGAGGTGCATAGAAGAACATTCAATCCGGTGAAAACCATGTTGATGCGGCAGAAAAAACTTTAATCTTGTCCACGAAAGACACGAAAAGCACGAAAAAAGCAGAAGAAAGAATCGTGTAGCGTAGATTTTCGTGTCTTTCGTGGATGAAATGATTTTTATAGGTTTAACCCAACTCCAGCGGCCCTTCATCCATTAACGCGATTTGCTCGCGCAGCTCAATAATCCTGTCCTGCCAATAACGCGGTGTATCAAACCACGGAAACGCCATAGGAAAGGCAGGATCATCCCAGCGCCGCGCAATCCAGGCGGAATAATGGATCAGCCGCAAAGTGCGCAGGGCCTCAATAAGATGCAGCTCTCTGGTGTCGAAATCGTAAAAAATCCGGTAGCCGGTCAGCAGGTGGTTTAACTGCACGGTCATTTCAGAGCGATCCCCGGATAGCAGCATCCACAAATCCTGTATCGCAGGCCCCATTCGACAGTCATCGAAATCGACAAAATGCGGACCGTCATCGGTCCATAAAATATTGCCTGGATAACAGTCGCCGTGCAGGCGCAGGTTTTTTATTTTACCGGCGCGTTCGAAGCAACGTCTTACGCCTACCAGCGCATGTTCGGTCACACTGCGGTAAGCCTCGATCAGATCGGCGGGGATGAAATTATTCGTCAGCAGATAGGCTCTAGGCTCATCGCCAAAGCCGGCAATATCCAGCGTCGGGCGATGTTTAAAAGGTTTTAATGAGCCGACGGCATGAATACGAGCGATAAACCGCCCCATCCACTCCAGTTTTTCGCGGCCTTCAAGCTCAGGTACTCGTCCGCCTTGCCTTGGGAACACCGAAAAACGGAAACCGTCGGCGTGGATTAAGGTTTGCTTATCGCCAAACGGCAGAGCAGGAACCACAGGGATTTCAGCATCGAACAATTCCTGAACGAACGCGTGTTCTTCAAGAATGGCCTCAGTCTTCCAGCGTTCGGGCCGGTAGAACTTGGTGACGATAAAAGATCCGTCGGCCATGCCGACTTGGTAGACGCGGTTTTCATAGCTATTGAGCGCCAGCAGACGGCCATCACTATGCAGGCCGATACTGTCGAGCGCGTTTAAGATAATATCGGGGGTCAGTGCTGAAAATGGGGTGAGATTCGTATTCATAACTACCATTGTAACGCTGAACGCCGATTCAGCTAAGGTTATGTCGCTACCCGTTAATGAAAGCGGCATGGGTTGCTTTGTTTTTCCGGTATAGCATGCATGTTATGATGTCCTATCGGACGGCTTCTTCACGCTACTGATAAAGAACCAAACGCTCAGATTTTGAAACGTATTTAGAAGGAAAGGGTAGATGAAAAAATCTCAAAAAGTTACATTAGGATTATTCCTGTTTGCATGCTTATCCGCAACCGTATCAGCAGAAACCAAAACAGCAAAACCGGTTCATGGCGAATATATCGACTGGCGATTGTTATCGGTTTCGCATAGGGAAGACAAGAAAACGCTACGGGCTATTTTAGGTAACGATAAGGCTATAGCGGCAGCGCGAAAAGATCAGACCAAGCCTTGGCCGGACGGTTCGGTTTTAGCTAAAGTCGTGTGGAAAGAAAGCATTCATCCTAACTGGGCGCAAGCGATTGTTCCAGGTGAATTCGCTTCTGCCGAAGCCATGGTTAAAGACAGCAAAAAATACGCCGACACCGGCGGCTGGGGATTTGGTCATTGGGAAGGAAATAAGCTGGTCATGCATGAGGAAGCAAAAGCCAAAGAATGTTTCGCTTGCCATATGCCAATGAAGGATAACGACTACGTTTATACCTTCAGCGCTCTAAAATAAATATTGCTGCAAGCTATAGACGCTAATAGATCAGCCGTTGGGCTGATTTATTAGCGTTGAAATATGATTAACTTTACTGGCTAAAATGTACGACGTCCCCTTCCTGCATGGCATTGCCGCCGCTCGCAGGGTCGGCATTTTGATAAGCGCCACCGCCGCCCAGCTGTTCATCAATCTGCCGCGCCACGTCTATCCCTAAGCTTTTAGACACGTCCGAGACAACCTTGCCGCGACTGGGCGCGACACGGCTTCCGTCGGTAACAATGCGTACATCTTGCCCTTCGCCGGTCGCGCTAAAGGCCGCTTTAACTTCGTAAGTGCGGGTGTTGATCAAGCTGAATTCAGCGACCAGCATCAGGCTGAAGGTGTTGGACAGCGTGTCGGTGCCGATAATGGGATTCACCTCGTCGCGGAAATCAAGCTCGCTGACCGTGCCGAACAACACATAATCGGCCCCCGGATACGCGCCTTTTTTGATGCGGTTGAGAATGTCGTAGATTTTTTCATCGCCTTTGGCGGTATAAGGCTTGGCTTGCGATAGCTTAAAATCGCCGGTTTTAAGGATTTCGCCCTTAATGTCGCCGACAAACTTACGCAGTTCGCCATACTCGATATAGCTGTAACTGCTTCCGACCTCGGTATAATCGGTCTGCGATTTTCCGCTATACGATGAACGGCTCGATGCCGAAGCGCTTTCAAAACTGTCCCGTTCACGCGCGCTGTCGCTGCTACGCGCCGATGACTTGTGGTGATAATCAAGTTGATGAAAATAACCGCTGATCCGTTCGGTATAAGCCAGATCGGTAACCGCGATTTTAGCCGCCAGGGCGTTGCCTGTCCCAAGCAGCGACGATAATAGAATTAACAAACGTAACGGTTTCATAGTCGATCCCACTAAAACATCGATTTATTGGAAGTCTTGCGGATCTCTTTTTCGTCCGCCCATTCCATGGTGCCGGATTCATTATCCACCAGCTGCAAACTGAATTTGTAATACACGTCCTTAACATCGCCTGCGCGTTTAACTATAGAAGTGATAGTGCCTTCGATGCGGAAATCGGCGCCTTCCATGTTGCCCATTTTTTTGGATTTGCTTTTCTTGTACAGGCCGGATTGGTTTTGCCTAGCCAACTCGTCGACCTGGGTTTGCATCGCGCTGGTGTCGACCGCAAAGCGCACCATGCCGCTTTTTACGATTTTGGTGCGTATCGAATCGGTGATCGATTTAGTGTCAATGTACTCGCTGGTTCTGTTTTTGACTTCGGCAACAGTCACCAAAGGGCGCGATTTTGCAAATAGGGCAGGGGATTGCAATAGCGAGTTGGCCATCGATTCGGCTATGGTTTGCAGATCGGTGGAACCGAATTCGTTGGTTAAGGTTTCAACCGCCTTACTGTCGCCGTACTCGACATTGCCGGAGCTGAGCGTTGGCGATTGGGTTGCGCAACCGCTTAACAGCAGCGCAATTGCGGCGGTTTTGAGGACATTATTTGATTTATACATGGGATTATCTCTTAATGTAGGGGCGACTTCAGCCGCCCAGACTATTTAAAGGGCGACTGAAGTCGCCCTACAGGTTTTTTTGAATCGACTAAGGAATATGCATGAAATAACTTGAGCATTTTATTCCCCTCACCCCAACCCTCTCCCGAAGGGCGAGGGCGCAAGTTGTCGGCGCATTCCTAAGGCAGATTACCGGTATTATCCGGGCTTTGCACAACCATCCTGAAATCGGTAACCTGAGGCGACGGCGCAACCGCCGTCAACGTTTGTTTTTGATAAGCGTAAACCAGCACCGGCTTCCAGGTCTCTTCACCGCCGACCGTAAAGCCGGCGGCATCCAGCCATTTAAAACGATAGTAAAGCTGCTGATTGGCCGAGTCGGTATTAGTGATTTCCGCCTGTACCGTCAACAGATGATTGCGTTTTACCGCGCGAAGGTCGGTCACTTGCAGATACGACATTTCACTCAGTTGCTCGACTTTGGCATTGATGCTGCCGGGCTGTGGCGGCTGGTGCGTGGCGCAGGCCGTTAACGCCAATAAAGCGGCAATGAGGGATACACTTTTAACGGCATTCATGAATTATCCTTTTGTGCTTGGTAGATAGATTTTTTGGCTTTTTTCTTTTTAGTTTTTGCAGGGGATTTCTTGATTAGCGCAGCATCGATATTTGCAGCGGGTTCAATGTTAGCGGGAGCGGCATAAACCGGCATTTGCGGCCCAAAAACCGGTTGCGACCAATAAGCCTGGTTGCCCAGCAGCCGCGTCACCACGACGGCATGAGAGCCTTGGACATCGATTAGCTGCTTGCTGCCGCCAACGGTTACGTCATGCTTGCCGGAAGGCAGCGTGACACGGGCAATACTGATGGTTGCAGGCAAAGTGCGCCAAGTGCGCTCATCTGCGGATTCGGTAATGACATTGGCGATATTCAACGCAATACCGGCAATCGCCGCACCGCCGCCTTGATCCATCAAGGCCTTTTGCGACATGGCTTTTGCCGCCGCCCTGAGAATGCCGCGGACAATAATTCCCGGCATATCATCCCTTAATGCCCGTTTGGACATCGTATCCAGGCTGGTCACCGCAGCTAGCGGCAGGGTATTCTTGCCGTCAACGCTGACAGTGCTAGGCTGCAAAGTGCGGCTGGGGTCGGAATGCAATACCGGGAACGAAATAGGGATAACGCCCAAATTGCTGACGATCACCGGTACAGGGATGGTGACCGAGCTGAGCGCAGGCGCAGCGCCGGATTCGACCACAAACAACACATCGGTTTCGTTGGGTTTGCGAAGGCTGGGACGCGATTCCAACATAGCCAAGCCGTCTTCGAGGATTTTAATATCGGGACGTAGCTCAATCGCCTGCCGGTAACCGGGCGAGGCAAGCCCTGGTTCATTCAAGGCTTCGTAAACAAAACCGGCCAGATAATGACTGAAAGCGCTCTGGTAACCGTTTTTTAGCGTGGTGACTTCCGGTGAATTAAGCGTTTCGACCGGATAACCGTTCAAGTCCTTAAAGGTTGTGGTGATGCCTTTTTCCTCGCTTTCCTGTTCCAGAGCCTCGGTTTCTTTCGCGTTGATTTCCGCGATAATGGCTTCCCGCTCGTGGGTTTTCTTGATCTCGGTTCTGGCCGCATTCCAGTCGCCTGCCGACAAGTGATCCAGCGCCAGCCGGGTGGACAGCATCACTTTTTCATAATCATGACCATCATAGCGGCGGGTTTTATCGTTTAAAACCACCGCGCCGACATTTTCCAGAACCGCCCCGGCCCTGATTTTAGCTTCATTCTCCCAGTCATTAACCTTTTGATCGGCCAACAGCCAAGCTTCCGCGCTGTCTTTGTACCGGCTTTTCAAACGTAATAATTCGCCCTTTTCCAGATAATAAAGCAGATCGAAATCGCCGCCGGTATTATTGGCTTCATGTTGAGTTAACGCTTGGTCGATTTGGCCTTGCCCGACCAAGTCAACGGTTTGCTTGAGTTCATTATCGTAACTGCGCATCACCGAGCAGCCGGACAGGGTTATGGTTAATAAAACAGGCAGCGCGAGGCTGGCCGGGCGGGTAAAGAGGGGCATGGCGTTTCCTTGTTGTATTATTTTTATTATTGGGCGTATCCGGCAGCTTGGTCATTATCC
>DAINRH010000026.1:0-29458 GCA_036741905.1 Methylobacter sp. | reverse complement strand
AAAGCTAAAAGAAAACGGCGTTAAACCTTTAGGCATGGAAGGCGATCTGGGTTCGGACTGGGTATTGCTGGATTTGGGCGACGTGATTGTCCATGCCATGAACGCTCAGGCCCGCGAGTTTTATCAGCTTGAGAAATTATGGTCGGTTGAGGGTATTAAAGAAGCCGAACAGAAGGTTTCGTAGCGGTCGAAACCTAAGACAAATGTTAGGTTGCGCTATCACAACCTAACCCATCATGATCGACGATCCAGTCGCCCCGGCTATGAAAGCCAAACTCAAGGTTCCGATAATTGTCGATCTCTCTTAATGAGTTGAATCTAAGGTGTGCAATTGAAAACAGAAGTTCTGGTGCTGGGCGGCGGCCCTGGCGGCTACACAGCGGCATTTCGCGCAGCCGATTTAGGTAAACAGGTCACTTTGGTCGAGCGTTATCCGGTCTTGGGCGGCGTTTGTTTAAATGTCGGTTGCATCCCCTCAAAAACCCTGCTGCATGTGGCGGCGGTGCTCAATGAAGCCAAAGAAATCAATCCGGCCGGGATCAGTTTTTCCGACCCCGGCATTGACCTGGAAAAACTGCGGGCCTGGAAAGACAACATCAGTTCGCAGCTAACCGCAGGCCTTTCGGCCTTGGCAAAGCAGCGCAATGTGACGGTTGTTAAAGGCATCGGCCGTTTTATTTCCGACACCCAGATGTTGGTTGAAGACGGTGACGACACCCGGACCATCGAGTTTGCGCAGGCCATTATTGCGGTCGGCTCCCGGCCGGTAAAAATACCGTCGTTTCCCAATGACGATCCCCGGCTGATGGATTCCACCGATGCGCTGAATCTTGAGAGCATCCCGAATAAACTGTTGATTATCGGCGGCGGTATCATCGGCCTGGAAATGGCGACCGTTTATAACGCGCTGGGCAGCAAAATCACCGTGGTTGAAATGCAGGATCAGATTATCCCCGGTTGCGACAAGGATCTGGTCAGACCGTTAATGCAGCGGATCAAAAAACAATACGCCAATATTTTCCTGGAAACCCAGGTAACGCAGATTGAAGCCTTGCCGGAAGGTTTGAAAGTCAGCTTCGACGGCAAATCCTCCCCCGAAACCGAGGTGTTCGATAAAGTGCTGGTCGCAGTGGGCAGACGCCCCAACGGCCATTTGATCGATGCCGACAAAGCCGGAGTCAACATCGATGAGCGCGGTTTTATCAGCGTCGATACACAACAACGCAGTAGCGTAAAGCATATTTTCGCAATCGGCGACGTGACGGGCAACCCGATGCTGGCGCACAAAGCGTCCCACGAAGGCAAGATAGCGGCCGAAGCAATAGCCGGTATGACCACCGAATGGCGGGCTTTGACCATCCCTTCCGTCGCTTATACCGATCCTGAAATCGCCTGGATGGGCTTGACTGAAAATGCCGCCAAGTCGCAAGGCATCGCTTATGAGAAAGCCGCTTTCCCGTGGGCGGCCAGCGGTCGGTCATTAAGCATCGGGCGCAAGGAAGGCGTGACTAAATTGCTTTCCGACAAACAAAGCGGGCGTATTCTCGGCGCAGGCATCGTCGGCACTAACGCCGGGGAATTGATTGCGGAAGCCGTGTTGGCTTTGGAGATGGGCGCGGCTGTTGAAGATTTGGCCTTAACGGTTCATGCGCATCCTACCTTGGCCGAAACCCTGGGCTTTTCAGCGGAAATGATGGAAGGCACTATTACTGATTTATTTATCAAGAAACGATGAAAGAACAATTTTTAAATAAAAGCTTTATGACCAACTTCCTATCGGTTGTCGTCATCGCTATCGGCTATGTGAGTCCTGTACAACCGGAGTTAATCAAATCCATCGGTTTTTTCGCGCTTTCCGGAGCCATTACCAATTGGCTGGCTATTTACATGCTGTTCGAAAAAGTGCCTTATTTATACGGTTCAGGCGTTATACCGGCCCGGTTTGAAGAGTTTAAACTGTCGATCAAGCAGCTGATGATGGTGCAGTTTTTTACCGCAAACAATATCGAACAGTTTATTGAAAACGAGGAACAACAAGGCAAAAACCTGCTGAATCTGGAGCCTTTGTTGAATGCAGTCGATTATGACAAGGTTTACGAAGGCTTGGTGTCTTCGATTATGGGTTCTTCTTTCGGCGGCATGTTGTTGATGATGGGCGGCGAAGAAGCGCTGGCGCCGTTAAAAGAGCCGTTTACCGAAAAAATGAAAATCACCCTGACCGAAATGGTCGAATCCGACCGCTTTAAAGCCGCATTAAAGCAGGGCTTGGATGCGCACAAAATCGGCGGCGACATTGTCGGTAAAATCGAATCGGTGATCGACAAGCGCCTCAATGAATTAACCCCGCAGCTGGTCAAGGAAATGGTTCAAGCTATCATCCGTCAGCATCTGGGTTGGCTGGTGGTTTGGGGCGGTATTTTCGGCGGTTTGATGGGCGCATTATTCGACTTTGCCTAATGGGAACCCTGGAACTGGCTTTCGAGGAATTCGGCGACCCGGATAACAGCCCGTTGATTATCCTGCACGGCTTTTTTGCCTCGTCGCGTAACTGGCGGCAGATAGCTCAAAGACTGTCCGCCCGATTTCATGTTTATGTGCCGGACCTGCGCAATCACGGAGCATCGGCGCATCATCCGGTAATGGATTATCCGGCCATGAGCGCCGATTTGTTGCGCTTTATCGATGACCGCGGTTTGGAAACAGCCAGTTTGTTGGGGCACAGCATGGGCGGCAAAGTGTCCATGTGGTTTGCGCTGACGACGGCGCACAGAGTCAATAAACTGATTGTGGCCGATATTGCCCCGGTCAGCTACGCACACCGTTTCGATAACACCGTGCTGGCCTTAAAAGCGCTGCCGCTGGCTGAAATCAGCAACCGTAAACAGGCCGAAACACTGCTTGCGCCGCGCATACCCGAGCTGAGTTATCGGCAGTTTTTATTGCAAAATCTTATTTTAAACGACGGCAAATACGGCTGGCGGCTCGATCTGGATATTTTTCAGCGAACCGCCGCCAATATCGCCGCTTTTCCCAATGCCGATCATTTAGCGCCATTTACCGGCAAAGCCTTGTTTATCGCAGGGGGCGATTCAGACTTCGTTAAGCCTGAAGATATAAACTCATTATTTCCGGAAGCGGCTTTCAACACCGTAGCCGACGCCGGGCATTGGCTGCATGTACAACAAGCGGATGCCTTTACGGCGCTGGTTGAAAATTTTTTAGCGTAAAATGAAAATAGAGGGGTGGTTTCGCCGCCCAAAAAACGCTCTTTAAAGAGGGCAGGGATGATCAAATGCTGCATTCAGCATCTGATTTTTAATGATCTGTATTGTCGAGAATGTCTCAGATGAATCAAAAAATAAGAAAAGCAGTTTTTCCTGTTGCGGGTCTCGGAACCCGTTTTTTACCCGCTACCAAAGCCAGCCCCAAGGAAATGTTGCCGGTTGTGGACAAGCCCTTGATTCAGTACTGCGTTGAAGAAGCGGTAGCGGCGGGCATTGATACCATGATTTTTGTCACCGGCCGTACCAAAAATGTCATCATGGATCACTTTGACAAGGCTTATGAGCTGGAAAATGAGCTGACTATCCGTGGCAAGACTGAAATATTGAAAATGGTCCGGGGAATGGTGCCGCCGAATGTGTCGTTTGTATTCATTCGTCAGCCGGAGGCGTTGGGACTGGGTCACGCGGTGCTTTGCGCCAAGTCTGTCGTTGGCAATGAACCGTTTGCCATTATCCTGGCCGACGACTTGGTTACCAATCGTCACGGCGATGGCTGCATGAGCCAAATGGTCGAACAATACAATAATAATCAGTGCAGTATATTAGGCGTAGAGCGGGTAAATCCCCAGGAAACCGATAAGTACGGCATTGTCAAAACCAAGGAAGTATCGCCATCGGTAGGCCGGGTTGAAATGATTATCGAAAAGCCCGCCCCTGAACGGGCTCCGTCGAATCTCGGCGTAGTCGGACGCTATATTTTAACGCCTGCGATCTTTGAAAAGATTGAAACAACGGAACGCGGCGCCGGTGGCGAAATTCAGCTGACCGATGCGATTGCCGCATTGATGACCGATGAACAGGTCTTAGCCTATGAGTTTGAAGGCAAACGTTACGATTGCGGATCAAAACTCGGTTATTTACAGGCTACCGTTGAATACGGTCTGGAGCATGACGAGTTGAAGGCCGATTTCCGGGATTATTTAAAGAACCTGGCTCTTGATTAAGTGAGCGCAAGGGCGGCCGAGCGGTCGCCCTTGTCATCGCCCGCAATCGTCGCAACCCCGGCAAAGCCGCTGCCCGGCGTGCGAAAGTTGGTGGTTTGCCCCTGATATAAACGGGCGCTGGTCAACTGCGTTTGTCCTTTGTAAACATACTGTCTCAGATCGAGCTTAAGATCGATCATTTCATTTTCCACTTTCAATTGCCGCTCGGTAGGCCTGACCAAGGCTTGCGCCACATAATTCCCCTGTAGAACAATCTCGCCGAACACCCGTTTGGTCACTCCGTCGCCCCGGTATGCGGCTTTGCTGCCGTAGCCTTTGGCCGGTTTGAAAAACAGCTGTTTGCGCGCGGCCCACAAGGCTTCTGCGTCTTCCTTATGCACGCAATCGGTATGGGCGATGCCGCCAAGCAGTAGCGCCCTGGTTTCGGCGGCAACCCCCAACTCCCGCAACGCGGTTTCATCGGTCAATACCGCCAGATTTCTTTTATCTGCGTATAGCGCATGGGCTCTCGGGTGGGGCGTGACTACGACGGCTTCAGCCAGGTAGGCTTCGCACAAGGGTCTTAGCGCTCCGGCTTCCAAGCCGAAGTCGATCAAACGGTTGTAAACGAGGTCGATAGGCCTATCGCCATGCCAAAGCGTTCCGTCGCGGTAGTCAAGCTCGGCAGGATCGCAAATTACGGTAGTGATATGGTGTTGTTCGAACAGTTTTTTGAACAATAGAAATTCCGGCAGCATGAATTGGCTAAGCGGATTTTCATCGACGATAGCGATTGAATGTAAGGGCTGAAGGCCGCGTTCGGCGTGCCATTCTTCAATAAACATCGCCATAAACGCCTGTTCAGGATTCTGAGCAGCGGACGCATTTAGTCCGACCGAATCGCAACAGGCTGTTTGCGCCCGAACCAGGATGGCATTCAACAACGCGCCTCCGGCATTGCTGTTGATCTCGATTAATTGAGGGCCTTTAGGGCTTAAATGAAAGTCGTAGCCGAAAAAAACGCCGTGCGCTTTGGGAATAAAGCGCGCCGTGCCGGGCGCGTAAGCCAGAACGCGTTGCTGATAAGCGGGCATAGCGATAACGCTTTCTATGGCGCTAATAATGTCGCGTTGGCTGCGTATGGCGCTTTCAGCGACAACAACTAAAGCTTCGGCGAATTGGTGCGGACGCTCTTCGATGAGCATGCGATACAACAAATCATCATTCAGTTGTTGGCGTAATGCTTCGCGCATAGCCTCTCTGTCGAGCGGCAGGTAACGGCATTCGGCGATCTGTTGGCCGGATTGATACTCGGCGGCGGCTTGAGGGGGTAAGATCATGCAAATGTTAAGTGTTGTTGGATGACGGATTATTACAGAAAGGCCCTGCTTTGTAGAGCCGCGTGGTCAATCAGGATAAGCAGCGGATAGTTTTTTCTGCACCGGTGCAAAACAACAACCGATCGGTTGTTTTGCACACTACGATTCTTTATTTTCAGTCTTACAATTGAATAAATTCATTTTACATCAATATATTATAAACAAAAAATCAGTTGGCACGGTTATCGCTTGTAACTCGTTAGCATTTTATAATTACGAGGATTTGTTATGAGTGAACCATCCCTGCAAAGGTTGCCAAAGTTTGGTTTAGCCGATTTAAAAGAAAACTGGCGCAGCGATTTGCTGTCCGGTTTTCTGGTTTTTCTTATTGCCCTGCCGCTGTGTTTGGGTATTTCGATGGCTTCCGGTTTCCCTCCGTCGGCCGGTATTATCACGGCTATTATCGGCGGGATGCTGGTTTCGCGTATCAACGGATCGTTTATAACCATTAATGGCCCGGCTGCCGGACTGATCGTGGTGGTGCTCAGTGCAGTGCAGGAACTGGGCGAAGGCGATGCAATGGCGGGCTACCGTTATGCCTTGGCGGCCATCGTGGTTGCCAGCGTATTACAAATTTTAATGGGCGTGTTTAAAGCCGGACGGTTAAGTTCGTTTTTCCCGGCATCGGTGGTGCATGGCATGTTGGCGGCTATCGGCATCATTATTATGGCTAAACAGATCCATGTCATGTTGGGCACGACGCCGGAAAAAGGCAGCAGCCTGTTTTCGACTATCGCCCAAATTCCTCACAGTCTTATGAATCTTAATCATGAAATTGCCATTATCGGTTTTACCGGATTGATAATATTGATTATTTGGTCAGTCATAAAGACCCCGACTTTAAAGATGATCCCTGCGCCGCTTATTGTGGTGTTGGCCGGCATGGGTTTGGCGCGATATTTTGATTTGGAACATGAACACATGTATTTGTTCCTGCCGGATGCGCATTTTTTACCGCATCATGAAGAAACCGTCGGTCCGAAGTTTCTGGTTGCGATTTCCGAAAACTTCATGTCCAGTTTTTATTTTCCGGACTTTTCAAAAATCGCCACATTAGCGTTCTGGGAAGCCGTGATCAGCATCAGTCTGGTCGGCAGTTTGGAGAGCTTACTCAGCGCCATGGCGGTCGACAAGCTTGACCCCTATAAACGCCATTCCAATCTTGATCGCGACTTAGCCGCGGTAGGTGTCGGCAATCTGGTAGCCGGTTTAGTCGGCGGCTTGCCGATGATTGCCGAGATCGTGCGTAGCTCGGCTAACGTAAACAACGGCGCAAAAACCCAATGGGCCAACTTTTTTCACGGCGTGTTTTTGTTGTTGTTCGTGGTGTTGTTTCCGCGCTTGATTCATAGCATTCCTTTGGCCGCACTGGCGGCATTGCTGGTTTATACCGGTTTTCGCCTGGCTTCGCCCAAAGAGTTCGCTAAAGTCATGGGAGTGGGCAAAGAACAGTTGTTTATGTTCGTGGTGACCATTATCGGTGTGTTGGCGACCGATTTATTGGTAGGCGTCGGTATCGGTATTCTCGCCAAGTTTACTATCCATATGCTGCGTGGCGTCAGGCCGAATAACCTGTTCAAGATTCATTTTGTGATTGAATCGAAAGGTGCCGACTCTGTTGTGGTCTCGATAGTCGGCGCGGCGATTTTCTCTAACTTTATGTCGTTAAAGACTGCTTTAGCCAATCTGGAAAAAGGCAAAACGGTTATTTTTCAATTGAACAATGCCTACCTGATCGATCATACCGTGATGGAATTTATTCACGATTTTCAGCATAACTATGAAGGGCAGGGCGGACAATGCAAGTTTTTCGGGATGGAGTATCATGATACTTTCTCTGAACACCCTTTAGCAGTACGCAGAATGAAGCGAAACAATATGAGCCGCCGTAAAAGCGATCATTATGGGGTGTAAGAGTATCTCTAAAGGTGTTCAAGGCAAGCAAAGCTTGCACTCCAATAGCGCTGTAACAGTGTGTCGAAGCGTGTTTACCAACTAGAGTGAGAATTTCATGATTCTTGTATTAGCTTATAGTGCCGTTCTGCTAAGTTTTTTTTCCGGCTTGCTGGGCTTGATGATGTATCAGCGTCAACATGTGCCGGCGTTTAGCCGGTACATGTTTAACAAACTTCCGAGACGCAGCGAGCGCTGCCAGTCCCTGATTGCCGTCTATCTGGAAGAACACCGTTTTCCTTTTTTATTGCGGAAAGCGGTATTTGTTTTACTGGGTTTGTCCGGTGTGTTCGCGATATTGGCCGGGTTGAGCGTGTTGATAGGTAAGACGGTGGTTACCGATCAGCTTAGCTTAGGGTTGCCTTGGCTGCCCTGGCATGTTCGTTTTGATTGCTTGTCGGGCTTTTTCTTTTTAATCATCGGTATTGCGGTGAGCTCAGTCAGTCTTTACGGACCGGGCTATGTTAATAGTTACGATGAAAGCCGGCATCCTTTTGCAGTTTTAGGCTTGTTTACCGGATTGTTCGTTGCCGGGATGCTGTTGGTGCTGTTGGCTGACGATGCCTTTTTTTTCATGATTGCCTGGGAATTGATGTCGGTTGCCAGTTATTTCCTGGTGGCATTTCAGCATGAAAACTCCGCCAATCGTCGCGCTGCCTTTATTTATTTGTTGATGGCGGAGGTCGGCGCATTAGCCATTATTCTAGGCTTTGGCGTCTTGGCCGGATTTTCGGACGGCTTTACTTTTGACGCGTTGCGTAAGGCGAACGTGTCGACAACCTGGGCAAGCATTGCCTTTATGTGGGCGCTGCTGGGTTTCGGCATGAAGGCCGGAATTTTTCCGGTGCATGTCTGGCTGCCGGAAGCGCATCCGGTTGCGCCTTCGCATATTTCCGCGTTGATGAGCGGGGTGATGCTTAAAGTCGCACTCTACGGACTGATTCGTTTTTGCTTTGATTTGCTGGGCGATGTGCATTGGCAATGGGGCGTGGTATTGCTGATATTGGGCACTGCTTCGGCGTTGGGCGGCATTTTATATGCGATGATGCAGACTAATCTAAAACGCCTTTTGGCCTACAGTTCGGTCGAAAATATCGGTATTATTTTTATGGTGCTGGGGCTGTCGATGATCTTCATGGCCAACGGTCATCCGCAACTGGCGGCGCTGGGTTTGTTGGCGGCGTTGTTTCATGCGTTCAATCATGCATTGTTCAAGAATCTGCTGTTTTTGGGCGCGGGTATTATTCATCATCAAACCCATCAGTTAAATATCGACATGATGGGCGGCCTGATTAAAAAGATGCCGAAAACCAGCATGTTGTTTTTAATCGGTTGCATGAGTATTTCTTCACTACCGTTGTTTAACGGTTTCGTTTCGGAATGGCTGGCTTTTCAGACCGCATTGCAGGTCGATGTACTGGACAATGGCGTATTGCGCAGCTTGATACCGGTCGCCGCCGCTGCGTTGGCATTGACCGCGGCATTAGCCGCTGCCTGTTTCGTCAAGGTATTCGGCCTGATCTTTTTGGGCCTGCCCCGTTCGCATCATTGCGAGAACGCGCATGAGATCCAGGATAAAGGCATGTTGGCCGGTTCTTCGCTATTGGCCGGTTTGTGCTTTTTGTTCGGGATTTTTCCGGGCCTGATAATCAGCTTGATCAATAGCGTTGCCGGGCAATTATTGGGCGAGACATTGCCGAATGACGCCGCTTTGGGGTGGTTATGGCTGGCGCCGGTATCGGTCAGCCAAGCTTCTTATGCTCCGCCGTTGGTGCTGATCGGCGCACTGATTGCCGGTTGCGTCAGTTTTTGGTATTTGCGCCGCAATCCATCGACAGCCATCCGTACAGCCGAAACCTGGGATTGCGGTTTCGGCGGCTTAACGCACCGCATGCAATACAGCAGCAGCGCTTTTACCATGCCGTTCCGGCGGATTTTCGCCAAGGTCTGGATTATTGACGAACAGATCGACAAGGACATGCGCGGCGCAATGGATCAGGATGTGGCGGCGGTTCATTATCATTTGCGGATTCAGGACCACAGTTGGCCGCATTTGTACCATCCGATAGAACAAGGGGTAAACAATTTAGCCAAACTGGTGGGGCGCATTCAAACCGGAAATATCCGCGTCTATCTTGGCTATTCGTTTGTGACGTTAATTATTATGTTATGGATGGTTAGCTGATGAGCTGGTTAATAGCTATTTTACAAACCATATTGTTTGTCGTATTGGCGCCGTTATTGGCGGGTTGGATCAAATGCTGTAAGTGCCGATTGCAAAATCGCAAAGCGCCTTCCGTTTTTCAGCCTTATCGGGATTTGTTTAAATTAACCCATAAGCAGCCCGTCGTCTCGGAACAGGCTTCCTGGTTATTTATCAAAGCGCCGTACATTATTTTTTCGGCAACGGTGCTGGCTGCAACCGTTGTGCCGTTGATAGCCGTCGATTTACCGACTTCGGCCAGCGCCGATGTGATTGTGATGGTGGGTTTTTTCGCCTTTGCCCGGTTTTTTCTGGCGCTGGCAGGCCTCGACATCGGTACCGCATTCGGCGGCATGGGCTCGTCGCGGGAAATGACTATTTCGTCAATGGCCGAGCCTGCGATGTTGATGGCTATTTTTACTCTGACCATGACCGCGTCGACGACGAATTTATCCTTTGCTATAAGCCATGTGCTCAATGAAGGCTTGGTTTTACGACCTTCGTTTGTGTTTGCTTTATCGGCCTTGGTTCTGGTTGCTATCGCCGAAACCGGCCGTATTCCGGTCGATAATCCGGCGACGCATCTGGAATTGACCATGATCCATGAGGCGATGATTCTTGAGTACAGCGGTCGTCATCTGGCCTTGATCGAATGGGCAAGCCAGTTAAAGCTGATGCTGTATGGGGTATTAATTGCCAACATCTTTTTTCCTTGGGGTATCGCTGAAAGCTTTGGCATCGAAGCGTTAGGTTACGGCTTGCTGGTTATTATCGGCAAGCTTGCGTTATTGGCGGTTTTTCTGGCGATAGCGGAAACGCTGGTGGCAAAGATGCGTCTGTTCCGGGTGCAGGAATTTTTGAGTTTCGCCTATTTGTTGGGGTTGCTGGGGATGTTGAGCCACATTATTTTGGAGGCGGCGAGATGAACATGAAAAATGAAGAAGCCCGCTCTGTAGGCCGGAATAAGCCGGTTCGAGCGATAGCGAGAGCCGGCGTTTCCGGCGAACACCTCCCGTATTTCTCCGGAAACACCACCGCGCGCTACGCTTGGGCGGCCTTATTCCGGCCTACAATGTTCCTGAACGATATTATTTTGGAGGCGTCTCGCTCATGAACATCGAACAACTGGATTTTTATACCCAGGCCATTCTGTCAATGGCCGCCTTGGTAGGGCTGACTTCGTTCCTTATGTTAGGGCAGGGGAGATTGCTGCGGCTGATCTTCGTGTTTGCGATGCAGGGTTTTTTATTAACGCTGACGACAGGTTTGGCGGCGTACAGCTTGAATAACCATCACCTCTATATTTCAGCCGTGCTGACTTTAGTGCTGAAAGTCATTTTTATCCCGTGGATGTTAAGACGGGAAGTGCTGCGGATGAATATGCATCGGGATATCGAAGCATTAAAAAATAACACTGCGGTAATGCTGGGCGGAGCCAGTTTAATGGTATTCAGTTACTACGTATTGCATCCTATTGTGCAGTCCTCATCGGTGGTTATGTTGAATGCCTTAGCGGTCAGTCTTTCGGTGGTGTTGCTGGGCATGTTGCTGATGATTTCGCATCGGCAGGCTATTGCTCATGTAGTCGGCTTTATGTCGATAGAAAACGGTTTGTTTTTCGCGGCCATCGTCGCCACCAACGGCATGCCGATGGTGGTTGAGTTGGGCGTGGCGTTCGATGTGCTGGTGGCTGCGGTGCTGTTCGGCATTTTTTTCCTGCATATCCGCACCAGTATCGATTCGCTGGATGTCGATCTGCTGAATAAATTACACGAGGTGGACAAATGATTGCCGCTTATTTGGTTTTATTAATACCGTTGGTCGGCATTATATTTTTTGCGCTGGCGGGGCACAGGGAAGACACCGGAAAGCTCAACGTCCGGTTCAACGGCATTTGCTTGTTGGCGACTATTTGGCTGGCGATTAACGTGCTTAACCAGGGTACGATTGTTTCATCGGGCAAGGCTTTTTTAATCGATCCGTTCAATGTGTATTTGATTGTGCTGACTGCCTTTGTCGGCTTCACCACATCGATATTTTCATCGCCGTATATGGAACATGAAAAGGACATCGGCAAGCTCAGCGACAATCGTTTGAAACTGTATCATTCGATGTTTCAAGGTTTTATGCTGGCCATGTACTTGGTGTTGACTACCAATAATATGGGCATCATGTGGGTGGCGATGGAAGGCGCGACGCTGGCAACCGTGCTGTTGGTCAGTCTGTATCGTACTCCGGAGTCTATCGAGGCGGCCTGGAAGTATTTTATTTTGTGCGGCGTGGGCATTGCCCAAGCACTGTTCGGCACTATTTTGCTGTATTACGCGGCTGTGCAGATAAGCGATGGCGAGAATGCCTTGCTGTGGTCGGTGCTTTATGAAAATGCCGACAAATTAAATCCGGAGATTCTTGAAATCGCCTTTGTTTTTTTGCTGATCGGCTACGGTACCAAAATCGGTTTAGTGCCTTTGCATAACTGGTTGCCCGACGCTCACTCCGAAGGTCCGACGCCGATGTCCGCGGTATTATCGGGATTGTTGTTGAACGATGCTTTATATGCCGTGGTGCGTAATAAAATGCTGGTGGATGGCGCGACCCATTTCAATATGGCCGGCTACTTGATGATGGGCTTCGGTTTGGTGTCGTTTCTGGTAGCGGCAATACTGCTGCACCGGCAAAAAGACATTAAAAGGCTGTTCAGTTACTCATCCATTGAACATATGGGGCTGATGACTTTTTCCTTCGGCATCGGCGGCCCGCTAGCCACTTTCGCGGCCTTGCTGCACATGACCGTGCATTCATTGACCAAGTCGGCCATTTTTGTGACGGTAGGTCATGCAGCGCAACTTGCCGGAACCCAAAAAATAGACCAGATCCGCGGCCTGATTAAAACTCAGCCTAAAATCGGTTGGGGCTTGCTGATCGGCACCATCTCCATTGCCGGGTTTCCGCCATTCGGCGTGTTTACCAGCGAGTTTCTGGTGCTACTGGCAACCATGCACAGTTATCCCTGGTTGACGCCATTACTGTTGCTGGGTATCGGTATCGCGTTTGCCGGATTATTCAGGCATATACAGCCGATGGTTTACGGCGACAAGCCTGAAGGCCAGAATCCGATTACAGCGAACTTATGGCCGGTTACGATACATCTGGCCCTAGTGCTTTGGCTGGGTCTGGCTATTCCGGGATTTTTGGCGAACTGGTTTTCACAGGCGACGCTCTTAATTTCAGGGAGTACGCCGTTATGAGTTCTTCAACCTGGTCTGCGGACTTTTTAACCCGGCTGAGTATGGATATTACTGTTGCAGAGATCGACTTACCCACGGTAATTCTGTGGCACATCGAAAGCCAGGCATGGCAACGGTTTGCTGAGCTGGCTGTACAGCAAAATCTGCGTTGGGCGGCCGGATGGGCGGAACACGTTCAAAACCGGCTTTTTATCAACGCTTGTTTTGAAAAACAAGGCGAGTACATCCTGCTACGCACGGTCATTGACGATTCAAATCCTGAGTTGCCAAGCCAAGCCACGGTTTATCCGGCTGCCAACCGTAGCGAACGGCATACTCAAGACATGTTCGGGATCAAGTTTATCGGTCATCCGGATAACCGGCGCTGGACGCGGCATCAAGCCTGGATTGAAAACCACTATCCGTTACGGAAAGACTTTCCTGTTCACGGTACGCCGGTTGGCATCACCCCGCCCGATATGCATTATCCGTTCATTAAATCCCACGGCGCCGGTACGTATGAAATTCCGGTAGGCCCGGTGCATGCCGGTATTATTGAGCCCGGCCATTTCAGGTTTCAGGCTGTCGGCGAACTGATCTTGAATCTGGAAGAACGCTTGGGCTACGTGCATAAAGGCATAGAAAAAATTGCCGAAGGCAGGGAACCCGATTCTTTAGCCAAGTTGGCGGGGCGCGTCTCCGGCGATACCACGGTCGGTCACTGCTGGGCGGCTTGTATGGCAATGGAACAAGCGGCCGGTGTCGTCATTCCGCCTCGGGCCGCATTAATTCGCGGCATTCTGGCGGAACGGGAGCGCATCGCCAACCATATGGGCGACATAGGCGCTATCTGTAATGATGTCGCGTTTGTGTTCGCGCAAATGCAATTTACCCGTCTGCGCGAACTCTGGCTGCGCACTAATGCAACGGTTTTCGGCCATCGCCTGTTAATGGATCGAATTGTTCCCGGCGGTGTTGCATGCGACTTGTCAGACGAATCCTGTACGTTGATAAAAAAAGAGATTGTTGTATTAAGAAAAGAGCTGACGGAAGTCATACTCGCATTGGATCTTAACTCTTCACTGGAAGATCGGCTGTATACGGCCGGTTTTCTGTCTGAACAAGTCGCCGCTGCATTTGGAACCCTAGGCTATGTCGGCCGGGCCAGCGGCCAGGATATGGATGTACGCCGCGATGCGCCCTATGCGCCCTATGATCAAGTCACGGTTAAGGTCGCATTGGAAAACCAGGGCGATATTGCTTCCAGATTATGGGTAAGGTACAAAGAAATCAGGACTGCTTTACGTTTGATAGAAGATTTCATTGATCGGCTCGTTGCCGGCGAACTGCGCGCCGAATGGAAAACACCATCGACCGGCAGTGAAGGTTTGGGCATTGTCGAGGGCTGGCGCGGCGAAATTATCTGTCACATTCGCTTCGATACGGATAATAAAATTGCCCGTTTTTATCCGCGCGATCCCAGTCAATTGAACTGGCCTGCGCTGGAGAAACTGGTGTTGAATAATATCGTGCCGGATTTTCCTGTGTGCAACAAATCCCTGAATGGCTCTTATTCAGGCAATGATTTATAGGAAGGGCATATGTTGAGAATTTTTAAAAAAATCCTGACCACGGGTGTTGTTACAGAGCGTTTTAAAACGCCCAAAGATGAAGAGCTTGAGCAACTGGGCATTGAGATTAAACGCCACGTAGACAAGAAGTTTTCCGGCAGCATTGCGATACGCCAAGTCGATGCGGGCTCTTGTAACGGTTGCGAGCTGGAAATTCACGCGCTGAATAATCCTTTTTACGATATTGAACGTTTTGGCGTTCATTTTGTAGCTTCGCCAAGACATGCCGATGTGCTGTTGGTTACAGGGCCGGTTTCAAGGCATATGCAGACTGCGTTACTGCGCACTTATGAAGCGACGCCGAACCCCAAATGGGTGGTTGCAGCCGGTGATTGCGCGACCTGCGGCGGCGAGTTCGGCGTGTCTTACGCCAGTTGCGGCGCTGTGTCTAACGTAATTCCTGTCGATGTGTCGATTCCCGGTTGTCCGCCTACGCCGTTGGCGTTGATGAAAGGCTTGTTGGGGTTGATGAGTTCAGACGTCGCTTAGAGGCGTCTGAATTTCTTGTAGGGCCCGTACTGCGCGCTTTAGCTGCAAAGGCACCCTACGTATGTAGAAAAACAACTGCAATTGATTACACGAAATAGGGCGGGCTTTATAAATCCCCCGTACCACAAGGAAAACAAAATGATGAAGCAAAAAACTAAAATATGGGGGCTTGCCTCACTGCTTCTGGGTTCAGCCAGTATGACCTGCATAGCGGACGATTTACTTCAGGATGCCGGCAGCTGGATGCAGGTCGTCGGCGAAGGCAGCCTGAAAGTCGTCAATCCTGAATTAGAAAAAGGGCGTATCTGGTTGGAAGGTCAATCCCGGTTCGATGACAACTGGAATCATTGGTATCAGGGCATGGTACGTACAGCGGTTGGCTATTCGCTCAGTGATCGGGCTACTATTTGGGCGGGTTACACCTGGTTGCCGACTCAAAATATCGGCAAGAGTTATGTTTCCCAACAAGATGTCTGGCCGGCATTCCGCTATGTATTACCCACGGATATAGGAACTTTCAGCTTTAGAACCATGTTCGAAAGCAACTTCATACAAGGCGATGATATTCGTTTCAGGCCGCGCCAGATGCTTCGGTTTATGCATCCGCTGGAGTTCGAGCCGCGTTTAAGCCTGATTACCTGGGACGAGTTTTTCATCCGGGTCAACTCGACCCAATTCGGAGGACAAGCCGGCTTTGATCAGAACCGCGCGTTTGCGGGCCTAGGCTGGACCTTTAATAAAAGTTTTCGAGCTGAAGCGGGCTATCTCAACCAGTATCTGGATGACGCCAGCCACACCAATAACACCATGCATCACTTGATTATGGGATCGTTGTTTATCAACTTTTAATGGCCTGCGCCTTCCCCGCCAGAAGGTTGGGATAAGAGTCGCGTCCGGAACCCGCATTAGCGATGCTCCGAACACGAAGCGCATCACTCGTGAGGGTCGATTGATGCGCTTCGCTGCATTTAGCACATTCTACGCATTGAGGTTCTCGTAATCATAAATCAACCGCTCCATTGCTTTTTTATCATTCAAACACTGATCTATTTCGGTGACCAACATCGTATAGTAATGGCGGCTTAAAACAGAATCCGTAGGACACTGGGGGGCAAGCGCTTCAATCATGGTGAATAAATGGGTGAAGTAATGCCGTCTCAGTATCGAATCTTCAGGAAATCCGCTACCGTTGTTTTCTGCCACCGCTTTTGCTTGCGGATTTACGGAAGTCTCAATATCGCTTACGGGTTTATTCACGGGCTCGGGTGCCGGAGTCGCATCGGTTATTTGCGAGTTTACGACGGTAGGTTCAGCATTAACTGCGATCTTGACGGCCGACTGGGTTTCCGTCGGATGCTTTTCCGGTTCCGTGGTTTTGCTTATCAGCGTTTCTTTTGATGAACATGATGAACATTTTGTTCGTCTTTTTAAAATAAACATCGTTATCAGCAAAACAATAAGTCCGGATACAATTCCAAGTGCAATCTTCATAACAGTTCTCCTGATTGTGAGTTGTAATTATTGGATATTAAAGCCTTTGATTTTTTAATACCTGCCCAAAAAAACTATCATGAATTGAGGGCAGGGACAATAGGTATCCATGCTAGTCATGCGGCGGATAGCTATGGCGTTATAAAAATCAAAAATATTTATCTGTCCAAAAGATTACTTTGACGGTAGGATTTGAGCGGATAAAATTATTATTTAGATGCCTATCAACTCGCGCAAGCCAACTTGGTAAGTTTTCGTTCAATTCACTTTAAGGGGCCATTATGAAAGGCGACAAGAATATTCTGAAAACGCTCAACAGTCTGCTTGCCGGAGAGCTGAGCGCATCCGATCAGTACCTGATCCATGGTGAGATGTACGCCGATTTCGGCCTTAGCCAACTCTCTGAAAAAAGTCTGCACGAATCTGAGCATGAACGGCTGCATGCCCGCGCCTTGATTCAGCGTATTTTATTTCTGGAAGGTACGCCCAACCTAGTCAAACGCGAAGCCTTAACTATCGGCAGCGGAGTGTCGGAAATGCTAAAAGCCGATCTGGAAGTCGAATATCACGTTGTCGGTGAGCTGAAAAAAGCCATCGCCGCCTGCGAAAAAGCCGGGGATTATGTAACCCGCGAGATGCTGTCCGTACAACTGGAGGATACGGAAATGGATCACGCTTACTGGCTGGAACAGCAATTGAGGTTAATTAACCTCGTGGGCCTGGAAAACTACCAGCAAAGCCAAATGAAATCAGGTATTTAAACGATTGAGGACAGCTACATGAAAGGCGATAAAAAAATCATTGAAATTCTCAACAAGGTGCTCAAAAACGAGCTAACCTCGATCAACCAGTATTTCCTGCATGCTCGCATGTTCCGTAACTGGGGGCTGGAAAAACTTAACGACTACCAGTATAAGCAATCAATCCGCGTCATGAAGGAAGCCGATGAGGTTATTGAGCGCATCCTGTTTCTAGAAGGCTTGCCTAATCTGCAAAACCTCGGCAAGCTGCTGATCGGCGAAAATGTCGTCGAATGTTTAAATGGCGATTTGGAATACGAAAAAAATATTCAGCGACCAATGCTGATAGATGCCGTCGCTTTATGTGAGGATTTGCAAGACTACGTCAGTCGCGACCTGCTGGAAGAGCTGCTGGAGCACTGCGAACAAGCCATTGATTGGCTGGAAACCCAGCAAAGCTTAATGGAAAATGTCAGCCTGCCTAATTATTTGCAATCGCATGTGTAATACGGCAACGATTAACAGTGTCGCCACTTCCCAAATATCTGCAATTGATGACGCTGTTTTTGTTTTAGATGCTAATTGAGCTTGACAGATACTCTAAACTAAATAAGAATGCTTCTCAATAATTACATATTGTTGCGCTATCGAGGAGCTTGTTTATGTATGTATGTGTTTGTCAGGCGGTGACGGAGTTCGATATTCATCAAGCCGCCAGAAACGGAGCAAAAACACTGATGGATTTACGCCGGGATCTACAGGTAAGCGTTGAGTGCGGGCGTTGCGCCAGTTGCGCCAAGAAGTGCTTAAAATCAGCTAACGAAGATTTCTCAGAAAACCATAAATTACTCATCTGCGCCTGACGCTAGAATAATTGATTACTGGACATGTAAGACGGAAGAGTTTACTGACTTATATAGAAGTTACGCATTGACGACTGGTTGAAATTCTGGGTTTAAATGGGCCATGGTTGGCATAAAAGTCCCAATAAACGAAGCGATAACGTCGTTAAACAAATTTCTCTGCAAGCTATAGCAATTGTTGACTAAGGCCATGGCGCTGAGTTTCTGTAGCTGGACAAAGCCGCAAATCGCGGCAAACAGATGGTTTTTTATCGCGCCTTTGCTGGCACTTGAAAATGCTCAATGTTACAGACCTGCTTAATCGCACGGTGATATTGCTCAATCTGCCAGTGCCGGTCATGTTGTTCCGCAAAGGCGTTGCGGTCAAAAGACCTAAGCGGGTCCTCGTTGGCTAGTGAACAGATGTAATGGCTCAGTTGGTCTTTTAACGGCGTCCGAAAAAGTTTCACCAGGCCAAACTTCTTAAGCCAAACCACTAAGCCGTGCTCGGGAATATCCAGCTGTTGGACTTGTACTCAGACGCCTTTTTCCACGGAGACCAAGCGGTTGCTTTCCAGTGCAAAGAGCAATCCCAGCTGATGGTTTTTAATCAGCTTAAGATTGTTCACGCCGCTGTACCAACTGTCGCCGGTCACAAAGGCGGGTTCAAGCCCCCATGCCAACACCTCGATTAGCATGTCTTGGAAATAGTCGTTCTTAGTTTTGCCTTCCGCCTTGTCATAGACACGAAAGTTAACCGGTTGGTGTCGGCCATGGCTATCGGTGTAATACAGGGTAACGAGGTTAATGCCTTTAACGGTGCGATGATGCTTGCCTGACCAAAAATGACCGACCAAGGCCATATACTGACTATAGGGTTTGTCCAGTACGCTATCAAGGTGCCGCTCTTCAAGTTCAAGGTCTGCTTAGCTTCATTGTATAAATCCCGTCCGCTATAGGCTTCCGGTGCAAAAAGCGGTTAACACTATCGTGTGAAATGGACATCACTTCCCCCAAGCGACAGCAACTTGACTGTTTCGGCTCGCTCAATAAAAATCCTATGTACATCGGTAACGTACAACGGGCTGTTGAGGGACGACTTATTTCTCTTATCACGACGGGGTCTTCCGTTGGCGAGGGGGATTTTAATCTTCATAGTTTACAGGGACTGTCAATGCGTAACTTCTATTTGATATACTGTTGTTGACTTAAAGCGAACCGAGGGCTTTTTTATGATTAATTACGAACAAGACTTTTACGGCTGGACCCAAGAGCAGGCCGCATTGCTTAAAGCTGGCCGCTTGAGTGAATTAGATATTGAAAACTTAATCGAAGAGGTAGAGACAATGGGTCGTAGTGAAAAGAGGGCGCTCGAAAGTCGGCTATCAGTTCTATTGATTCACTTGCTTAAATGGCATTACCAGCCGCTGAGACGTGGCAATAGTTGGCATTTCACCATAGTGGAGCAGCGCTTGAAGTTTCAAAAGGTGCTTAGCCAAAATCCGGGCTTAAAGTCTGAAATTCAGAGTATCTTGGTCGATGCCTACGAATACGCACTTTTAAAGGCCGCGCATGAAACAGGGCTTCGTTCTGACATATTCCCGTCGGAATGCCCCTGGACACTTGAACAGCTTAGCGACAAATCCTACTTCCCGGATTAAATTCGGAACGTCGTCATTGCCCTTTAACCTGGTCCAGTAACGCGCATGTTACCGACCAGGTTAATTCATCGGTCGGCGAGTAACGACAATTAACCAACCCCACCCATTTTCTATAAATCTGCTTTTCTCATTGCGCGGGCCATTGCCTTTTATTGGTAGATTATTTTGTTAGTTAAGCGCCGAACCGGATACCGGGGCTTGTGTAGTGAAATACAGGTAAATAGCGAGCGCAGCCGAGCGGTGTTTCACGTGTTAGCCCGGTCCATGTACTTTCCCGTCTCGCTGCCAACGTACGGAAGTTCGCCAAGCTCCACCTTACTGTTTAACCGCTTTTGATTTAAATGTTCACGTTAGAGGGCTTTTGACAGTCGAGAGCTGTGGTGTTATCGAGCACGGCTAACGTTACCGACCTGGCTAAATAACTCTATCCTATACTTCGCATAATGTATATTATGTTAAATTATTATGTTATACCAAAATGTCATGGGTCTATGCTAGACTGATTGTGTATTTAGCAGGTGCTTTGTCGTTTCTGGAAACATTAGCGACCACTGAATAAATCTGAAAAACTGTACTACAAAGTCTAAGGCCAGATTATTTTTTAATGAAAAATTTAGTATTCATATTAGTTATAGCCTTTTTTATTTCAGATTGCAGCGCTGACGCTAGAGTTTTAGCGCAAATCTTATCTCAATCAAACGCCAACAAGTCTAAGGCTTTGAAAAACAAGAAAGCGAAGAAAAAAATTAAACCTCAAAGCAGCATTTCAAGACTTACTACGTCGAAACAACAGGTTTTAAAAGATATAAAGCCTAAAGAGATAGTTACTTCAGAAGAACTGGAGATTAAAAATGATCTTGCTTATATGCCTAATGAGGACAAACTATTTACCGGCAAACATGAGAAATATCATTCAAATAAAAAGAAATATATTGAAACGAATTATAAAGATGGAAAGAAAAACGGCTTACTTATTATGTGGGATGAAAATGGGCATGAAATAGGCCAATTACGTTTCATAAACGGGAACCAGCAAGAAAATTAGGGGTCAGCGCCTAACTCCGTATTATCACTCTATCGTTTCAATCCACCGACAACGATCATTCACAACCTTGGCAGTATTATTGTTACCAATGCCTTTGGCGATGAGGGCAACCACTCTATCATCGGTATCATAACTTACGTGCGCATCGATAGGGTTGGCGAATTTGCCCAAACCGAATGCGTCAAGAATTGTCGCTACGTTGATATTGATATTAGTCACATCAATGCATAATCTTGAGTCCAGATACTTTTCTACAAAACCATGTGGAATCGCATAACTTAATAAGTCATTTGGATCGCTAAAGGCAATGATGGGCGTTTTAGCCAACATGCGTTGATTATATTTTTCGCCATTCGGTTGACAATACGCAGCTTTTTGATTGCTTACATCGGGTAATTTACGGCCTAACTGCAACATGGGCAGTTGGTTGGACATCATATAAATGGGGATTTCTTTAGTCTTTAATGCCTCTGCGAAATCGACATCGCGTTTATCTAGTAAAGAAGCAATGCGCTGCATTCCATCGATAATGATGCGGCTGCCCAGGCTGTGCGAAATAAAGGCATACTGATCGACATGAATATTAGCCGCTGCTGCGTCGTCATTAAATGAACAGGCTTGCGTCGTATCGTCAGGCAAATCATCCCAGCTGCTTTTGGTCATCCAGCAGAAAGATTGTCCGAATGAAACCTGTATATCCTCCCTGCTCTCTCCCAGATAGATAATCGGATCAGGGCCGGTATCATTGGAGAACTTTTTCATCAGGTTATTCACTTCAGCCCTGCGAAAGGAATATTCTCCCGAATTATCATAGGCCAGCACTTCTTTTTGTTTGGCGGTAATAACCGACCAGGTTAATTCATAAAACAGTAATTCCTTGCTTCTGTCTTTGCTCAGCAAACGGTTAATTCTTAAGTTGCCCAGATTTTTGCTTGAATCAAGTCGGCTGGTCAGAGTAATGTTTTTGTACTGCGTCGACATCACCGGCAAATCCAGCTCCTTAGCCAGCTTTTCAACAAATTGCGTGGAATATCCCGGTAAATGATCGCCCACCCCATGCACCATGAGCACCTTCATTTTGCCTTGCTTATTGTTCAGAAACGGCGAAAGGCCATTAAAAGATTTCCCCCATATTTCACAAAGACGGGTATCGGCCGATTGCTGTTTTTCCAAAAAGGCTTCGGCCATACCTTTACCCAAGCTCGCGCAGCCGCTTAGTAGGGTTGCGATAATAAGCAGCCGGAAAATGTTAACGATGTGTTTCATGAGTAATTTTATAAACTTGGCTTGATGGCCGTAACCAACGCATTGACTTCAAGTCTGTGGCTAAGGGTGACGCCTGAAAATCCGCTATTGCGTAGTTGATCTAACGCCACCGATTCGCGCATGACATGATTTTCCGATTCATCGCTAAACAAATGCACTATCCAGTGTTCCAGCACGTCCAGTTTGTTGATCCGGGTTAGCACCTTGAAGTAACGGCCGACTTCCTGCTGTATAGTGCGTGTATGCTGGGACACATCATTCAGGCCGTAACGGTCGCCGTTAATGAATTGACCGCCGGGTTTTAAAACCCTGAAAATCTCTTGTATAACATCCTTGCGATAAGTATCGAGAAAGTTGTGTAAGGTATAGGCTGAAGCCACTATATCGACGCTGTCGCTTGCAATGTTTGTTAACGCCGTCAAGGCATCATCGCCGCAAAAAGCCAGTTTGCCTTCTACAGCCCATTTATTCAGATGCGTTTTGGCCTGTTCCTGCATAACCGGTTCGTTATCGATACTTAGGATATTGAGCTTATCTGACGCGGTTAATAACGATAAGGTGGTAATGCCGGTACCGCCGCCAAGCTCTACAACAGTCAGATTATCGGCTGCTTGCGCTGAATACTCAGCGGCTGAGGCACCCACCAGTCGGCTCATTTGGGTTGCTAAGGGGCAGATTAAGTTGAGCAGTTCATAATCCTGCCCGATTACGCCGGAAAATAAGGCGTCGTATTGTGAATTGCCAGTCATTATAATTTAGCTTGTTGTTTGCTGTCGAAGGCGGCCAATTGTTCCGCTGTAGCTTCGGTTTGAAATTGATCTTTCCATTCCTTATAAGGCATGCCGTAGACCACTTCCCTGGCCTGCTCATAATCCATCTCTACGCCCTGCTCTGCTGCCTCCGCCATATACCATTTAGCCAGGCAGTTTCTGCAAAAATCCGCCAATATCATTAACTCGATGTTTTGAACCTCGGTGTGCTTTTGTAAATGACTGATTAAGCGTCTGAATGCAGCCGCTTCTAATTGTGTTTGTGTGCTTTTATCCACTGATTTACTCCAAAAATAATGGATATTCTAGCAGAAACGACTATTCAAGCATGTACATTCCTCAGTAAAGATTTTACAATGAACTGTGTTAAATTTGTGTAGCAACTCGTTTTAATATGAGAGTTCATAATTCATCATTAACTTTTTCGCCTATCGGCCACGTCCAGAAAGCTGGGAGGCATGATAGTGCGCAAAATAAAGACGAAAATGAATTATCTAGCGCCACAAAAGACACGCAAAACAAAAAATCCAATCAGCCTTCTTCACCTGAAGAGATTAAAAAAACACTGGCTAATATTGGCTCAGCCATTGATTTATCAGGCCAAGATAATATTATTAAACCAACCGACACACGAACCTTAAGAGCGCTTTCTGCCTATAATCAGGCATTCAATGCACCGCTGCAAGACCAACGTGCTCAATTGATAACAGGAATAGATGCTTACGCCTGATCACCCCTACCTTCATCTACTATGAAACAGCTTTTCGAATTTTTCCCTATTCTTTTATTTTTTATTGCGTTTAAAATTTACGATATTTATGTCGCTACCGCCGTTGTCATTGTGGCAACCGTTATTCAGGTGGCTTATGCCTGGTTTAAACACCGCAAGGTTGAAACCATGCAATGGATCACTCTGGGCTTGATTCTGGTAATGGGTGGCGCAACGCTGTATTTGCGGGATGAGCAATTTATCAAATGGAAGCTCTCCATCATAGAGTGGCTGTTTGGCGCAGCCTTTTTAGGCAGTCAATTTGTTGGTAAAAAACCCTTCATTGAAAAAATGTTGTCCGGCAGCTTAACCTTGCCCACCTTGATCTGGAGACGATTAAACACCCTATGGGGCTGCTTTTTTATCAGCGTAGGCTTTATCAACCTGTATGTGATGTACAATTACAATACCGATGATTGGGTTACTTTTAAAACATTTGGCGTACCGGCTTTAATGGTTGTTTTTATTTTGCTGCAAATGGTTTTTTTATATAAACACATCCCCGATACAGAGGAATAAACAGTGCTATACGCCATTATCAGTGAAGATGTAGCGGACAGTCTTGACAAAAGACTATCCGTACGCCCGGCGCACCTTCAGCGACTGCAAGCTCTACAGGACGCCGGACGACTGGTGTTAGCAGGCCCCCATCCCTCAATTGACAGTGATAATCCCGGTGCAGCCGGTTTTACCGGCAGCCTGGTAGTTGCCGAATTTGACAATCTGACAGATGCCCAACAATGGGCTGACGTTGATCCCTACATCAGTGCCGGGGTTTATGCCAAGGTTACCGTTAAACCATTTAAAAAGGTCTTTCCACAATGACATCCGAACTCATTAAGCAACTGTTAAATGACGCTTTTAAACCGGAGCTTCTAGAAATTATCGATAACAGTGCGGCTCATGCCGGACATGCCGGCGCACGAAGCGGTGGCGGACACTATCATGTTTCTATTGTCGCTGAAATTTTTGAAGGCCGATCTTTAGTTCAGCGACACCAGCTTATTTACAACGCGCTGGGCGACATGATGAAACAACAAATTCATGCCTTAGGCATTAATGCTCTCTCACCCTCTGAAGAACCCAAAGGAAGATTATAAATGAAGAAAAAATTCATCCCTCTGCTTGTCGCCGGCACAGCATTGATAGCCGGCTGTAATCAGGAAAAAGCCGCCGATACCGGTAGCACTCCCGCGACAACAGCCGCGCCTGCAATTAATAAAGCCGATGCTGTCGCTGTTGTTAATGGTCAGTATATCGCTAAATCAGCGCTTGAAACCTTGGAAAAAGAAGTCGCCGAACGTAGCCACGGCCAAACGTTTCCTAAAGAGAAATTGATTGAAGAACTCGTTCAACGTGAATTACTGGTTCAAGACGCTACGCAAAAACAGTTGGATAAATCACCTGAACTTGTAGCGCAACTTGAAGCCGCTAAAAAAGCATTACTGACCCAAGCCGATTTGCAAAACTTCATCAAAGCCAATCCGGTGACCGACGCAGAAATCAAAGCCGAATACGACAGCAAAGTCGCCGCTGAAAAGGGAACCGAGTTTAAAGCGAGTCACATTCTGGTTAAAACCGAAGCCGAAGCTAAAAAGCTGATTGCCGAATTGGATAAGGGCGCGGATTTTGCTAAGTTAGCCAACAAGAATTCATTAGACGCTAAAGAATCGCAAAATGGCGGTGATTTAGGTTGGTTTTCTGCCGCGCAAATGGTTGCGCCTTTCTCTGAAGCAGTAGCGGCACTGGAAAAAGGCAAATACAGTAAAGAACCTGTTAAGACTCAGTTTGGCTTTCATGTAATTCTGAAAGAAGATTCCCGTCCGGTAACGCCTCCACCTCTGGAAGCTGTTAAAGAGCAATTGACACCATTCCTGCAACGTAAAAAAGTCCAGGGCATGATAGAAGAATTGCGCAAACAGGCAAAAGTAGAAGTTTTGGTGCCGCTGACTGACGAAGCACCCAAAGCTGAAGCGGCTCCTGCTCCGGCAGCAGAACCGGCAACGCCAACCGCAGAACAAGCACCGGTCGCGGCTGAGCCTGCTAAGGCTGTTGAAACGCCTGCTCCTGCAACAGCCGAAGAGAAACCGGCTACCCCTGCGGCAGAACCGGCCAAAGCCGCCGAATCCGCACCCGCAGCACCGGCAGAAACCAAGAAATAAGCGTTACGGTTATACAAAAAAGGGCGGTTCATCCGCCCTTTTTTATGTAATTTTTTCCAGATACTGCACTATAAACTGCACGCTGCGATTGCCTCTGAATTCATTAATGTCCAGCTTGTAAGCCGCCTTAATGTGCCTCAAACCCAGCCAGCTCTCCGGCTTATCCACATAAAAAGCAATTGCATCGATCAACAAATCGCCGAACGGTTTTCTCAGTACTAATTTAAGATGGCGCTGCCCGACTATGCGCGATTGAATAACATCGAAAACCCCATCAAAAACAGGTTCGGGAAAGTCCTGTCCCCAAGTGCCTGCGTTTTGCAATAAATCGGCAAACTCAATAGTCATCTCCTGCTCGGTCAACTCGCCATCGGAATAGATAAGCTGCTCCAAGTCGATAGTCGCTAGACGCTTTCTGACCACAGCATCAAAAGCCAACGCAAAAGGCGGATAGTCGTGCATTTTGATGCTCATGCCTGCGGCCATCGCATGGCCGCCGAACTTACTCAGCAATTTAGGGTGCAGCGCTGCAATATCACTCAATACATCGCGAATATGAACGCCGGGGATCGAGCGCGCCGAACCTTTTATCTCATCTTTCCCGGCAGGCGCAAATGCGATAACGGGACGATGCAATTGATCTTTAATCCGCGATGCCAAAATGCCGATAACGCCTTGATGCCAGTTGGCGTCGAACAAGCAGACGCCCGCAGGCAAATGGTGCTCGTCGAGCTTTTTCATTTCACCTAACAAAGCCATCGCTTCGTTCTTCATTTGACCTTCAATTTCCCGCCGATCATTGTTCAGCTCATCGAGCTGCAAGGCCATTTCTTTTGCCAGAAGCGGATCTTCGGTTAACAGGCATTGAATTCCCAGCGACATGTCATCCATGCGTCCGGCTGCATTAAGCCTTGGCCCCAACGCAAAGCCCAAATCGGAGGCGAAAATCGATTCAGGCCTTCTGCCCGATACCTCGATAAGCGCATTAATTCCCGGATGCGAACGTTTCATGCGTATTCTTAATAAGCCTTGATGCACCAATACCCGGTTGATCTGATCGAGCGCCACCACGTCGGCGACCGTACCCAGTGCGACATAATCAAGCAACTGCGCGAGATTGGGTTCCTGACGCTGATTAAGCTCGAACCAGTTTTTTTCTCTTAACCGGCTCCTTAAAGCCATTAATACATAAAAAATAACGCCGACACCGGCCAATGCGCCGCTGGGGAATTTATCATCGACCAGATTGGGATTTACAATGGCATCGGCAATAGGTAATTCATGAGCCGGTAAATGATGATCGGTAATCAGGACTTTTATGCCCAGCTCTTTGGCCACCCTAACCCCGTCTATGCTCGATATGCCGTTATCGACGGTAATAATGACATCAGGATTTTGCTGTTTAACCAAGCCGACAATTTCAGGCGTCAAGCCGTAACCGTATTCAAATCGGTTGGGCACGACGAATGTTACTTCCCCTGCCCCCAGTAACTTCAAGCCCTTGATAGCCACCGCACAGCTGGTTGCGCCGTCGGCATCGAAATCGGCCACAATGCAAATCCGTTGTTGCTGATTGATCGCGGTGATCAGATGCTCCACCATCTCGTTCATACCCGATAGTAGCCACGGCGATGGCAGTTTCGCCAGCGTCCTGTCCAGGTCCGCTTCCGAAGTTAAGCCCCTGGCTAAAAAAATACGTTCCAGTACCGGGTGCATTTCACCCAATTTAGCGCGTTTTTTTTGAACAGGACGGGTAACGATGGTTTTTTTTACGCCTTGATAATACATGGGTTTCCAATAAAAAAGCCGACATTGGTCGGCTTTAAATTTTACAAAAATTCACCACGAAGACACGAAGAACACAAAGGTTTTATTGAAAACTTAACGTAGGGCGTGCCGTGCGCGCCAAAAGATAGAAGGTTGGGCTTCGATAAATCCCTAACGCTCAAAAAAGGTACGCACAGTGAACTTTGCTTAGCTATGTAAATAGCTTAACAAACCACGGCATAGCCTCAGCCGCAATAATAACGCCAAGCATCCATTTTACCAGCATCAACTCCCCTCCCATACGCGTATCGAGCTTGTCAATGCGTGACTCTAATCTTAATTCAGTATCTTTAAGATCGCGCTTGGTTGCTAAATCAGCTTCACCGGATGCATCACGGAAAGCTTCCGACATTGCTTTGGCTTGTTCTTCGGGTACACCCGCAGATTTTAGTTTTTCAACGAATTTAAGCGTATCAAATGTCACAGCCGTCATAACGCATCTCCTGAAAAATAACTATCTGTAAAGTGTAAGCTACCCATGTAATCCGAACAAGAGCGCATTCGCACACTATTGACGAACACCGTTTTCGTAAGTCGAATATGCCGACATCGCCATCGGCTTTACATTATTTGATCGTTCGTTGCTGAGCTTGGGAACCAGCGAAACCCGCCTTACAGCTTTAGGTTAACTGACTAATATCAAGATATTTTTTAAACTTCTGCTTTGCTGGTTCGAACTGATTTATTAACCACTTAAGCTCAACACGCTTCCCATCAACAATTTTTTGATGATTGTATCCATCTGGCTTATCCTGCGTATTATCACGGTATTGTTCAGACCAGCATTGAAGATTTACACCCCGTTCATATATTTCGTTTATGTAATCAGTAATTTCTGACTTAAACAAAAAATCCGCTTCTGAAACGGCTCTGTAAAATCTCGACAGCTCTTCGTAACTAGCTTTTCCAGCTCGAATAATACTAAGAATTTGCCGAACCTCCTCGTATACTTTTAAGCGGCGGTCATAAAGATCAAGACCTAACTTTTGCTTATTTGTCTTCCACTGTTGATACGCAATGTATGTTGCAACAACAGCAATTATTGGCGTAAGTAAAGTTTTTGAGATCTCAGCGAATTGCTCAATGCACATTTATGAATCCAAAATAATATAAAAACAACATATAAAATGAGTTGAGCAATAGCGGAACCAATCTCTAAGCGGGACGGGGGTTGCAAAACCGTCCCTAACGTTTCCACGACACCTGAACAAAGTGGTTACATTAAACAAACGCAAAACGTTTCGGACAGGGCAACATGCCCCGTCCGGCTGTCGCACCATGAAGACACGAAGAACATGAAGTTTTTGCCTTATTTTTCTTCGTGAGCTTCGTGTCTTCGTGGTGAAATTTGTCTTTATAAACAATCCAAAATAGCCCTTTTAACCGCATCCAGACTGGCTTCTATCGTCACCGGATGTGCGGCGGCGCATTGCGAGATAGCGGTATCGGGATCTTTCAAGCCGTTACCGGTTAAGGTGCAGACAATCTTGCTGCCTTCGGGGATTTTTCCTGAACCGATGTCCAGCAAGGCCCCTGCCAAAGATGTCGCCGAGGCCGGTTCGCAAAAGATGCCCTCATACTGGGACAGCATTTTTTGCGCGGCTAGAATCTGTTCGTCGGTGAATTTGTCGAACCAGCCGCCGGATTCTTTTTGTGCAGTCCAGGCAAAATCCCAGGATTGCGGATGGCCGATGCGTATCGCGGTGGCTATGGTTTCCGGCTCGTCGATCATGTGACCGGCGACGAACGGCGCAGCGCCTGCCGCCTGATACCCGCACATAACCGGGCGAGTACTG
>DAINRH010000025.1:24597-29562 GCA_036741905.1 Methylobacter sp. | reverse complement strand
GGACAGCAGGTAGGCTTCAAGGATTTTGTTGGTTGTGCGCGGATAAACGTAGTCTGTGCCCGCCAGTACCCAACGTTTTGCCTTTAAATCGTTCATCAGGTAATCGACTGCCGGAATCGCCTGCTGGTTCGGCGCTGCGCCGGTATAAAAGACATTTTTGGACGACTCTTCGCCTTCATATTGCACCGGGTAAAAAAGCACGCCGTTAAGTTCTTCTATGACCGGCAACACCGATTTGCGCGATACCGAAGTCCAGCAGCCGAAAATTGCGGATACCTTATCCTTGGTCAACAGTTCGCGGGCTTTTTCCGCGAACAACGGCCAGTTGGAGGCCGGATCGACAACCACCGCTTCGAGCTTTTTGCCGAGCAATCCGCCTTTTTTGTTCTGCTCGTCGATCAACATCAGCATGGTATCTTTCAGCGTGGTTTCGCTGATCGCCATGGTGCCGGACAGTGAGTGCAGCACGCCGACTTTGATGGTGTCTTCGGCGTTTGCTGCGCCGGTCGTAAAGGTCATCGTCGCTATCGCGCCGGCGATGCCGAGTAAGCGTAGTTTTGAAGATAATCTGTTCATATGGGTCATCCTGAATAGTTTAATGAGGGTTTATATTTGCCACTGAAAGCCGACTTTAACGGCGTTGGTGTTTTCGCCTGCCGCTGTCGAGGAGTAATTCAGGCCTTTGGTCATAAGATCGCCGTATTCCCAACTCAAGGACACTCGGGCGTTATGGCCGTCGATCACGTAGTTCACGCCGCCTTCGTAGGAATTACGGTTGGAGCTGCCGCCGGGCATCACATTCACGTAACGCAGATACGGCTGGACTTGGCCGATGCCGATTTTTTGCGGGAACAGGTACATGCCGCTGACGTCGTAGGCGTTGCCTTCGAACATAGAAAAACCGCCGCCCGCATTGCGCGAGGCTTGGCTGTAACCGTTGGAAATGCCGTAGTTTTTATATTCGCCGTTTACCGTAATCACGCCGCTGTTGGGCAGCACTTTTTCCATCAGCACGTCGACTGCGGTGCCGCGGAAGTCGCCGTGATCCGCTGCGGTGCCTGCGCCGTCTTCCTGATACTGGTTGGACACGCCGACGGTCAGAATATCGCCGCCTTTGCCGTAATAAGTGCCGGAGGTGTAATAGCCGGGATTCTTCTCAACTTCCCAGAAGTTGTAGGCGAAACGTTGGCCGTACAAAATGTTGTCGTCAACATTGGCGCCGCCTCTTAAGCCGCGAAAGAAACCGACTGCATATTGCAGGCGGCCGTTAAACGCCGCGCCCCAGAAAGTCGCGCCGTCGTCGCGGCCGAAAGAACCGGCCGAAGTGCCGTCCGACTTAATGGTCAAATTGTAATCGGCCGGCTCGAACGGGGTGCCTGAGCTGAAAATATTGTAGATCGCGCTGTAAAACGGGCCGTTCATTTCCCGGCGTTCGGCCGGAACCAGCATGCGGCCTACCCAAAGGTTAACCATCGGGGTGTACTCAAACTTGCCGATCGCATCCAGTACCCGCACTTCGCCGCCGTTGCTACAGGTTTGGCAATCGGTGTTGAATTCCACTTTCAAATATTTGTGAATTTGTCCATTGACGTACAAACGGATGTTGTCCAAATTAAAATCGTTGCTCCATTTGTTGCCGCTGGCGCCCGCCCCGCTCTCGGCAGCTTGAAAGCTGCTGCGTAAGCCCGCGCCGACGCTGACCCATTTGGTATCGTCAATTTTGAACGTTGCGCCGGCTTGCGAAGTCGGGGCATAGCCGACCGCCAGCGTTAACAGGCTTAATGCCGAAAGAAGCGGCTTGCTTCGTATTCCGGCCATTGTTTTTGTAGAATCACTCATGTCGGGTTCCCCAGAATTTAAAAGGTGATTTGATATTGCATCCGGGCTATCCGGATGCAGCCAGGAAGTTGGCTGGGATTCATTATTTTGCCCGGGGGGAATTTGCACAATGCGTCATCTGACTCATCAGTCAAATGACGTATAGCCATCAACCGGCAACTCGCCTACAGTTGCGGAACCTGTCTCACACCATCCGGAGTCGCATGAATAAGCTGATACAAAGTTCTGTCGGGCGCCTGTTGTTCAAATCTGTCGCAATGGCCTGGTTATTAAGCGCCTGCTCGCCGGGCTTGGAAAAAAAGCCGATGCAGCTCGACACCGCATCGATCGAGCGGATTGAATTCAAGATCGGTGCGGTCAAGCAGCCTTCGTTGAAATCGACATCGGCTCGGCAGGACGTGGCTGTCCGGATTGGCAACAATCTGGCCGGCTGGGGTTATCCGGTCGGCGCTAAAGATAAGCTGATTTTCAGCCATACGTTAACCGCCGAAGTCGGCTTGATTGAGCACAGCGGAACGCCGCCCGGATTTTCATTTTCTTCCGGGAATTCCGATCCGAGGGCCATCGATTTTCAAAAAGCCAAGGTGCTGCCGATCGGTTGCGAGCTGGCCTCTATCGCACAGCCGACCCGGACGAGCTATCTGCATATGGACTTTGTTGCCGGCAATGCGGTCGGCGAAGCGCAGTTGGTCGATCACATCAGCACCGTTTGTTTTAATCTGTTGAACGAGCTTAACTGGCCGGATAAAACGCAAAGCGAGCCGGCTTCAAGCCTTAAGCCAAGCTGGATGCCGGAAGTGCGTATCGAAACCGTAACCCGTCCGGCCGAAGCGGAAAAAGCCGATGCTCCGGTTAAGGCGGATGAAGGACGCAAGCAAATCATCATTCATAATCAGGGGACGCCGGTGATTTTAAAATTCGGCCATGAACGGTTATGAGCCAAGCGGCCGTTATCGGGCGTGACTCTCTCATTCCCACGCGCCGCGCTCGTCGTTATACACAAGTATCTGATAGACACCGTCGTTCTGGCAGGGATGCCGGAACCCAGGCACAGGGATGTGAAACTATCGGCTGGGATGTCGCGTTGATTAAGCACATGTCAATTCCGAGTTACCGTCCATGCCGGTGTGACGACTCTGAAACACACTTGTGTATAACGCGAGCGCGCCTTGACCACATTCCCACGCAGCGCGTAGGAACGAGGAATTCATAATCAGGGGACGCCGGTGATTTTAAAATTCGGCCACGAACGGCTATGAGCCAAGCGGTCGTTATCGGGCATGATTACGGCTGGTTGCACCAAATTGGATCGATGATTTTGTTGCTGCGTGTTGTTTAGAGTATCGGCCATTGCTAAGGGGCTCTGGTGCAGTTATTGCTTCATGGAATGGTGATTAAGCGCAGTAGGACGCGCCTAAGCTCCTACAGCACAGAACGCATATAACACCCATTGAGGAAACCGGTATCCGACAAAGTGTCTCAAAAATTCGTCGCGACTATAACGCCTGGGTTGCCAACGAAACGCTGGAAGACTATGCGCTTAGATTCGCCCCGCGCACCTTTCGCAAATGGTCGGAATTCCAGGTAGCCAATACCGCGTTCGGATCTACGTCATTCCTGGTTCTGGAAGCGATAGGCGGCTTTCTAACCGTCAATTACGGTTTTACCAATGCGTTTTGGGCCATTCTGGCGGTTGGCTTGATTATTTTCATCACCAGTTTCCCAATCAGCTATTACGCCGCCCGCTATAACATCGATATTGACCTGATGACCCGTAGCGCCGGCTTCGGTTATATCGGCTCGACGATAACCTCGTTGATTTACGCCTCGTTTACGTTCACGTTGTTTGCGCTCGAAGCATCGATCATGTCCTTGGCTATCGAGTTGTATTTCCATATTCCTATCGCCATCGCGCATATTATCAGCGCCGTTACTGTCATTCCTCTGGTGACTTTCGGGATCACCACGATCAGCCGCTTGCAGATGTGGACGCAGCCGCTGTGGCTGGTGCTGTTGATTGCACCCTATATTGCCGTGTTCATGCGCGAACCGGACTCGTTGCTGACGGTGCAAGCCTACTTTTGGATTGCGGGCAGCGGCCAGGGCTTTAACTGGCTGATGTTCGGCAGCGCGACCACCATCGCCTTTTCAATGGTGGCGCAAATCGGCGAGCAAGTCGATTTCCTGCGTTTTATGCCTGAGCTGACTGAAAAAAACCGGCTGCGCTGGTGGCTGGCGACCATTACCGCGGGGCCGGGATGGATTTTGTTCGGCATGGTCAGGCAACTGGGCGGCGCGTTGCTGGCTCATCTTGCCGTTCGCCACGGCATAGCGCCGATCCATGCGCATGAACCGACGCAAATGTATCTGGTGGCTTACGGCGACTTGTTCGGCAATACCGAATTAGCGTTAGCGGTCACGACCTTGTTTGTGGTGATTTCCCAGATCAAAATCAATGTCACCAATGCTTATGCAGGCTCGCTGGCCTGGTCGAATTTTTTTTCGCGGCTGACTCACAGCCATCCCGGCCGGGTGGTATGGCTGGTGTTTAATGTTTCCGTCGCCCTTTTGCTGATGGAATTCGGGGTATTCGGCGCTTTGGAAAAGGTATTGGGGCTCTTCTCCAATATGTCGATAGCCTGGATCAGCGCGGTTGCGGCGGAATTACTGATCAACAAGCCTCTGGGCTTGAGCACTAAAGCCGTTGAGTTCAAACGCGCTTACCTGCCGGATCTCAACCCGGTCGGCACGCTGTCAACCTTATGCGCTTCGATCGTGTCGATATTGGCTTATTTGGGCTTTTTCGGCGCGTTCGCGCAGGCCTTTTCAGCGTTTATCGCCTTGAGTCTGGCATTTCTGCTGGTCCCGTGCATCGCGCTGCTCTACGGCAGCCAACGCTATCTTGCGCGCGACATCCACCTTAATAATCAGGCTCCGGTCAGTCGCTGCACTATTTGCGAAAATCATTTCGAACGCGAAGATGTGGCCTATTGCCCGGTCTATGAGGGCAGTATTTGCTCGCTTTGCTGCACGCTGGACTCGCGTTGTATGGATGCCTGTAAACCGGGCGTGCGCTTGGACGATTATCTGCAAAGCCTTGCCGAATGCTGTCTGCCGGGCTGGGTG
>DAINRH010000025.1:0-24587 GCA_036741905.1 Methylobacter sp. | reverse complement strand
ACGCTTTAGCCTGTTGTTTTTGTTTCTGGCGGTTTTAACCAGCGTATTTGTCGGCATTATTTACTATCAGGATTTATTGCTTGCCGAACACTACCTGCCTTCGTTCAATCTGTTACTGGCAAATTTTGTCAAGGTGTACGCTTCGTTACTGGTGTTCATCGGTTTATGCACCTGGTGGCTGGTTTTGAACGACGAGAGCCGACGCGTTGCCAATGAAGAAATTGCCAAGCAGACTCAGTTGTTGTTGATGGAAATTGCCGAGCACGAGAAGACCGACGCCAAGTTACAGCAAGCCACCAAAATGGCGGATCGCGCCAACAGCGCGAAAAGCCGTTTCCTGAGCAGCATGAGCCACGAAATACGCACGCCGTTAAACAGTATTGTCGGTTACGCGTATATTTTGCAGAAAGACCCGACCATTCCGGCGCACAGACGGAAGGCGGTGGATATTTTAAAGCGTAACGGCGAACATTTATCCGCGCTGATCGAGGACATTCTGGATATTGCCCGTATCGAAGCGCGCAAGTTCGAGCTGCGCCAGGAGCCTATCGATTTTCCGGGATTTATTGAGCATCTGGTCAGTGTGTTTAAGCCGCAAGCCGAACAGAAAGGCTTGTCTTTTTACTGCCAGATTATCAACACGCTGCCGCAGCGGGTGCGCGGCGATGAAAAGCGGGTCGGACAAATATTGATCAACCTGCTCGGCAATGCGGTCAAATTCACCGCGACCGGCGAGGTTATCTTTCGTATCGGTTACAGCTGCGGCGTAACGACGTTCCAGGTCGTCGATACCGGCCCCGGCATCCATAAAGATCAACTGCAAAATATTTTCCAGCCTTTTACCCAATTACCGAATGAGCATTTAGACGCCGGCAGCGGTTTGGGCTTAACCATCAGTAAGATTCTATGCGAGATCATGGGCGGCGAACTGGTTGTGCTCAGCGACCAGGGCAAAGGTTCCACTTTTACTGTCAGGCTGCTGCTGCCCAATCTGGGCGGCGAACAGCAATACATTCAGGAAGAAGACATCATCGGTTACCGGGGCAAGCGCCAAAAAATCCTCATTGTCGATGATCAGCCGGATCATCGGCAGCTGATACTGTCTATTTTAGAGCCCTTAGGTTTCGTTTTGATCGAGGCGGAATGCGGCGAAGAATGCCTGGATAAAGTCGAAAAAGATGCCCCGGATCTTGTTCTGCTGGATTTGTCGATGCCCGGACTCGATGGCGCCGCAACCGCGCATCTGCTGCGCCAACACGGCAATGCCACGCCGATTGTCGTGTTAAGCGCCAACGCTTATCCGTCCGATCGGCTCAATGCCATTAATGCCGGTTGCAACGATTTTTTGGTCAAGCCGATACAAGTCAGCGAATTACTCTACAAGCTTAAACTGCATTTGACGTTAAGCTGGGTCTATCAGGAAGACGAAGCCGAGCCGCAAAGCTCCGACCAGCCGCCTTCACTGGATATTATTCAGGAATTAACCGGCTATGTGCGAATCGGCGATTTACAGGGGCTTAATCAATATTTGACCCAACTCATTCAGCACCAGCCTGAATACAGTTATTTTGCGCAGAGGCTCATGACGCTGGCCGGCGAATTCGACCTGCTTGAAATCAAGAAACTCTTGCATATTGCCGGCGAGGAGCTAAGCGGCAATGACCGGTAAGTCTTCTCCTATTAGCGGAATTGCCATGATTGTCGACGATACGCCCGGCAATCTGGCCTTGTTATCGGACACGCTCTCGGAAGCCGGTTACCGGGTGCTGGTCGCCACCGATGGCTTATCGGCGCTGGAACAAATCGCTTACCTGAAGCCGGATATTATTCTGCTGGATATTATGATGCCGGGCATTGACGGCTTTGAAACCTGTAACCGGCTTAAATCCTCGCCGGAAACGGCCGATATTCCGGTGTTATTCATGACCGCGTTAAGCGAACTGGACAACTTGTTACGCGGTTTCGATGAAGGCGCGGTCGATTATATTGTCAAACCGATTCGCCCCCCGGAAGTGCTGGCCAGAGTGGAAGTGCAGCTGACTCAGTCCCGGAATCTGCGCCGCGTTGAAAATGCGTTAAACAACAGCCCATTTTCCGCGTTGGCAATCGATTCAGTTGGCAATATCACCTGGTTAACGCCCGGCGGCATCCGCTGGCTGGATGAGTTTCTGCAAAAACACGGATTAACGGGTAGGCATGAGGTCGGCTCGCCGCTGCCCAAACCGCTGCTGGACTGGATTAACCGGCGCTTAGAATTGATTGATAAATCCGAATCCTTTGAAAGTTATCGGGCCGGAGCCGGTTTTCTGGCAAAAATAATGCCGTGCCAAAGCGCTGGCGAATCTTTGCTGGTTTTGGAAAAGCATTCAGGCGAGTGGGATCTGGATTGGGTAAGAAGCTCCCTGGGGCTTACTGTGCGTGAAGCGGAAATACTGATGTGGATTTCCAGGGGTAAAACCAACAAGGACGTGGGGCTTATTCTGGGCAGCAGCCCGCGTACCATCAATAAGCATCTCGAACATATCTTTGAAAAATTGGGCGTGGCCACCCGCGCCGCTGCGGTTTCTATGGTGTTGCAGCGCCAGCAATTCTAAAGTTAAAGGCAATCCTGCTTTTTAAGTATCGTGAGCGAGCCGCCGGGCTGTTCGGTTGATAGCGGACAATGCGCTAAAAAATGGTAGAATCGCGGTTTTTTGTAATCCGAGAACTTCTCTTAACGATGCCTAATACCTTAAAGCTTCCCCTTGAATCACTGAAACTGCATGTCGATTTGGCGGGCTTTGAGTTCCCCTCCGCACCTAAGTTGCCCGATACCATTTTGGGCCAATCCAGAGCCCAGTCGGCGTTGGAGTTCGGCGTTGCGATGAGCAACCCGGGTTACAATATTTTCGTGATGGGCGAGCCGGGCTTGGGCCGGTTGTCGATGATTACCAATCATCTGGATGCGCAGGCCAGGACGTTGCCCGCGCCGCCCTCTTATGCATATGTCGATAATTTCGATAATCCGAGAGAACCGGTAGCTGTTGAGCTGCCTGCCGAGTGTGGGCAAACGCTCAGCAAGGACATCGAAAAGCTGATCGACAACCTGTTGGCGACCTTCCCGGCCGCATTTGAAAGCCCCACTTACCAACAAAAAAAGAGCGCTATCGAGCGCCATTACAACCAGTACTACAACAACGCCATTGACTTGGTCGATAAGAAGGCCTTGTCTTTGGACATTGCGTTATTCCGGGAGAATGAAACGATTTCCTTCGCGCCTATCCGGGACAACAAGGCGCTGAACGAAGATCAGTTCACCCAATTGCCGCTGCCGGAACGGGAAGTCTTTCATAAGCATGTTGAGGAGCTGGAAGAGTATTTGAGCGACGTATTGCTGGAGTTGCCGCAGTGGCGCAGAGAGATGGTCGAAAAAATCAAGCAACTGGATAATGACACTATCAGTCTGGCGATAGAGCCGTTGTTTGCCGAACTGAACGACAACTACCAAAATATCGATGACGTCATCACCTATTTGGCGGAAATCAAAAAGAACCTCTGCAACACTATTGCCGATTACCTGATGCCGAGCCGGACGCCGGAGCCGCAAGACAACACCGCTAAACGACAGTTGCTGACCGAGTTGTACGCGCCCAATATTCTGGTCGACAACAAGCAGGAAAGCGGCGCGCCGGTGATTTACGAGCCGCACCCGATTTATCAAAACCTGTTCGGGCGCATCGAATACGCCAGCGATCAGGGGACGCTGGTCACCAATTACCGCCGGATTTGCGCCGGGTCGTTGCACAAGGCCAATGGCGGTTATCTGATCCTCGATGCCGAAAAACTGCTGAATTATCCGTTCGTCTGGGAAGGCCTTAAACGCGCCTTGCAATCCGGCCGCATTGAAATCGAATCGCCTTATTCGGATTTGGGCATTAACACCATCACCCTTAAGCCCGAAGTCATTCCGTTAAACGTTAAAGTGATACTGGTCGGCTCCAGGGATATTTATTACCTGCTGGAAGAATTGGATGATGAATTTAACGAGATGTTTAAAATCCTTGCCGATTTCGATAGCTACATCCCGCGCAACGACGAATCGATGCAGCGTTTCATCCTGCTGATGATCAGGCAGGCTGCCGATTCCGGCGCCAAGCCGCTGACGCGGACGGCCATCGAATGCCTGATCGAGTACAGCTGCCGGATGGCCGAAAACCAGCATCATTTTTCCGCGCGGATTAAGGACTCGCTGGAGATCATCGCCGAAGCCAACCTGTTTTGCAGGCGCGATAACCAGGAGGTTTGCGATAGGGCGCATATCGAACAGGCGCTGGCCGCAAGAGAGCATCGCAACGGCAGAATGCCCGAGAACATCCTCGAAGAAATGCTGGTCGGCACCATCCTGATCGATACCGACGGCGAGGCGGTAGGCAAGGTCAACGGCTTGACCGTGCTGGAAGTCGGCGGCAGCAGCTTCGGCGCGCCGGTGCGCATTACCGCCAGCGTTTACCCCGGTTCCCGAGGCATCGTCGATGTCGAGCGCGAGGTGGAACTGGGTCAGGCCATCCACTCCAAAGGCGTGATGATCCTGACCGGCTACCTGGGCCACACCTATGCCCAGCAATTTCCTTTTGCCATATCGGGCAGCATCGCGATCGAACAATCCTACGGCTATATCGACGGCGACAGCGCCTCGCTGGCCGAGCTGTGCTGCCTTATTTCGGCGCTGACCCGGACGCCGATCAAGCAGACCTTCGCGGTGACCGGCTCGATCAACCAGTACGGCGAAGTGCAGGCGGTCGGCGGCGTTAACGAGAAAATAGAAGGCTTCTTCAGGCTGTGTCAGGCGCGCGGCCTCAATGGGCAACACGCCGCGATTATCCCCGCCGCCAACAAGCGCAACCTGATGCTGAAACAGGAAGTGATCGATGCGGTGGCCAAGGGGCTGTTTGCGGTTTATGCGGTTTCCAGTGTTGATGAAACGCTGGCGTTATTGACTGGGGAATCCGCTGGCGTGTTAGATAGCGAAGGCTTGTATCCGGAAGAGAGTATTAATTTTAAGGCCATCTCAAGGTTGAAGGAGATTTCGGATATGGCTGGGGATGAGGATGATAAGGAGGAAGGGGGGTAGGCCGGAATAAGGCCATCCAAGCGCGTAGCGCGAGGTGGCGTTTCCGGCGAGTTTGGGAGGTGTTTGCCGGAAACGCCGGTTTTCGCTATCGCTCGAACCGGCTTATTCCGGCCTACTGGGCTTTGGGTTATGGCAGCGGTATTTTAAAGGTATTAACATTACCCCAATATCACCCCAAAAATTTGCGATGTCTAGAGTTTAAGTTTATTATCCTTTAAATATTTATACATAACAACATGACTAATAATGCAAAAACTTATGCAATCTGACTTGCCAATAATAGCTCTATTGGCAACATCATGGGGTACAAAGTCGGGAGGAATTAACTCGTTTAATATGGATTTGACAATTGCGCTGTCATCTCTTTTAAAGGACAAATATAAAATTATTTGCGCTGTACTAAATGCCTCGGAGGAACAGATTGCTGACGCCGCCCGTCAAGATATACATCTGTTAACCCTCAATACCGAAGCGGAGTATGAATTATTCTCAGCGGATGTTGTCAATAAACTATGGGATGAAATTTGTAATAAATTTCCATCTCCTAAAGTTGAGTGGTGGATTGGTCATGATGTTATCAGTGGAAAAGCAGCAAATAAAATAAAAGAAGTCAGCGAGCAAGGCAGGTCTGCTGTCATTATGCACATGAGCTATTTTGATTATACTGGCTATAAACATTGCGCTGCCGAAGCGCAAAAAAAGTATACATTACAAAACCAAGTATTTAATGACGCGGACAAACATTTTGCGGTAGGGCCATTATTGCGAGATAGGCTAAATGATTTATTAAGCAAGGAGGACGCTATCATGCTCATTCCTGGTTTACATCAAAATTTGACCTCAAAAAAACAGAAATCATTTACTGCAATAACTTTCGGTCGTCTCGATCCAGAAAACGATAAAATAAAACAAGGTAAATTAGCCGTTGCTGCTTTTGCGGAAGCGATTAAATTAACTCATGCTGAAAAATCTAGAGCAATACCCTGTCTTCGTGATAATCCTAGAATGATTCTATTTGGAATTGACGGTTCTGGAAGTGAAGAAGAGAAATCACTTAAAGCTTTTGCTAACAAGCGTGCAGGTCGAGTAATCAACCTTTTTCCGCTTCCTTATACTGAAAATCGTAAAGAGCTTTTCGAGCAGCTTTGCAAATCTAGCATAGCCTTAATGTTGTCTTGGCATGAAGGTTTTGGTTTAACCGGCTGGGAAGCCATATCAGCAGAAATACCTTTAATCATTAGTGATCAGAGCGGTCTATATAAGTTCATAGATGAAGAATTACAAGGTCAAGGAATTGGATGTGTTCACCCAATATCCATTGGTGGGGAAGATGGTGGTGAGGATGAGCCAAATTTTACTGAAAAGACCTTAAAGGAAGTTACAGACATAATTTTAGAATGCGCAAATGATCGTGAAAGAATAATAATAAATGCGAAGGCCCTTAAAAAGAATTTGATTGATCGAGGCTACACGTGGGAGAGAACTGCTTGCACCTTAGTGGAAGCACTAGAGATTTCTGTTCCAAAAACCTGTAATACTCATTTTTTTGTAACCCCTTCATCACAGGCAAGAAAAGATTACAGCATTGATAATTTTGCTTTATTAATGCGTAAGGTAGTTTGTTTTAATCAAGGGGAATTTACTCAATATTCATTCCTTGCTGCCGAATTTCATAAAAAGATAAAAACTGCAATACAAATACCTTACATTAAACCTCTTGATGTCCGAATGCTTGGCAAGCTCAGTAATGCAATGATAGATTACCTAAACCGAACACTTGGGGAGACTGCTAAAAGTAATTTTGGATTCATTGAGCAATATTTTGAAGATCGTCACAATATAAAACCAAGACTCTGCATTAAATGTAGTCAAATGCAAGATAATGAAGAATGGATCAAAAACATTTACAGAGATATTGACATAAACTACATTTCTGACTTTCCATTAGGATCAAATTCTGGATTTGTTCACGTAAAAGACACAGGAACGTTTTTTGAATGCAATAACATCCCTTCAGCTATTGTAGAAGGGAAATATAAAAATTCACGAATAAATGTTAAATTAGCTAAGGAATATTGGGTCAAGAGCGAGAAAAAACAGAATTCTAACGAAAACTCTAACATAAATTTAGATGGTGTTTATACGCCAGACACCGATTGGATAGAATGTTGGCTTACTCAGGATGGCGGAAATGATGCTAACCCAACATCATGTTACAAATCAACGTTAATTATTCCTATGACTTTATGGAATGTTGAGTTAGACGAGGAATTCAGGAAAGTTATCAGTACTAATGATGCGGGACGCACGATATTTGGCTTTCTATGTTTTGATCACGTTGATAGCGATTTTTTTACAAGTAGAGATGTCGATGTAGGGTACGTTTTTGCAGATATTTTATCGCAATATTTTATTTTACGTTCTATTTATACTGAGTTTTCAAGTACGTATAATAGAGCGATTGAGTTAACTATGAATTACGGAGAAAAAAGTGAGTAAAGGGTCTAAAGTGGTTGGTGCATCAAATGAGAAACTTCGTATCAAGAGCAACAATTTCCCAATAACGCGTGGTAATGTACTTATTCATATAGATAGTGGATTAATTGACTATACTAGGGGACTACATAGGGATATTAATCGAGGAGCTAGCAATAACCGCCTAACCGAAGAGGAACGAGAACTACTCCAAGGAGGACGGAGATCCCTCCCCCGTTCCAAGCGGCTGTGTGAGGCTTGAACGCTGTAAGGCGGGTAATTGTAGGGTGGATTCGCCGCTAGGCAATCCGCCGCAACTTCGATTGGTTGTAATTGGCGTTGTGCGTCGCCTAAAGTGCCTACTTTTGGTGATGGAAAAGCGGGGTCAGGTCTTTCAATCACGCATCTGGTCTATTATTAGTCCCCTTTCCCGAAAAGCGGGTAGAGTAAAGAGCAGGCTTACGCCTGCCCTTCCTCATCAAACCATGCATGCGGTTTTCCCGCACACGGCTTTCCGATGTTCTTCACGCCAAGGCATGCGCATTGCCTGTCTGTCGTTTATTAGCGCAATTGAGGATTTTGCGCCTACGCACTTTATATTGAGCACGCAAGAGCACGAGGGTCAGGTCTTGAATTGTGCATTTGAACTGAGTCCTAATCTCCAGTGGCCGTGAAAGTGTTCGTTTTTAGTCGCCGATTTTACTTTTGTAATGGCGGACATTATTATCTATTCATTACTCAGGTGAGAAAAACGACATGATGACATTAGAATTGGATGATGAAACAGCAACTCTACTAAATCAGTTGGTAGAACAGGAACATATTAGTCCGGCGCAACTGGTTAAAAATGTGCTGTTTGAGCATCTGGAAGATTGCCAAGATGCGAAAAAAGCAGATGACGCTTATCAGCGCTATCTTGAAAGCGGCAAAAAATCTCACAACTTAAACGACGTGGTAAAAGAGCTTGGCTTGGACCGTTAGGCTTTCTGACGATGCCAAACGGGATTTGCAAAAACTCGATAAAACCCTACAAAAAAGAATTACGTCCTTTCTCCTTGATCGACTACAAACTACCGACAATCCATGCTTAACCGGCAAAGCCTTGCAAGGCAGGTTTTCTGGCCTGTGGCGCTATCGGGTAGGAGACTTTCGGTTGCTATGTCGCATTGAAAATAACGAGCTGATTATTCTGGTTATCGAGATTGGACACCGTAAAGAGATTTACAAATAACGCGATAAGGCTCTCAAGCGGGACTGAGCCGGGTAGGGGGCGCATCGCGCCCCTTTTCGATGCTGCTTTATTCTAAAATCCGCAAATGGTGCATGGTGTACATCCTACGGGACTGATTGTTTTTGGTGGTTTGCTGTCGCTAAGCCGCCTACGAACAACGATTTTTTGGACTTTACCAATCCCGCTTCAATTGTATCGGGCCCAATATCCTGCCCATTAGGCCAGCCAACGCCACGAAAAAAGACCGTGACCTGCTTGAAATAGGCGTCATCCTTTAATGCAGAAAAAAAATCGCTTTCCAGGTAGGGTGTCATATCAAACTCACCACACTGACCATCAGCCATTTCAACAAACAGATGTTGGTGTAACAAGGGGTATACAGTAATAACCTTATTCATTTAGAGCTCCCTACTGTAACGGCTTAATTCGCTCAGGCTGTATCCCTCGAACAGCCAGACTCCAGTCCGCCATTATTTCATCACGATGAATTTCAAGCCAAGCTTGCAACCACAATGCCATAAAACATGGACAAAATCGGCATTTTTAACTCCCCATCATTTGTTTTTTATCCAAGCCATAAGGTCAATAATCAACCGGCAATCGCGCAGCCAATTCATCCCACCGAATCACAATATCCGGCAACACGCCGACCTGGGTTTCGCCGTTTAATTCGTACAGTTCGGGCTTGCCGTATTCGCCGTCGATCAAACGGTAAACGGTCAACACACGGTCAATCGGATGAATCAGCCAATATTCTTTGACGCCGTGGCGTTCGTAAAGACTGCGTTTTCTGATTTGATCGTGACCTGCCGTGGATGGCGACAATACTTCCACGATCCAGTCCGGCGCGCCGCGCACGCCGCGCCGATCCAGTTTGCCGCTGTCGCAGACCACCAAGACGTCCGGCTGCACGACGGTATCGATGCTTTCGTCCGCTTCGTTCTGTTTCGGCAGGCGAACATCGACCGGGGCAATGAAAGCACGGCAAGATTTACCTTTAAGCGCCAGACGAGCTTGGAGATAAATTTCCCCTGCCACATCCTGATGAGCCAGGTCGGGAGCCGGAGACATCGCATACGCGTTGCCATCGATCAGCTCATAGCGCATGTCATCAGGCCAAGCCACATAATCGCCGTAGCAATGGTGCTGAGTATCTTTTAATGCCAAACCCATATCATTTTCCTCTTGTATTTGATACCGACCGGTATTGATGGAAAAAAGCATAACACAGCGCAGAGGCAGATAATGAACAGTTTGACGGAAAAACGACTGGGCGGAATGGAGGTTGTTAGTTCCCCATTCGGAGAGGCGGTGAAAGTATGCGTTTTAGGACAACACGGACGATCGCATGGGATTGCCAATAGGCTCTATTAGTGACCAATTTCCATAACGACTGCGTCTATGCCGTTTTCCCTTAATCGACTGCGAATAGCGCTAACGCTGGCCATTTGGGTGTAAGGCCCCATTTTGACCCGGTTCCAGACCACGTTGCCGACTTTTGCTTTCTCGACTTTGGATTCAATCCCCATTAAAGCCAGCTTGGCCCTTAAGCTGTCGGCGTCTTTAAATTCCCGGAACGAACCGGCCTGCAAAATATAACTGGCGGTTTTTGCCTGTCCTACCCGTTCTTCCCTGGCGCGGGTGTTGATTTCGTGATCCGGCACGATGACTTCTTTTTCGGGCAGGATGGTGTAAAAATCAAATTGCGGCAATATCGGGCCCGGTTCAGGTTTTTTCTCCTGCTTGGGCGCTTCGACTTTTGCCTCCTCGGCCTTGGTCGGTATATTCTGCTGAGGCGTTATTTGTTTCGAGCCGGTGCTGCGTAAATACACCAGAAAGACTACAAACGAAATAATCAACGCCGTAATCAGCATCCATCGCCACAGGCCGAGACTTTTTCGTTGGCCCGAGCTTTGTCGGTACGACGAGGTATTCTTATTCTGCGTTCTATGTTTGTAGTCTTTAGCCATTTTACATTGCTTCAGGTGTGTTGATATTCAGCAAGCCCAAGCCGTTTGCTAATATCTGTTTCGCCGCGCAAATCAAATTGAGCCTTGCATTGCGAATTTTTGCATCGTCGACAAGAAATTGATGCGCATTGTAGTAAGTGTGGAACTCGTTTGCCAATTCGCGCAGGTATTGAATCAGCTGATGCGGTTCGTGCTGCAATGCTGCACGTTCCAGCACTTCAGGATAGCGCGTCAGTGTTCCCAGCAGGCTGGTTTCGTGCTCTTCGGTTAATAGCGTCAGGTTTTCCATGCCCAGCGGTAAATTCCGTTCCCAGCTTTTCTCGTCCAATTGACGCAATACGCTGCATACTCTGGCGTAAGCATACTGTACATAAAATACCGGATTCTCGTTGGATTTGGAGGTCGCCAGTTTCAGGTCGAAATCCATGTGCTGTTCCGACCGGCGCATCACGTAAAAGAAGCGCGCCGAATCTTTACCGACCTCATTGCGCAATTGGCGCAAGGTGACAAATTCGCCGGAGCGGGTCGACATTTGCACTTTTTCTTCGCCGCGATACAGCGATGCAAATTGAACCAGCAGTATTTTTAACTTGGACGCGTCAGCGCCCAGGGCCTGAATGGCCGCTTTGACGCGGGGAATGTAGCCGTGATGATCGGCTCCCCAAATGTTGATAATCTGGTCGAAACCGCGATCCAGCTTGTTCATATGATAGGCAATATCGGACGCGAAATAGGTGGATTGACCATTGTCGCGGACCACAACCCGGTCTTTCTCGTCGCCTAAAGCGGCGCAGGCAAACCAGGTCGCGCCATCTTTTTGATAAAGATGACCGGCGGCACGTAAGCGTTCCAGCGCCTTTTCCACCGAACCGTCGTCCATCAGCCGGCGTTCTGAAAACCATTCCTGATAGTCGACGCCAAACTCGCTTAAGTCGATTTTGATGTCTTCCAGAATATCGTTCAGGCCTATTTGAAAAAAGTCCTGATATAACGCCGCTCCCAGCAAGGTTTTGGCGCGGGCTATCAGCGCATCGATATGTTCTTCCTTATCGCCGCCGGCCGGTTCGTCAAGCGGAATGTCTTCAAACACCAGCTCTACGGGTCTGCGATATTCATTGTTGGCGTTTTTATGAATGTTCCAGGCGATTTCGCGTACGTATTCGCCCCGGTAAGCATTACTGGGGAAATGCACCACTTCGCCGCATTCTTCAAGGTATCTGAGCCAGATACTGGTGGCGAGTATATCCATTTGCCGCCCGGCATCGTTGACATAATATTCGCGATGCACGTCAAAACCGACGGCCTGCAATAAATCGGCAACCGCAGAACCATAAGCGGCGCCACGTCCATGACCGACATGCAAAGGACCGGTTGGATTGGCGGAAACGAACTCGACCTGGACTTTTTTACCGGCACCGACATTACTTAAGCCAAACTTCGGGCCTTGGTCGTGAATTTGTTTGATAACTTGGTATTGGGCGGCGGGGTCGATAAAGAAGTTGATAAAACCGGGGCCCGCCAGTTCAACTTTAACAATGACGGCATCTTGAGGCAGTGCGGCAATCAGTTTTTCAGCCAGCTGGCGCGGATTGGCACTGACCTGTTTCGCCAGTATTAATGCCAGATTCGAAGCAAAATCGCCGTGTTGCGGGTCACGGGTGCGGTCAATCGTAATGTTCGGGGTGATTTCCTGGGCGAGAACACCGTCTGATTTTAGTGTTTCAACGGCTTGCAGGATAAGTTCCTCTATCTTTTTTTTCATTGCTTCACTGCGTAGGTTAGATCAAGTAAATAGACGTGCATTATCCATTAAAATCATTCGATTATCCATTCAAACAACATCGATGCCAAGCCGCCGGATAATCTCAGGCGAACAACGCGGCTTTTGCAGGTTTGGGTTTTTCTGGTTTTCGGGGCTGATCAGTTAAGCAAGGCATGCGATTGCTGATGCGGTGTAGGCGGGGCGATTGGCGGGACTTACAGGTCATGTTTATGTCCTGTAAGTCCCGGTAAGGGGAAGGCTTATTTTTTTGTGAAATACATGTAGGTTCCGTACTTATTGTCTTTAAGTACCATGACTGTATCGGTTTTTTCCACTAGCGAGTAAATATCGAACTTGCCCGCTCTGCCGAGTATGTTGACTTTTAACGTGCCGTCTTCAACAACATAGTCGACTGCCGGCGCATCATAGGGGTTGCCTCTAACTTGAGGAATATCTTTTTGGGTAAGCTGCTTGTTATCAAGTACCCAGGTCATGCCCATCGGTTTTTTTTCACTATCTTCCGGCGATTTTTTTGTATATTCCAGAAACCAACTGCCGAGGATGTCTTTATTGGAGGTTAGGGTATCGGCAAGGGCGGCTGTGCTTGAAAAGCCAAACAGCAAGGATAACGCAAGTAGTAGACTTATTTTTTTCATTATTTTTCCCTGAATTAAGAAACTGGATATAACCACTATTTTATTAGTGTAATACTATTGTACAAGAAACTGTCTTGGCGAGTATTTAACTTTATCTTTATAGGGTTTTATCCGGCGATAAGGTTTTGCCGGTTTATTGGCGAATACCGCCGTGAACAATATAAGTCACTGATTAGCCTGTATTGTCTGAAAAGCTTTTGTTCCCGCAGAGGAATGTCCGCTGTAGTGCGTACCGTGTGCGCCTTAGAAGCCAAGGCGCATAACATCGGTTATTAACCGATGTTATGCATTGTCCACGAAAAGCACGAAAGACACGAAAAAACATAGAACAGTATATTTCTCGGTTAACGATGTAATGCCAAGCATTTAGCCACATTCCTTTTGACAACGTTCATGACAGGTATGTGACTTGATACAGGCATGACGGACAGGAGAGGGACGCGCTTTGTTTTTTGCGTCTTTGTTCTCCTTTGTATAACCACTTTGTTTTTCGTGCTTTTCGTGGACTACACTTTATTTATTAGATGCGTGCGTAACATCAATCTTAGATTCTAGCTTATGCGGGCAAACTTTGCGACAGAACTTTATCACGTTTGGTCGTCATCAAGCGCGGTATAACAAAGATGAATAATGACATCGGTTAAACTGTCGTAATTCAAGTGAAGGTTATTGTCCCTAGGAATACGAAGTTCCCAATCGGAAATAGCGCCAGTGCCTTCAAACGGCAAGTAACGTTCGTCCCGAAAGTTCAACTCGAACATGCCGCTGTCGTTAATCCCTCGGGACAGCGCGATCTTTTGCTTACGCTGAAAATCCGACTTCAAATCCGCGCTATCCGATCCTGGCCTTACCCGTGTCTTGCTGCCGGTTTCAATCAGCGTGGCATTAATGTTTTCGTAGGGCCCAAGCACAGCCGGAATGGAAATGGAAAGGGTCTTGATCCTCCGGCAGTAGTGTTGGGGAAAGTCATTATTGAACAGCGCTTCGCTTAGACTAAACGTCAACGACCCTTTTTTCAGATCATCGAAGTTATTATCGCAAAGTTTCTTCAATGAAATAGTTTTTTCGATTTCCAAACGTCTGGCGTTGCCTTCGGTATGGGCTTTTTCGAGTTGGTTCAAGCACAGCATCAAACCTTCGCCGCCCAATAGCCCCTGTTTTAAGCCGTCCCAATAGTCGAAAACGATATAAGATTCATCGGTATTCGATTCAAACTGGTAAGCCTTTTGCGCCAACAAAGCCATTTCCAAGGCGATTTTGAAAGTTTCGAAATAAATTGACGACAAGCGCCCGGACATCCATTGATACAATTCCGGCGTGGTAAACCTCGATTTGAGGAAATTATCAATCTCTTGCGCTTGCTTCAAGCTTTTTTCATGGACTTGCAATTCGCTTTTGGCGATGGCGACATTGATGTCGGCGGCGTGGATCTGCTGCCGGATCAATTCGATATCGTCCTGGGCCATCTGGGCTTGTTGCGCCCACTCCTCCTTGCGACGCTGATATTGGCCCATAATTTCCGACGAAGCAGCCAAGTTGTTTAAGGTGCCCGCGACGCTGCTGTCGCCTGCGGCGATAGCCTGAAGTGCCGAACCGGGATGAAAGCCGCCGTCGGCCAGCCCGAAAATGGTCGGAATCAGATAAGTGGGGGATGACAGATAGTTGGCTAAAGCCGCATCGGCTTCAAATGCCGTCGCGGCCAATCTTAATCCTTGGCCCGCCGTTTCCCAGAACGATAATTCGGCGCTTAGTAAGTCACGGTAATAGGACAAGCGATGCTTCGCAGCTTCCAAACTGACGTCGAGCGCATCCCGGTTGCTTTGCGCTGCCTTGATTTGCTGTTTCCGCGTTGTCTTGATCAGCTTGAGTAGCGCAGATTCATGGTTGGCTCGCATAACGGACAGGGTTTCTGCATCTTTCTTTTCCAAAACGCTCAGCAGCGAAGCGCCGAGCTGGATTACCGTGGCGGTAATAGTGCGGGCTTTTTCCAGCATATATTCGAAACGGTAATGCGGAACCGGGAGGTCAAGGGACACGCCCTGAGACATACCGCCGGCGGTTGCGGCGCGCACCAGCTCGGCCGGGTTGAGCGGAGGCTCAAACAACGCCAATTCCCTGACCACGCCTTTGATATTCTGGCAATGGCGGATTTTGAATAATTGATCTTCCACCTTTTTCCAGTAAGCGGTGAATTGCTCGTTCTCCAGTACGCAAAAATAAGACGTGTCATCGAGAAAACTATTGATTGGCGCAGGCGCTTTATAGTTTTTGGAATCCAAGGCGATATTTTTAAGCTTTTGATGTTTCGTATAAGCTTTATGGAATGTATTGTTGTGAGTATTAGCAGGAGTAGCTACTATTTCTCTTTTCTCATTGAAATCTTGGTATTTTTTGGCATCAGGAACTTTACACTTCTCTATATTTTCCGGCTTCGGCCCCAATAAGTCGTAAGCCAGCATATACAGCGTGGAGGCCTGAGTGATGGACTCCCAGGTGTCCTTGGCAAAGCAAGCATCGCCCCAGGCAATCAGGTTATCAATGTATTTCATGACCACCGCTTTCTCGTAAGCGCCGATACGCAAACGGGCAATGGCGTGGGGATCAGAGGGATTGTTGTTGTAGGCGCGGATCGCTTGTTCGTCCGATAGGATTTGCTGTAAGGTTTCTGCGCTATGGTTGCGCAACGGGAGATAGCGCCAGGCATCGCTTTTACCAGAGGTACTGTGTAGAGTCGGATTGAATATGTAGTGATACCAGTTGCGCGCTTCACTGTAGCGCTGGTGGGCGCTTAGGGTATTGGCCACCAAAAAGGGCAGGTGAAAAAAAATCTCCTGAAAATACGTCCCGTAGGCACCATAAAAGTCTAAGCTATCATTTGTCGGCAGACTAAAACTGGCCGCAGCCGGGTATAGTTGGCTAAAAGAGGACTCGGGCGAGGATTGGGACTCCAGCGTCAACAGATGATCAATGCCGCCGATGAAAGCTTTTTGTGCCAATTGCTGGGTTACGCCGGTCGTAAGTCGAATAAAACGAAATGGTATATTTCTACGGGCTCGGGCTTGTATTTGTTCCTCGCTGAAAGAGACACTCCAAATACAAAGCTCGGCCAATTGAGTGTCTGCACTCATTTGAGGAATCTTGAGCGGTTCATTTTCCCATAAATACTTGGCTCCGAAGCTTAGCTTGTCTATAAAGGCTGCTTTAGCTGGCCATCTATCCAACTTAGTAGTTTGTATCAATCCATCTATGTATAAAACCGGAGGTTTGTGTTCTTCGAAAGTAACCGCCACGTGTGTCCATTTATTAACGGGAATTGGTTCGTCAGAGAAATTAGGATAAGTCTCCTCGCGATAAACAATGCTCACGGCCACTTTGCCAACTGCAAGCCATGCGTTAAAAAATCCGGGCGTACCGTTGGGAGGAGTATTGATGATAGTAGCTGTTAATAAATCTTTTGCCGGTTTGATCCAGAACTCAATCGTCAGCGCACTCAGTTCATACAGCGTCCCAGGGGCGGTGTTGTCTGGTTCGGGATTCTTCCCGGAAAACTCCAAAACCCACTTTTCAGTGTATCCAGGAAAATCTGACGTTTTCTTTATTTGGTTGTTCCCTAACGATATATTTTTGCTGTTGATTTCGTCGGTGATAACGGTGCCCGGTACATTTAGCGGCCAGTAACTTATCAATTTTGAGGGAGGACTCAGCAGAAAGGAGTCTTTCCCGATACTCATGGTGTACCATCCTGGCTGGTTTTTAACCATATTTAGCGGACAATGCGGTATGAGAGATTTTTTGTTAGCGCGATTTTTGATTTGCGCGTCATTAAGCGTTTTTTTCCAAATACAGACTTCTGCCAATTGGCCGCCGGAGCCGGCGGAAAAAGCCACATCTCCAATGAGTTGCCATTCCCATGTTTCCCCGCTTGTATCTCTATCAAGTAATTTTTCCCCATCAATATAGATAGTAAGTTTCCCTCCCCGCTTCCATGTAAAAGCAAGGTGCGTCCATTGATTCCCCTTAATTTTTTTAGGTGGTTCTGGAGTCGTTGTTATTTTTACATGTTTAACAATTACTGCTCCCGAGTGGGAAACAGTTAGTGTTATGAAAGGAAGGGATTGCCAAGCGATGATATCGATGTCTTTGTTAATAGCAGCCAGTTTTACCCAAAGTTCAATAGTTAATTCACTTAATTTATTGGTATTGGTATCTTGCTTAAATTCAGGGAAACTCTGATACAAGATAGGGTCATCTCCCGTAAACTCCAGTACAGGTCTAGATAAGGCGCTATCCACCCAGATCGCTTTGTCTTGTAATGCTATTTTGTGCTTGCGTACCCTATCATAAATATCCCCTCGCCTTGATTCAAAGGCAAATAGCTTATCAAATCATCTGTATTCAGGTCGCGGCCAAAAGGGTGTGTACTGATCTCTTGATACGGAATCAGATATGCTGGGATAGTGGACGTCTCAGGACTTATACGTCTCTTTTTTACTTCCATAGGTTCCATCAGTATGGCTGCGTAAGTTGCTGCCGGTTGTGTATGGCTTACTGGCATCATAGGAAGCTCCAAGCTGTTGGGATCATTTCCTAATGGGCAAACAATTTCTGTTATAGCCGAGTTTTTAGCGGTTACTGTGACAGGGTGGACTTTTGGTGAGGTGTCGTTTGCATTATATGAAACGAGTGTGCTATTCACTGCCGTATATTCCACCCGAGGAAAAGCACCGCCGATTTGGATTTTAAGATCCTTTTGCAATGTTTGTGCTTGCACCCATTTACCGCCGAGCGTCTGGTATGAGTATTTAATGGCGGCTGTTCGTTTTTTGGTCTTGGTCGTGGTGCGGTTGCCGTTTTGGCTGGTGGTTTCGGTAGTTTCGGTAATTTCGGTAGTTTCGACCCAAAATACGAACAATTTGTTGAACGCGAATACCGGGGAAACGGTATCGGCTTTGATGGACAGATCCAGCTTTAACCAGGGTTCCCAGGTGGGTCGATCCGAGGTGGGTTCTATACAGCGGCGGTAATAAAAGCCGTGAGGTTCGGTGGCGGTGCGGCCAAAAATAAACAGGGTGTCGACCAAGTCGTCGCGGTTGGGATATTGGATACGGCAACGGTAAGTTTCAACGATTTTCAGGTTGGACAATTCCACCAAACCATCGAAATATTTATGGTAGGCGGCTTCCACGGCGTCCTGGGTGATATTGGACTGCAACAACGCCTCCTCGAATTCGCGGAACAGCTTGGTACGCTCTTGCCTGGGCGCATCGGCAAGATAGTTTTCCGGATACAGGAATACTTTGCGGCTGGCTTCCCATTTGCGGTATTCCATCAGCAACTTCCATTGCGCTTCAGGAATGTTCAGTTTGACGACACTTAGTTCAAGATTCATGCGGCAGCGTTGTAAATAAGTCTGCACTGAGAGTATTGCCTGCTTGATGTAGGAAACCGAGGCGCAGGCGCTCATTTCCACGTCGATCAGCAAATATTCGGAAAGATCGCGCAGATTATCCTTTTTGAGTTTTCTCAAGACAGCGGTGGCCAGAGCGGTGCGGCTCTGCTCGTTAATGCCGCCGTCGATTTTTTTGGCGAGCTGTTGCCATTCACTGTCCTTAATCTGGGCCTTGACCAGCCTGATGACCGAGTCGGCCATTGCGGTGTACTCGGCCCATTCCGCTACTGCGAGATTCGTTATGCGTATGCAATAATCGATGTCTACGCCCAAGGACGCGGTCAAATCGAAGGCTTTTTTGAATCGGCTAAGCGTTTCGACAAGATTGCCTTTGAGTAAAGAATTATAGTGGGTATTCAACAGTGTTATTTGCGCCTGCTGCCAGCCTGTGATTTTCGATAGGTCGGCGCAGCTTTCCGCGATTGTCTTAAGTGGGGTGGCTATTGCGTGTTTCGGCTCGACTTTTTTAAAAAAATCCAGCAGCTTTCCCTCTGTATCATTAAAGCTGTTAATTAACTGTTTAAAGCTGGATAGTGTTTTTATGTCGTCAAAGCGTAACGAAAAGTTATCTTGCAAAGCAAAGCACTTAGGGTATGCCTGTATGCCGCTGATTTCCGCCGGCGTCAGTTGCAGCTTGCGCACCAGTATCAGCCACCGGTGTAGCGTTAACAAGAAGTCGCTAAGATAGGCTGAACTTTCCGGGGCATTCGTCAAAAATGCATCGACATAATTAAATGAAACCGGATCAAGCGAATTGTTCTTTTTGGCATGACCAACCCATTCAGCAAGAGCGTCCATTTCTTCCGTTGTGCTGCCAAAGAAGTTGGCCAGTTGCTTAATCAAGCCCGCTTGCCACTCGTCGCCGATGTGTTTAATAGTGCTTTTTGCAAGCGTATCGGGAAAGCGTAGTTCCCATTGAAGACGGTTCAGCTTCAGTCTTTCATGTTGCGATAAACTGGATTTTGCTTTTAGTTTGTTGATTTCACCGATGTAAGTCTGATGATTCGTAACCTCAAGAATATTAAATACCTCGCTTTGGAGGGTCTTGTTGATGGCTTGGATAAAATCCTGTTTAGCTTTTGTTTCGATGTCGGATAGTTTTTGGTCGGATAGTTTTGGTGTTTGTGCGGTATATATCGATTCAATTAACAACCGGTTAATTCTTTTGATCGATGTTTGCTGCTCGGTATTAAGCTTGTCGAAGGCCTTGGTTTTAAGTTCTGCCGTGTCTTTTTCCAACGCGGTTATCAGGCTGCAAAAGGTAGCAGAGGTTTTTTTTGCTTTTATCTTATCAATAAGATTTGGAGTTTGAAGCAGTTCGTTGAGCCATTCAATAGAGTTTTTTGTAGATTTAACGGCTATGTCGTACTCCAATTGTTCTATTTCTGCGCAGAGCCGACTGACGGTCTTGCCCGCCGAAAACTCGCCTGAAGAAAATTCAAAATTATTCTTGGCTTGTGCGAGTGCGGCGATATATGCGTTATATGCTTCGGTGTTGTCCGGGCTTTTACTATTAAAATGGGTTTTATACTCGGATTCTAAGCTATCCCAGTTCAAAATATCGTTCACTTTAAGGTCAAATTTCTGCGGTTGCGTGTTAGCGCGCAAAATTTTTAAGAACTCACCGATAGATTCGTCCCATTTTTCTTTTTGGAAAAATTTCTCATCGGCCCCTTTCAGTAGGTAATGCAATTCATATACGCTAAAGCCGGTCGTTTTCATCCAGTCGACTGTAGCTGCGATAGCGGAAACATCGTTAACGTTAAAGATCGTTTTTTGTTTGTCGGTGATGTCTAATAGCAGCAGGTACTCGATAACCGGCAGCTTTATTAGTTGGGCGAGTTTGGCGTGGCGATAAAGAAAGGAAAGACGTTGCAGGGTAAAAGTATCCGTTATTGGCGTTACATCAGGATGGGCCGCTTCCAGCGATAACCTGTTCAGTCTTATTAGCAAAGATTGTTGTTCGCTGTTGAGATCTGGAAAAAGTTTTTTCCGAAAATCCTTTGTCAGTACTTCGAGTCTTGATATTTCGTCTTTTAATCGCGGCTGATTGGCGAAGTCTGGTTTTTTTTCCTTTATTTTGTCATATAACGCTGGTAGTTTTAATATTTCATTGAGCTTATCCAGTGTATCCTTCGCTATCGTAACGCTATCATATTGGGCGCCTTTTATTTCCGTACAGAGTGAGACAATATCTTTGCCCTGCTTGGTAAACTCCCCCACATAGAAAATAATAGGAAAAGATATATTGGCAATAGCGTTTAATTCATTCACGCCTATCGCCAGAGAATGGGCGACTTGACTGCTTGTTTCAGGGCCGATTTTTTTATCAATAATTGACCTATCGCCGAATACCGTATCGAACAACGCCTTGGACAACTCAGCGTCGCCCTTGCCGATGGTTTTAATATCGTGCCAAAAACTGCACAACACATCCACTGGCGCACCGAGCAGGCTTTGTAAGGTTTTTATTTCGGCAAGTGTATTAATGGCCGGAGCATCAATTTCCTGTGCCTTAATGGATTTTAACGTCCAGTCCAGATCGGCAAAGCTCCAATTAAGCTTTTTCGCCAAGCGTATAAACCGGTGTATCCGGTCGAGAGTTGTTGAATTGAGATTTTTGATTGTATTGTCAATGTTGATGCTGTGATAATCCGTACCGGTTAGTTTCGAATTGATGTAAAAGCCATGCGCCTGGCTTTCTATTTCGTTCTTGTTTAAGCCTTGATAAAAAAGCTCCCGCAATGCCTGCTCTGACAGTCCGCTTTGTCTGAGGAACACGTCCACTTTTGCCAGGTCTCCAACATAGCTTGGCGTAACCGCCACTCCGAAGACTTCCTTTATTTCATTTAATAAGTCGGTATCCGTTCGAACGGTAATGAGCACGTTATATTCTTCAACGGAAAGCCCCAGGGTTTCTCTGGCAACTGCATTTTCCGAAACGTTGAAAGTCTTATAAACGCTCGCCAAATCGGTCTTTGCCTGACGCAAATAGGCACGGATTTGCTCTAGAGGACGATTGAACGGCAGGATGAAAGCATGTTTTGCCGTTGCCAGTGTTTGATAAGACTTGTCAATGGCCTGACTTTCAGGATTGTCATTATTGGGAGGGGTTAGTTGCAACGCCAAAATCTTATTGACGATTTCGAGGTAGGAAACCGGTTTGTTGGTGTTTTCGCAGGTGAGCTGGATTTTAGCCAGATCGGGGCGGCGTTTGTTTAAATCCCCGGCACCCTGTGGTGTGATTTTTTCGACCGTGCGCATCAAATCCACAAAATAGGCGGCGGGGCCGAAAATCGAACGGCATTCCTCGCACTCGCAGTAAGCCTGGTTGCCAAAAAGAGTTTTGTATTCGTCGAGTTTATTGATGTCTGTGTGAAATTCCGTAGCCACGCTACTGACGCGCATATTACGGAAATGGGGCGAGGCCGACACGTTGTGTATATTGGCCCACAGGTGCATAGGGTGGATGGCTTTGGCGTTTTTTTGATCTGACATTGAACTTCTCTCCTGCGGGGTGTTGGTTAAAATTTACGGTGTTTATGTATTCCTGGACGGCACGTCCGATTCAATAGACCGTTCGCACTGTCAAAATCCGGTTTTTAAAATCTCCTGCTCGATCTTCTCTGCAACCGCTAGCGCGCCGGCTAAAGCGTCTCCGGTTGTTGGGCATCGGCGCGGTCATGAAGCGTAATGACCGCGATATTAAGGAATGAGTATGAATTAACTTAGGCTTGTGCCAAAACAGCCTGCACTCCGGCTGAACACAGTTGTCCACTTTGATTTTATGCTCGATCCTAAAACCGCGATTTTGTAGATTGTGCCTCATCATCGCGGGTATGGTCCGCCCCTACAATGCTTAAAGGCCTTGTCGAAGCCTGCCATGAGCGGGTCCGATAGGGGCCGGATTTTAGTCGGCCCAATCCGTGTAGTCCGACAAAGCGGAACTAACTTATCGTTTTATGCAAAATATCGTGAGTCGCGGTTATGTGTTCCGCTTGTGCCGTATTCGTTGGGGTGTAGTCGTAAGTTATTTTGTTGTAACACAGTGTGACGGTTTCGGTAACCTGTCCCTCGGCGTTATTGCCCAGCGCCAGGTTGGAGACAATGACGTTATACATAGTGATTTTCAGGTATTCCACCCGCTCGTTCCCGTCGGTATGGTAGGCTCTAAAAACAGCGCTCTTGATGGTGTCGGCGGCCCAGCAGGCCCTCATCAGCCGTACGCTGGTAGAGTCAATGAATTTGGTGAACGAAAAGTCGGCATGGTTGGCCGGTTGCAGCGTATAACTGCCGTCTTTAGCAGGGATTAAAGATGAGGGCTGGTTGAAGCTGTGATTCCAGGATTGAATGGCGATGTCTTGACGGCCTTCAACCGTCGTCTCGCCGTTGATGTAGTCCAGATTGATGAAAAAATTTGTGGTCATGGGGTTGTGTTCCTTTTTTGGGTTGTTTTTATATTTCGGTTTGTGTTTCGTCTATGCCAGTTGTGGGATTGCGTTACATAACACTTATCAAAAGATTCCATTGGAACTGGACTTGGGAAAGGTGCGCGGTGCGCACCTTGGCTTTTGAGTTAATTATTGTTTTGGTATTCTCAATAAAGAAAACAAGGCACTTAGGCGAGCTTCATCTGAGATTGTTTTCTCCTCGGTTGCAGCCTTTCGAACGTCTTTGTAATAGATTAGTGCAAAAGAAGTTTGATCTTTGGATTCAGGCTTTTTGCAAAGATCTATCGCTGTTGACATTTTGATGGAATTAAGTTGTGATATTAAAAGCGCCTCTTTTGAACTATTAGTTATCATTTCTTTAATTATTTTGCGCTGGGCGTTTGCAAATTCTGTAATACCTGTTTTACTAGCGCCTTCTTTAAAGGCTGCGGTAGCTAATTCTTTTATTTGATCATGTGTTAATGGGCCTGACTTAGTTCCTTCTTCCCTAATTGTGGACAATGCACTGGCCGCTTGTTTCCTAATAATTTCTATCGCTCTGTTTTCAGAGGCATCCTCAGGATTCAGGTTCCCAGGACTACTGTTAAGTTGTTTTGCAGCATACTCCATGTGTTCTTTTATAGAGCTTGATACTTTTGGATGTCTTGCTAACTTATATTCTTCATATTGCTGTACCATCAACTCCCCAAACTTATTTTCGTTATTTTTGATTACTATATTAAAAATATTTTCAGCGTATTCCTTAATCGTTTCGCTCCATCCAATAACGTGCCTCCTGTCTTCATTATCAGATACTTCTATATCTATGGCTTTTTTCATAAACGCGGGACGCCCCTTATATACGTATCTATCGCCTTTCTTTTCAACCTGAAATTTGTCATAACTTCTACTTCTACTTCTACTCACATCATTTCTTTTTTTAGTATCTGAACTGCTGCTTCTACCTCTAGCATTTCCCGTACATCTTCCGTCTTTATCCTTATGTCCCAGAGGTTCCCCCTTCACAAACCCATACAAATTCAACCCATCCACCGTCCCCGCCGGGTCGGGACTCAGCCACCTGCACAGCCAAGGCGCATAATAACGGAAGCCGTAGTAATAGAATCCGGTGACGCTGTCCTGCTCCTTGCCGGAATAACGGTACTGCTTCAGTTTCACCTCGGCTTGGTTGCGGCCCATCACGAACGATGTGCCGCCGTAGGGGTAATATTCTTCGTAGCTGATAATCTGTGCCGATTCGTCCAGCTCCAGCGTGGCGGAACCCAGGTGGTTGTCCAGCCGGTAGCGTATTTGCGGATTTTTGACCCCGGCGGGCGGTTCGCCTTGAACCCAGTGCAAGCGCGTGGCTACGGCATGGTCGCCGTCCATTATGCGCAGGGAATGACGCTCTTCCTTTAGTTTCAGGATTCCCTCACCCCGGCCCTCACCCCATAAGTATCTACACAACTTTGCCTAAAAATTGCTGGGCCGTTGCTTTCAATTT
>DAINRH010000024.1:8016-29861 GCA_036741905.1 Methylobacter sp. | reverse complement strand
ATGGCGGCATCGAATTACCAATTAAGACTTAAGGTTTTAAATTGGGAATTGCTGGGACAACAGGCGCTAACTATTCGGTGTAAGCTTTTCGGGGAAGATCATCCCCATACGGCTAGCTCATTAGATATTGTCGGTTCTATTCTCGGCCCCTTAAACCGAAGGAATGAAGCACTAGAATTTTGCCAACAAGCATTATTCATTCGGCAAAAGCTGTTAGGCGAAACACATCCCGACACAATGTTATCCCAGCATAATGTGATTCGTGCTTTGAAAAATATAAGCCGCAAAGCAGAAGCAATTCAGCGTTTCCAGACACAATTTCAGAAGCTGAAACCCGGCGATCCCCACTATCAACAATTTCTTGAATTACGAGCAGATTTGTATCCTGGTTGCTTCCGAAAGAATACAAATAAACCCGGTAAAGGCAAAAAACGCCGCCGTTAAAGCTTATTGCGCAACCATTACGTACCCAACTGCTAGCAGCCGTCCAATTGTGTCTAAGTTGCTGCCAAGTTGGTTTACAAGTCTGCGATTGTTATACTCAATAATCGAAAAACCTAAAAAGAGGAGAACCATCATGCAACAAAGACAATCCTTTTCAGAAGTGTTGGAAGCCATTGATGCTTTATCTTTAGAAGACCAGGAAGTTTTGCTTGATATAGTTGAGCGGCGCGTCAATGAGCGCACCCGCCAGCAGCTTGCCTGCGACATTCAACAAGCCCGCGCTGAATTTGCCCAAGGCCAATGTCAGTCTACCTCCGTGGAATCGCTGATGGCCGATATTTTGTCATGAAGCGGACTCTGGTCCGTTCCAATACATTTGTTCGAGCCGCTAAACACTTGCTTATACCCAAAGGGCATAAGTTTCGTTTGAGCAGATAAGCTGCTCAACTCAGCTTTAAAAAGCATCCGCATCTGGCAAATGACTTGCAGACCACATTGACGTTACTTTCGGAAGATGCTTTTCAGCCCAAATTGAAAACGCATAAACTTAAAGGCAGTTTGGAAGGTTCTTGGGCGTGTAGTGGCGGCTACGATTTACGAATTATTTTCGAGTTTGTCAGTTTTGAAAATTCAGAAGCTATTTTGCTTCAAACAATAGGTTCTCATGATGAGGTTTATTAGCCGCTAAGCCTGCCCATGCCTTAACCCAACCATAGAGGGGTAATTCATGAAAAATAACACTGGAGATACCCGCACCGAAACCGATTCTTTCGGCCCCATACAAGTTCCCGCCGACAAATACTGGGGCGCACAAACCCAGCGTTCCCTTCTTAACTTCGAAATCGGCAATGAACGCCTGCCCCGGCCTTTGATCCGGGCGTTGGGCATCGTCAAACATTGCGCCGCGTTATCGAACATCGCGCTGAGCAACATTGACGACAAGATCGGAAATGCCATAGCGGATGCGGCTCGGGAGGTTATCGACGGCAACCTGGACGACAACTTTCCTCTGGTCGTCTGGCAGACCGGCTCCGGCACCCAGTCCAACATGAACGCCAATGAGGTGATTGCCAATCTGGCTATCGAGCGCCTTGGCGGGGTTGTGGGAACTAAAACGCCGGTTCATCCGAACGATCACTGCAACCGCAGCCAGTCTTCGAACGATGCTTTCCCGACGGCCATGCATATCGCCACCGTCGAGCAGTTGCACCATTTGTTGATTCCTTCGCTACAACATTTGCACGGCGCGCTGTCCGACAAATCCGAGGCATGGAGTGAAATAATCAAGATCGGGCGAACGCATTTGCAAGATGCGACGCCGCTGACTTTGGGGCAGGAGTTTTCCGGCTATGCAGCCCAAGTGCAACTGGGTATCGAGCGGATTAACGACAGTCTCAAGCGGCTGTATCCTCTGGCGCAAGGCGGCACAGCAGTGGGCACCGGCCTGAACTCGAAACCGGGTTTCGGTGACCGGTTTGCCGAAGAGGTCGCGAAGTTTACCCAGCTTCCTTTCGTTTCTGCGGCCAATAAATTCGAGGCATTGGCCGCGCACGATGCGATGGTGGAAATCTCCGGGGTGTTAAACACCATCGCGGTCGGCCTCACTAAAATCGCCAACGATATTCGCTTGCTGAGTTCGGGGCCGCGCTCCGGCATCGGCGAACTGTCGCTGCCTGAAAACGAACCCGGCTCTTCGATCATGCCGGGCAAGGTCAATCCGACCCAATGCGAAGCGATGACGATGGTTTGCGCGCAGGTTATGGGCAATCACACCACTGTCACTTTTGCCGGGGCGCAAGGGCATTTGGAACTCAATGTGTTCAAGCCGGTCATTATTTATAACGTGCTCCAGTCGATTCGCCTGATCGGCGACGCGGCGGTCAGTTTTACCGATCATTGCGTGATCGGCATCGAGCCGAATATTGATCACATTGCCGAGCTGATGGAACGTTCGCTGATGCTGGTAACCGCGTTGGCGCCGCGTATCGGTTACGACAACGCGGCCAAGATTGCGAAGCTGGCGTTTAAAAATCGCAGCACACTACGCGAAGAGGCGGTTTCCGGCGGCTTTGTGACTGAACAGGAATTCGACAGGCTTGTTCGTCCTGAGGATATGATTTTCCCTAAATAGAGCAAGAATAGAGCGACTATGCTGATAGCATTTCTTGAGTAGTCAGATGCTTCAACCAACTGTAGAGACGCGATTTATCGCGTCTCTACAGGTCGAATGTTTTGTCTCTGGCGAAGCATCCTGCTAATCAGGTAAGTAGGTGTTTATAAGTTTCTTAACATGAGCGGCATGTGTGGGAGCGGCTTTAGCCGCGACAATCGCGGCTAAAGCCGCTCCCACACATGCCGGAAAACTCTTGCCCAACTACTTAGCATTTTGTTTTGAGTTCATTCAAAAAGACAATCGCTCAAATCGGGTGTTTTAAGCTGTTTGGACATCTTGCCGTCATGGATGGATTGGAAGGCTTTGTTGAAATCGGCGTTGATAAAACTATTCGCTAAATGAGTACACAAGCAATAAACGGCTGAATAATCATCGGCGCTGCCGGAGGTGCAATTATTGATTCGGTCGGACAGGATGCGGATGATAGAGAGTATAAAGCCATCATGCCGCCATGTTACCGGATGGTCCACCACATCGCTTCCCCGCATCGCAATAGCGGTCAATGCACTGTAGGCAAGGTTAACCAGTCCGGCCAATATGGCAACCATGTCGCCCGCTTTAATCGCTTTTAATGCCGCGCTGCCCTCATCCATCAGTAACGCTTGACGCATAACAATATCCATGTCGGATAAGTGCTCATTTGCGCCATGTGCCGCTTGCGGCAATGAAAATGTGTCGTTGAATTCTCTAACTAACTTTAAGTGCTTATTCATGGTTTTTATCCTCGTCGACTTATGTCGAATTAATGTAATAACCAGACCCAACTAAAAGTTTTTTAACGCGATTTATTCAAGCGCTATTTTTCCCTCAATGCAATGGCTGACGCCGAGAGCGGGAGCCTCCAGGGTCATTTTTATGTCTATGGTTTCGGAGCCGTTCAGCTTGGCGGCTTCAACGGCTTTGAGCACGGCATGCTCGATCTCGCGTTGCGATGTGATGCCGACATGTTTGAGATATTTTCTGATTTCTAAATTTAATGTGTCTTCATTCATTTTGACCTCCTAAAGGCAAAGTAGATTCCATCGGTACGAGCAATGGAATTTGTTTTGTAATGAAAGAACTATCATTGTTGTAATTATAAAAACCGCTTATGAACTGTACCATGTCCTGATGTTACGCACACTGCCAAAAATAATTATTTTGTCGGCTACAAAAATGCCGGTCAAAAAATATCAAAAACCCGCGGAAACAGCGTATTAACCGATGTTAGGCGCTGTCCGTTACCGTCGCGAAAAAGATGGAAGTATCCGCTGTAGGGCTTGGCGTGCGCGCCTTGCACTGCGGTTTTTAGGATTGGGAAGCTCTTAAGAGTCCGTTTTGGAATTAGCTATTCCGTGTAGCGTTGCCAGCGCGCTTTCGTACTCGAACACCTCGATTTGGCGGGCAAAGTCGGCATAGCGGCTACCCAGCTTAACTCGCAGCAGATCAGCGGATTCACGGGCTAAGCCGTTGGCGCGAGCGTTGTTTTCGATAAGCAGGTTTTCTAATTCCGAGAGTATATGTTTTAAGCATTCGGGATCAATATTGCAGGCAGTGTTTTCGATAAGAGCAGCGTCTTCCGGCAAACTCAGGATGTACTGAATCAATTGAGCCAATTCGCGATCGCACAGCCTGGCTAATTCTGCGCATTCGGCTGACCTGGAATTCCGGCGCAATGCCTTATCCAGCAGGGTTGCCAGATCGGAAACGCGGCGAGCGCCCAGAGTGGCGGCGGCGCCTTTCAGACCATGAGTCAGGTGTTGCGCCTCTTGGATGTTCCCTGTACTCAGCAATTCTTGTACACGAATCATGTCTCTACTATGGAAGTTGGCAAACATTTGCAAAAGCTGCTGATATTTCATAGTGTCGCCCCTGACGACAGCCAGGCCTTGTGCGGCTTCCAGTCCCGGAACGGTTGCCAGCCGGTCTGGAATGTAGGCGACCGGGAGAGAGATCGGCATTAAGTCCTCCGTGAGTTCTGCTGGGCGATAGTTTAGGTCAGGCGGCGACAACCAACGCAGCAGCGTAGCGTAGAGAACCTGCGGAATCACGGGTTTGGCAACAAAGTCGTTCATGCCGGCATTGAGGCAGATCCGCCTATCTTCGTCAAAAGCGTTGGCGGTCATCGCCAAGATCGGCAAGGAAGCGTAGCCGGGTTGGGCGCGAATCGCTTTGGTTGCGGCCAAGCCGTCCATCTCGGGCATCTGCATATCCATCAGCACTAGATCGTAGCTATTCGTACCGAGCTTATCCACGGCGATCCGACCGTTTTCCGCCGTGTCCACCGACAGACCGACCCCGTGCAGCAATTCCAGCGCCACTTCCCGATTAATGGGGTTATCCTCTGCCAGCAGCAGACGGGCGCCGGCATGATTTAGACGCAACATGCTCTCAGCATCCGCCGATGTTATCCGCGCTTCGGTGGGTATCACGCCGTGGCCCCGCTGGAGCCGGACGGTAAACCAGAAGGTGCTGCCTTGGCCCAGCGCGCTTTCCACGCCGACCTCCCCGCCCATGATGTTCGCCAGGCGTCGGGTAATGGCCAGCCCCAGGCCGGTGCCGCCGTACTGGCGGGTAGTCGAAATATCGGCTTGGGCGAACACTTCGAACAGCGTCGGCAAATTCTTCGCCGCGATACCAATGCCGGTGTCCTGAACCTCGAATCGCACCAGCAACCCTTGGTCGGTTTCTTCCAATAATCTGGCGCGTAACCGGATGGCGCCCTGTTCGGTGAACTTGACGGCGTTGCCTGCATAGTTGAGCATGGCCTGACGTAGCCGGGTAGGGTCGCCGCGCAACCATTGGGGTACGTCGTCATTATCTATTTCGATGGTTAGTCCTTTAGCTCGGGACTGATCGGTAATCAATGAGCTGATGTGATCCAGCACCGCCGCCAGGGAGAAATCGGTTTGTTCCAATTCCAGGCGGCCTGACTCAATTTTCGACAGATCCAGAATGTCGTTAATGATGGACAGCAGATGCAGGGCGGCGGCATCGATCTTGTCCAGCCGCACGCTTTGTTCAGGCGTAGGCGTGTTTTGACGTAAGAGGTAAGTCAAGCCGATGATGGCATTCATGGGGGTGCGAATTTCGTGGCTCATATTGGTCAGGAAAGCGCTCTTGGACTGATTGGCCGCATCCGCCAAAGTCCGGGCCGACTCCAGTTCCGCCGTTCGACTGGCTACCAGCTCTTCCAAGTGATGGCGGTGCTGATCCAGCTCCTCGCCCTGACGCCTCTTTTCGGTAATGTCTTCCTGCACCGCCACGTAATGGGTAATGCCCCCATTCGGCTGACGGATGGGCGTAATGATGGCGAAATCCACATATTCGCTGCCGTCCTTGCGTTTATTGATGAATTCACCCTTCCAGGTTTGCCCGTTGGATATGGCATCCCAGAGCGCCGTATAGGATTCTTTCGGCGTTTTGCCGGAGTTCAGGAGTCGCGGACTTTGTCCCATTACTTCTTCGTGGCGGTAGCCGCTGTTCGTCGCGAAAGCCTCGTTAACGTATTCGATATTGCCGTCGAGATCGGTGATGATGATGCTCTCCGGGCTTTGCTCCACGGCCTGGGCGAGCTTGCGCAGTTGCTCTTCGGCCTGCTTGCGCTCGGTAATGTCCCGATTCGCGCCGTGCTGGCCCAAGTATTCGCCGTTCTCATCGCGGATGGGTTTGCAATGGTGGCCGATCCAACGTACGCCCCCGTCCTTGTGCATGATGCGCACTTCAAGTTCGCCTCTATCGGTATTCGTGCTGTCCTTAAGATGTTGCCGGTACGCCATGCGGTCGTCAAGGTGGATAATGTTGACCATTAACTCGGGGTCGGCCAGGAATTCCTCAGGCGCATGACCGGAAATTTGTTCGCAAGCCGGAGAGATGTATTTATAACGTCCGTCGATGTCAATCCAGAAAATGCAATCGGCAGCATTGTCGGCCAGCAGTCGGTATTTGGCCTCCGAGTCCCGCAATGCGGCATGAGCCGCCTCAGCCCGGGTCCGGGCGGCGAGGGCATCCTCCATCAGGTTCAGCGCAGCCAACCTGGCTTGGCGCTGCTCTTCGAGGATGGCTGTCTGGCTTTCGCGCAACGCCGTTTCGGCGGACTGACGGGCGCGACGTTCGTCGGACTCATTCAAGGCGCGCAAGATGGCCGGCAGTAGGCGAATTAAGCTGCCTTTAAGGACAAAATCACTCATGCCCAGATGCAGCAATTCCACAGCGGTTTCCTCGCCGACGCTGCCGGACACCAGGATGATCGGCAGGTTGGGACGATATGTGCGGATCCGTTGCAGGGTCGCGATAAAGTCCATGCCCGGCACGTTGTAATCCGAGAGCACCACATCCCATTCGTTCTGCAACGCGGCATCCAGCTCTGCATCGCTACCGACGCGGAAACACTCGGCATCCAGGCTATGTTGGCGTAAATGTCTCTCCAGCAGCAGGAAGTCGGCAGGGACATCTTCGATGACGAGCAGTTTCAATGGGCTGTTCATGGCTGTTTCATCGCTGCGGGGGAGATTCGTTGGTCGCTAGCCAGTACACGCCAAGACGCGCGACAGTCTCGGCGAATTCGGCAAAATCCACCGGCTTGCGCACGAAGCTGTTGGCGCCGGCTTCATAGCTCTTCAGGCGATCACGATCCTCATCCGACGAGGTGAGGATGACGACCGGCAGTAGCGCAGTGCGGGGGTCGGCGCGCAGTCGTTCCAGCACTTCCAGGCCGGACAGGCGCGGCAGGCCGATGTCAAGCAGGACTACGGTGGGCAGGTCGGGGCCTTCTCGGCCTTCGAATTCGCCCTGCCGGAACAGGTAATCCAGCGCTTGTTGACCGTCGCGCACTACGTCTATCTGGTTGATCAGGTTGGCGCGGCGTAAGGCGCGCAAGGTCAATATTTCGTCCTGTAGGTTGTCTTCTACCAGCAAGATGGTTTTGCTATTGATCACGTTAAACCTCCTTTTCGCCGCGTGTTGAATCCGCGGGCATGTTTGATAAAGAAAAACAGAATACCGCGCCTTTGCCCGGTTCCCCTCGTGCCTCGATGTTCCCGTTGTGGCGGTGTACGATACGCTGTACGGTGGCCAGGCCGATGCCGATGCCGGGAAATTCCTCCTGGCGGTGCAGACGTTGGAACGGCTGGAACAGCCGGTTGGCGTGGGCCATATCGAAACCGGCGCCGTTGTCGGCGACGCAGTAGCGGCGAATGCCGTCCCGTTCTTCGGCGTACACGCGAATACCCGGCGCTGCCGCGTGTGCGCTGTATTTCCAGGCATTGTCCAGCAGGTTGCGCATGACGGCTTCGAGCATGCGCGCATCGCCATAGGCCTGAAGCCCGGCCTCTACCTGTATCGCCACTTGCCGTTCAGGTGAGCTTTGCATCAGTTCGGCCAGCAGTCGCTCGGACAGGGCGGCAAGGTCTACGTCATCGTGCCGCAACTCGCCCCGCGTGCTGCGCGAAAGCGTCAGCAGGCCGTCGATCAATTCGCTCATCTTGCGGCTGGCGAGGTCGATCTGATCCAGGTAAACCTTGGCTTCGCCCGGTAACTGGCTACCGTAATCCTCAACCAGCGCCTGACTGAACCCGCTCATGGCGCGTAACGGCGCGCGCAGATCGTGGGAGACGGCGTAGGCGAAGCTGTCGAGTTCGCGGTTGGCAGTGGTGAGTTCAGTCGTGCGCTCGTCGACGCGTCGCTCCAGATCGGCGTTAAGGCGGCGGATTTCTTCCTGGGTCCGTTTGCGGTCGGTGATGTCGCGCAAGATCACCGTGAACAGTTCGCCGCCGGCAGTGGGGGTATGGGAGATGGATGCCTCGATGGGAAACTCCTCGCCGTTTGCGCGCAGGCCTCTGATTTCGCCTACGCCCATAGGGCGAGCGGTTATGCCGGTCTGTGCGAAATTCCGGACATGGCTTTCATGCTGAGAGCGGAAACGTTCGGGGATGAGGCGGGTCAAGGGCTGGCCCATAATCTCTGCTGCACTCAGGCCGAACACTTGCCCTGCGGCCGGGTTAAACAGGCATATCTGTTGCCGCTCGTTCACGGAGATAATCGCATCCGTCGCCGAGTTGATAATGCCCGCCAGCCGCTTCTCGCTTTCGCGTAGTGCTTGCTCGGTCCGTTTGCGCTCGGTAATGTCTTGTACGGTACCGTACAGGCCGATGATGTTGCCTCCGTCATCGTGGCTTGCTTTGCCGCGGGCGATGATCCACCGATGGAAGCCGTCGGGACGCACCACCTCAGCATCGCATTCGTATTCCACCCCTTCCGACAAGCCCTTCTCCACGGCGGCGGCGAGGCCCACCCAACTTTCGGGCGTGAAGTAAGTCTGGATTTCCGGGTAAACGGCTGGGGGCAAAGCGGGATCGCGGCCATAGATACGAAAAATTTCCTCCGACCAGGTATGGCGGTCGGCTTTTAGGTCCCATATCCAGTTGCCGATCCCGGCCAAGTGCTGCGCCTCCTCAAGCGTGGCGGCGAACTGTTCCGCATCCTGCCGGGCGTTGGTAATGCCTTGGTAAAGGTCAAGGTTGGCAAGTCCTACCGACATGGCATCGGCCAATGCTTGCTGTAACTCAAGTTCCTCTTCGCCGGCCAGGTGCCGGTTGGCCCAGTAGCAGCCAATCGCGCCCGCCGGGTTTTCCCTGCCGATGGGGGTCATGGATAGACTCTTGACGAAAGTGGGGCGATAGGCGGCATAAAGAATACGCGGATCGGCAGTGATGTCTTCGATGACAGCCGCTTCCGCGTGGAGCATGGTCCAGCCGGAAACACAGGACTCAAGCGGAAAACGTTGCCCTTTCCACAATGGGCCAACGGCGTCCTCGTCGATATAGTGGCACTGGCCATTGTCGCGCAATATCAGGGTAGCTCCGTCTGCGCCGGTCAGTTCACGCACGGCGCAGAGAATGATGGTCGTGAGACTCGGCAGGTCGCGCACCGCGGCAACTTTCTCGACGGTTTCAGCCAGTCGGCGCAGCAGTTGCGCACTGCGGCTCAATTCCTCCACCGTGCGTCGCCGCGATAACACTAAGCCGCTGACTCGCGCCAGCAGTTCATCGACTGAGAAGGGCTTGTTGAGGTAGTCCTGCACGCCTTCCTTGAGCAGGCGCACACGCAGGTTCTCGTCGGTCTTGGCGGTGATCATGACGATCGGTATGTCGCGCGTAGCCGGTTGGCGGCGTAATTCGTAAACCATGTCATCGCCGCTCATCTCCGGCATCATCAGATCGGTGAGAATCAAGTCGGGATGCAGCGCCAGCGTTTTTTCCATGCCCTCGCGTCCGTTGAAGGCGCTGTAAACGCGGTAGTACGGGCGTAGCGTGGCGGCAATGAACTCGTTCATGTCGATGTTGTCTTCGACTACCAGCACCAGCGGCGCGTCGGCTGCGGCCAATGATTCGTTCAAGGGAGCGACTGATGCACGCAGTTCCAGTTCCTCGACGGCCTGACGGTCGATTATTTCGTCGAGCGGTACCGGAGCGCCGAGCACGGCGCCGACCGGCGCCGCCAATGGCAGCCGTACCGAAAAGAGCGCGCCGCCGCCTGGATTTTCTCCTAAGCTGACCGTACCGTTATGCAGTTCGACGAAATCCTTGACAATGGCCAGTCCGAGGCCGGTGCCTCCAAAACGGCGCTGTGTTCCGCCCTCTACCTGGCGAAATCGCTCGAACACAGCTTCCTGCAAGTTGATCGGCACGCCCGGGCCATTGTCCTGCACCTCGATCAGCGCGCGACCGTTTTCTTGCGACAGGCGCAGGGCAATAGCGCCGCCATTGGGGGTGAACTTGAAGGCATTGGACAGCAGATTCACCAAGACGCGTTGTAACTTTTCACCGTCCGCCTCGACTGACAGTGTGTCCGGGATTATCACTGTGTAGTCTATTTGCCGTTCCGCAGCCAACAACTCGAAGTGGCTGGCCATTGCCCTGGTTAGATCGGCAAGATCAAGCCGTGTCCAGAGTAGGGGCATACGGCCTGCCTCAAGTTTGGCGGTATCGAGCAGATCGGTGACGTGGCGGTAAAGTAAGCGCGCGTTGCGCAGCACCATTTCATTTTCGCGTCGTTCCGGCTCGGTCAGGTCGGTAGCGGCCAAGCGCCGGGCGAGGGGGCTGATGATCAAGGTCAATGGCGTGCGCAGCTCGTGACTGACATTAGCAAAAAACTGGGTTTTTAGTTCGTCCAGTTCGAGCGTTTTCTGATAAAGCAGGGTGATTTTCTCGTTAGCGGCGCGGGTCTCCGCCAGAGCGATGTCGGTGCTTCGTTGCGCGCGGCGCAGACGATCCTGGGTTTCGCTAAACAGGTAGCCCATGACCAGAAACAGGCCTACCGAATAGAGGTTGGACGGGGTGTTCATCGTCCAACTCAACTGGGGCGGGATAAAAAAGTACCAGACGATGGCGATGCTGAGCACGGTGCTGGCCAGTCCGGCCCAGAGGCCGCCCAGGCGCGCGCTGAAAAACACGGTGGGGAAGAATAGAAACCAGACGAAAGGTGCTATCCAGGGCCACAGTAGCCATTGCAGCGCCAGCGCCAGGAAAGGCAGTAAGATGGCCGGCACCAAACGTATGATCATGATGCTGTATGCCCTTTCGGTGGTATCGGAAGGGCATCGAGAAAGGCCAGCGGGTAGGGCGGTTCTTGTTTGAGTTGACGAGAGAGTTCGTTGATCTGCTGTTTCAACGCAATCATGTCCAACTCGCGGCCCACCGTGGCGCGGTTGAAACGTTCCAGTTCCGCATTGCGCTGAGCCAGTTCCCGGGTCTGTCGGCGCAGTGCCTCTTCGACGGCTTTGCGCGCACTGATGTCTGCGATGGTGCCGATTATCCTGAGTGGCGCGCCCTCGGCATCACGTTCGGCCACCCGGCCTCTGCCCCGTATCCACTTGATCTGCCCGGAAGAGGTGACCAAACGGTAGTCGAAATCGCTGGACGGCGTCTTGCCTTGCAGGTGAGCTTCCATCGTTTCCAGCACATGGGGCAGATCATCCGGATGCACCGTCTGTTTGAAAAACTCGAAATCCGGCGTGACTTGGTTAGGCAGGTAGCCGGTCATTTCGTAGTAATGTGGCGTCAGATAGGCCAATCCGCTACGTAAATCCCAGTCCCAAAGACCGTCGCTGGTAGCATTGAGGGCCAACTTAAGACGCTCTTCGCTGATGCGGAGTTGCGCTTCGGCAGTCTTGCGTTCGGTAATATTGAGGATAAAGCCGATAATTGCCGGACGACCTTGATAGTCGAAGGTGCGTCCATGTAGCTCAACGTCGATGCGACTGCCGTCGCGGTGCAGACCGACAAAAATGTAATGTAGGTCCGCAACCTCGCCATCAATACGCCGTCGCATGATTTCCTCCACTCGTTCACGATTTTCCGGGCTAACCAGATCGGCGACAGATACGTTGTCGATCAGAGCTTCCGGCGAGTCGTAACCGAAGAGGGTCAAAAAGCCGGGATTGACGTAGCGGAAGCGGTCATCCTGAATAATGTAAATACCGGCCAGAGATTGTTCCACCAAGGCGCGAAAACGGCCTTCGCTGTCACGCAGGGCCAGTTCGGCCTGCTTACGTTCGGTGATATTTTCGGTCACGATAATGATTTCGCCGTGGTTGGGCGAGTAGATCATGAATGAGAACCAGCGATTGAGTTCGCGCAGATAATGTTCCCAGTTTGTCGATATGCCGGTTGTCGCGACTCGCCCGAAGAGCTCAAGCGATTCCTGGTTGTTCTCGCAATAGCTAGGGATGACTTCGCTGATTCTGCGTCCGATCACTGATTCGGTAATACCTGTGACAGTGGCGAATGCCGGGTTTGTCGAGATGTATTCCATATCTACCGGCGTCTCGCCCTGAAAGATGACGCGGGCATGGACGACACTGTTCATCATGTTCTCGAACAATGATCGGTAATTCAGTTCGCTCGCGTGCAATGCCGCCTCGGCCTGCTTACGCTCGGTAACATCCCGGGAAATACCGAAGATGCCGATCATGTTGTCTTCGCTGTCGCGCAGGGGGCCTTTAGTGGTGAGAAATACCCTCTCGCCTTGCGATGTGTTAAGTCTTTCTTCCTGAGTAATCGTACGGTTCTCGGCGTTCACCCTGCGATCGATGGACATCACGAGATCGGCCTGCTCGGAAGGAAAGAGGGTTCGATCGTCGCCGCCCAGCACGTCTTCCACCGGCTTGCCGACGAAACGGCTGGCGGCTCGGTTAAACAGGATGTAGCGGCCTTCCAAATCTTTGGCGAAAATAGGATCCTCGGAGCTGTCGGCAATGGCGGCAAGCAGGTGCAGTGCGCGAAGGCGCTCTGTCTGGGATTGCTGTACGGCCTGGGCCAGGGTAAGTTGTTGAGCCTGTCGCAACAGATAAAAACCGGCACCGGCCATGAACAGGGCCAGCAAGCCTACAAAACCGGTCCACGTAACATCTCCGACGGCTTCGGCATAAAGTTCAGACAGGTCCAGCTTGGTCATCAGGAACCAGTCTGTATCGGCGATAGCGCCCACCACACCGATGACGGGAATGCCTCGGTAATCCAGGCCCTCAATCGGGTTGCCCGGAGATACCGCGCTATTACGCAGCTCGACAAGCCGTTTTTCCGTTGTCACGGGCACGGATAATCCGGCTTCTGTCTCTTCTTGGTTTCCTGGTTTGTCGAGGAACAGCACTCGGTCGCCATTGCGCTGGAACAACACCGTCTCGCCTCCGGCGCCGGGTACCGGCCGGGTTTGCAAAATGGGCGCAAGCCGGTCCGTCAAATCGACGTGCAAGATGACCCAGGGCGGGGGGCCGGAGAGGGTCGTCAAGGGCGTAATGAAATCCAGGCACAGGTTACCGGCCGCATCGCGGTAAGGGCCGATTCGCCGCACTATACGCTCTGCTGAGGCTGCGGCTTGCAATGGCTGGGCAACGGTAAGCGGCGTCCTGTCGTTCCCCCACAGTTTCTTGCCTCTTGGGTCAAGCAGTACGACGGCGCCAAATCCGCGATTCCGGCTTAATTGTTCCAACTGCATTTGCAGTCGTTCGCCACTCTGCCGATCACCCGATTCTTGCCAACGGCGGTATTGTTCGGTGAAAAAATCGCTGGTCCGGATGAAGTCCGCATCAGCCTGCCTCTCTCTGAGCCAGTCGGCAATCTGACGGGCCTTGATGTCGACATCGGCCTGCAACCGGACAATCGCTTCTTCTTTTTGCTGTGTGAAGGTATGGAATATACCGGCGCCTGTGAACATGACGATGATCGCGGCCAGCGACAGGAAAGGTAATCCCAGTCCGCGTGAGCCCTCCGGTAGTGCTGTAGACGTCGTATCGCCGCCGGTCCAACGCAGCATCAGGCCATAGAGCAGCAATGAAGTTACGCCGACGAATAACCAGCCCTTGAGCATGCTGGCCAGGATGATCTGGTTCGGATTGTTGAAGAATATCTGTACTAATTTGTCGGACAGCAGTATCCAGCAGGCGGCGAACACGGCATAGACCAGAACGACGGCTAGAATTCCGCCACGGTTGGCGGGTTCCTGTCGCGGCGGCAAGGGGACGGTATCGGGTGGCATTGGCTGGGCAGCTTGTTATATTAGTGATCCGGAAGGGGATCGCGATGGCGCTCGGCGATGTCGCAGAAGGCGCTGAAATGGGTGAGAAAGGCATCAACCATGTCCGGGTCGAAATGCTTACCCCGTCCGGCCGCAATGATGCTGCGAACTTCGTCGTAAGGCATGGGTTCTTTATACACGCGGCGGGAAATCAAGGCGTCGAATACATCCGCCAGGGCCATGATGCGCGCCGAAACCGGGATGGCTTCACCGACGAGTCCGTCCGGATAACCGCTGCCATCCCATTTCTCATGGTGTCGGTGGGCGATTTCCTTGGCCAAGGTCAAAAATACCACCGGCCTTTCTACATCCCGCTCGGCCTCTTCGATGGCCACGGCGCCAAGACGGGCATGGGTTTTCATGATCTCCCATTCTTCCGGCATCAACTTGCCGGGTTTTTGCAGGATGGCGTCGGGAATGCCGACCTTGCCGATGTCGTGCAACGGCGCTGAACGTGCCAGCAGCTGGATGTACCGGTCACTCAGAGTCGCCGCAAAGAGCGGGTGGCTTTGCAGTTTCTGGGCGAGTAGCTGCACATAACCCTGGGTGCGCAAGATGTGATTGCCGGTTTCGGGGTCGCGAGTTTCCGCCAGGTGGGCCAATGCCCGGATGCTGACTTCCTGGATCAACTCGTTTTCGGCCATGCGCTTTGCGATCTCGGCTTCCAGATAGCTGTTTTCGTCGCGGAGCCAGTCGCGAGCCTGCTTCAATTCCAGTTGGGTATGGACGCGGGCCAATACAATAGGCGGCACGATGGGTTTGGTGATGTAGTCCACGGCGCCCACGTCCAAGCCATGCAGCTCGGCTTCGGTGCTGTCCATGGCGGTCACGAATATCACCGGGATGTCGCGGGTCGAGGGATCTGCGCGCAGATGCTCGAAGACTTGATAACCGTCCATGCCCGGCATCATCACATCCAACATAATCAGGTCAGGGTATGGCGGGGTAACGGCGATGCGCAAGGCTTTACGGCCGGAGGTGGCGACGAGCACCCGGTAGGTCGGTTGCAGTAATTCGTTTAAAACGGTGAGGTTCTCGGGAGAGTCGTCAACGATTAATATCGTTTGGAGAGTGATCTCTGACATGGGTGTTCCGTAGTTGGATAGGGCGATATTTTTTGGTTTAACAGCTAAACTCTATCGATTTGAATTATAGGGAGCTTAAAAAAATAACGCTATGTTTTGTTGATATGTCCAATAATAATCGTTAAAAAGCAATTGCTTATAAATTAAAGATGAAGTCGTAACTTATTGATAAAGCAATCGTTTTTTTAGTTGTCGACAGCATCCGAGGTGAATTTGGTCAATAATAATTTCCCCGAAACATGAACTTACCGTTTCCACGCAACGCATCCGTACTTATACATTAAATATCTAGGGATGTCGTTATTTCGACAGTTTCTTATCTGGCGTTAGGCGAGAATGCAGACCTTCCAGGTTTTTAAAAACCTGGAAGGTCTAACTTCGTTCTCGTTCCCACGCAGCTCGTGGAACGAGGGGTACTTGTGCATACGACGAGCGCGGAGCGGTGGAACCCTAGGGCGTTATTTTTAGCGAAGTCCTAAGCCGCGTTAAAAGACCCGCATCCGCTTATTGCAAATACAGGGCAAAATTATTCAACAAGGTTTCCGCGGCATTGTCGGTTTCGGTATTAACCGCTATTGCATCGGACTGCTCTTGTTCCGACAGCGGCTGTGCCGATTGCTGTTGATGGCGCAGCACTGCTACAGTCGCTTCGGATGCATCGTTTTGCCGTTGCTTGATGCGCTTGCAGAGTTCCTGGTCGGACGCTTGAAACGCGATAATATGAAACGGTACGCCGCAGTCTGCCGCAAGTTGTCGAAACGGCTCGCGTTGCCCGGTTTTAAGAAAAGCCGCGTCGATAATGACCGGGAAACCGGCGTCAAGCACGGCTTTGGCGAGTTCTTTAAGATGTTGATAGGTTTTTAGGCTGACCTCTTGGGTATAAAGTCCGTCGTTAATGCCGCTGCCGGTTTGCACCAATGCCCGGTAGCCGAACAGCCGTTTGCGTTCTATATCGGAACGTATCTGGAACGCGCCGATTTTTTCGGCGAGTTGGGCGGCCATCGTGGATTTACCGGAACCGGAATAGCCGTGGGTAATGATCAGTATGGTTGGGCGGCGCTGGGTAAAGCGTTCGGCCAAGTCGGCAAAAAGCGCATATTCGCAACGCGCCTGTTTAGCGGCGGCATCGTTATCATCGGCTTGCTGCGCCATGCGCAATAACGCCACTTTGGCCCGGACCAAGGCGCGGTAAACCAGGTAATAACGCAATAACGCCAGTCCTCGATAATCGCCGGTGTATTGCAAATAGCGATTCAGAAATCGGTAAGCATAGCGGTCGCAACCAACGTGCAGCAGGTCGATAAATAAAAAAGCCACTTCGCTGATCACATCGATCCAGCGCAGCAGCGGATTAAATTCGATGCAATCGAACAGGGTGACCTTGCCGTTGATCAGCGTTATGTTGCCCAGATGCAAATCGCCGTGGCATTCGCGTACATAGCCTTGTTGTCTCCGCTGCTGCATTAATCCGGAGTGCTTGCGCCATTCGTTGTCGCCCCAGTGCTGAATGCGCTGTAGCTGCCGCTTTTGATCGTCATCGACCAATAAAGGCCGGATATGGTCGAAATTTTCGATAAACCAATGGTTGATGTTGGCGCTATCGCCATAGGCGGAATTTTCGTCGGTCTGTTCGCCGGTTTGATGGAAATCGGCAACAATACCGGCAAGCTGATCGATTGTATCTACACTCAGTTGACCGCGTTCGGCCTGCTCGCTTAGTAACTGTCCGGAAGGAAAGCGAATCATTTTGACGGCGTATTCAATCGCTTCGCCGCTGCCGCCTATTTGCGGATGCTGCGCTGTTCCGGTTATCGGCACCACTTCCAGATACAGGTCGGCGGCCAAGCGCCTGTTGAGTCTTAATTCTTCCTCGCAGCAAAAGCGGCGTTTTGCCAATGTGGAAAAATCCAGGAAACCGAAGTTAACCGGTTTTTTGATTTTGTAGACGTATTGTCCGGTCAGCAGCAGCCAGGAAATATGGGTTTCAATGAGGGTGCAGGCATTGGCTGCCGATAACGCTTCGATGAGGGCGAGGCTTGAATCCGGCGCGGTATTATTGCTCATGTTGATAACCTCCTAGGCAAGCTATGCTCAGATGGTATTACGTCATGGCAATGGGCGCAATGCCGGAAGGGCGGGGCGGTAAAAAACAGGCCGGTTGAGCAGTATTTAGGCGATGGCTTTAAGTCGTTGTTTTTATTGCCAGCGTCAAAATAAAGTCGGTTTCTATTTCGAGTTCGTCAACAGCTTGAATAGCGTGCTGAACGCTTTCATTGGCTCGCCATGCAAAGGGCGTCATTTGTAACAGGGCGATTCTTTGCTGGGGATTCGGGGCTATTTTATAACTGATGCGTTGCGCGTCCAGGCGCTCGAAGCCTTGAGGCAGCTCGTTCTCCAAGGCATGCTCTTTGACATCGGCGTAGATGAATTCTTTCAATTGCCATAGATGTCTGGGGCCTGGCGTCACCAGCAGCAAAAGTCCTGACGGTTTCAGTATCCGCTCCAGTTCTTGGGCGTTTGACGGGGCGAATACTCTCAGCACAAAATCGAAGTACCGATCCGCATAAGGCAACCGGTTCGAGCTGGCGACTATGAATTTCGCAGCGGGTTGTTTTTTTGCGGCAGCGGCTATCGCAAATTTGGCAATGTCGACGCCGTGCAGGTTCAGCGAGTCCGGGCAGTCGGCTGCAATGGCCCGGCTGTAGTAGCCTTCGCCGCAGCCCAGATCCAGCAGCTGTTCGGGTTGATGGGCATTGATTATCATCGCTACGGCTTTGGCTAGCGGCTGATAAAAACCTGCTTCCAAAAATGCGCGTCTGGCCTGCATCATTGGCTTGTTATCGCCCGGCTCCCCGGAGTGTTTATACTGCACAGGCAAAAGATTCAAATAACCTTCCTTGGCAAGATCAAAGCGATGGTTATGCTCGCAAACGTAGCTTTTTTGACTTAACTGTAGCGAGGCCGCGCACAGCGGACATATATAACAGGATATTGGCTGGTGAGGTTGATGCATGTACTCGGCTAAGCCGTGTAAAAGGGTGGGGCGGTCGTTTTTATTGGAAGACAGGATCAACTTAAGTTAACCCTGTCCCAGTTAAAAGCCGGATCTAATGGTTAGATTGACTTGTAAAAGCCTAATGCTTTGTTTAATTCGGCAATCGCTTTTTCTTCATCTGCGCTTTTGCCGATTATTTGCGCTTTAATAAGACTTGCAAGACCTTGTTTCACGGCCGCTTCGCCGACTGTGATCTCATCAGAAGCGGTACGTGCCGCTTTTTCATGTATATAAGCGGCGTTGAAGTCGTGTTTACCGATTTCAGCTATAGCCGCTTCAATATGTGCAATAACTTCAGCGGCTTTTGCATCTTCAGCGAAAGCAACGTTACTTGCACCAAAAGAGATAGCCATAATAAAAGTAAGTACTGCTTTTTTGATTAAATTCATCATATACCTATGAAGTGTTTGGGTGTGATTTCCAGACATCGTCTGAAAATTAATGATTGGAAAGACACTTGTTTTCCGGCCGCTATCATATACGATTAATCGATTTCCTATACAGCCATTTTTAAATTAAAAAATATGGCTTCGGCAAAGCCGGATAGCGTCGTTGCGACGTGATGGCGTTTTTATCGGCGATTGGCAAGCGTATGGAACGGCGGTATCCAAAAAAATCGATAAATGGCGGTCAATGAACCGGACGGCCTTTTTAGGCGTATTGCCCTGATTGGGTTTCTACCCGACAGATGCTGATAGTCTTAGTGCATCGCCATGCGGCGTTTTTTGGGGCAGTTGCGCAGGTTTCGGTTACAGTAAAGCAAGATTATTTGGCGTCAACCTGTTTGCCGTCTTCGATCATCCGGTTGCCCCGCTCAACTTTGGCTTTGCCTTGCTCGACCATGATTGCGCCTTGTTCCAGTTCTGTAGTGCCTTCTTTAACCAGGTCTTTGCCGCGAGTAACCATCTGGTCGCCTAGTGTGGGGGCGCTTGAGCAGCCGGTCAGTAAGGCAATGATGGTGGATATGAGTATGATGTTAAGTGTTTTCATGGCTCTTCTCTATGCTTATGTCGATTGAGATTATTGTACAACGCGGTAGGGCACAGTCCATAGTGCATTGGGATGTGCCGCGGTACGCAGCACACCCTATCGCCCGGCCTACTTAACTTTAACCAGTTCCTTGTCGCCGCTGGAGAAATGGCATTTGTTTACGGTAAAGCTACTGCAATCTTTCGATTCTTCAATCTTCGCGCCGTTCGGGCTGAGTTTGATTTTCAGCTCGCAGAAACTGGCGGCGCTTTCGGAATGTTTTTTCAACAGCAATTCGTTTTCGCCTGTGCTTTTGGCTTTGCCGGAAATAGCCTCCGAACAGTGAGCGCCGTCGGCAGCGGAGTCGAAGTCTACATCGGCGTCGACACTGTAATCGTCGCTGATTTTAGTGACTTTCAGGTGGCGGACATAGTCGCCGTCGCGCAATACATAATGATCGGTGGCGGCGAACGCGTTGCCGGAAACCAGCAGCGCAATAGTCAGAAACAAACTTTTCTTCATGATCTTACCTCTTGTTTGATTGGAATGGGATCGATAGGGCGGCAGGCGATAGTGTATTGCCGTTCATATCGTCGTGGGATGTACTTAGCACAACTCGGAATTATTGTACCCGATTGCAAGCCGTTACTAAAAGGCGATGCGATGAATTGCATGCAGGTCGGCAATGAGTGGGTATATTGTTTATAGCTCGTACATTAGTCTGCTTATGCGGCTATAATGTTCTAGTTTGGGCTGGTTGTGATTCGTGGCGCAGTGCGCCGTAACTGCATATTTCCATGCGGCATGTCACTGCCATTTAAAGTTAAGTGCAATGACACCGTAGGAGCGGGCCGCGCCCGCGTATTTTGGCGGCGCGATTGTAGAGTTGTAGCACCTTCATCGCGGGCATGGCCCGCTCCTACAACGCTTCACTTAATGGCAGCGATGCCCCGGGAACGAGATATAAGATTTTTTAATGGCTAACAATTTAATTTTCTCCCCTAAAATCCCGCAAAAAAAAGATCAAACATTGGTCTGGACGGGTTTAACCGGCTGCGGTGATTCTCTGGCCCTGGCTTCGGCCATTAAAAATGAAGATCGTCTGTTTGTCATGGTCACGCCGGATAATCAGACCGCGTTACGGCTTGAACATGAGTTATCGTTTTTTCTACAGGATAAGCACCCCATTTTACATTTTCCCGATTGGGAAACTTTGCCTTACGATGTGTTCTCGCCGCTGCCGGAAATTATCTCGGAGCGCCTGAAAACGCTGGCTTTGTTGCCACAGGTGAAGCGCGGCGCGCTGGTGGTTTCGGTGACTACTTTGATGCACCGATTGGCGCCAAGGGAACATGTGCTGGCCAATAGTTTTGCGGTTAATGTCGGCGATGATTTTAATCTGGAGCTGAACCGCCTCAAACTGGAAAGCGTCGGCTATCATTGCGTTTCGCAGGTCTATCAGCACGGCGAGTTTGCGGTCAGGGGGTCGATAGTCGATTTATTTCCGATGGGCAGCAAGGCGCCGTATCGTATTGAATTATTTGACGAGGAAATTGAATCGATCCGCACCTTCGATCCTGAAACGCAGCGGTCATTGGAAAAAATCGACCGGATTCAGTTGTTCCCCGCTCGGGAGTTTCCGTTTACCGACGAAGCGATCAAGCATTTCCGCCAGGCTTTCAGGGATGCTTTCCCGGAAACCTCGCCTAAAAATCATTTCTATATGGATGTCAGCAAAGGCATCACGCCCGGCGGCATTGAATATTATTTGCCGCTGTTTGTCGACCAAATGGCGACATTGTTCGATTACCTGCCGAAATCGGCGGTGTTGGTTACGCCCGATAGTTTTGCCGCGACCGCGCAGGCTTTTTATGCCGAAGCCGAGGACCGGTTTCAGCAACGGAAATACGATGTGGATAGGCCGCTGTTGAAGCCGGAGCAGTTGTTTCTATCGACCGACGAGCTGGCGCAAAAAACCGGGGTCTTTGCCCGCATTACGCTGGGCGACACAGCCGGCGAGGACGCTGACAGCATTATTTTCAATTGTCATCCGCTGCCCAATGTCACCATCGATGCAAAATTGGATCGGCCTGCCCAGGCATTGCAGCAGTTTGTAGACGGTTTTGCCGGCAAGGTTTTGTTTGTCTCGGAATCGGCGGGGCGGAGAGAAGCCTTAATGGAGAGATTAAGGCAGTACAACATTACCGTGAAGCAGGTTGAAAGCTGGGACAAGTTTCTCCAGTCCGAAGTGTCGCCGTGCCTTCTTGTCGCGCCGATGGATCATGGCTTATGGCTTGAGAATCCCGCCATCGCGATCATCACCGAAAGCTTGCTGTCAGGCGAAAAAGTGCAGCAACGGCGCAGACGGCGTAAGTCCGCGGCGCACGAGCTGGAAAATATCGTCAATAACCTCAATGAATTGACCATCGGTTCGCCGGTGGTGCATCAGGAGCATGGCGTCGGTCGCTATTTGGGTTTGCAGACTTTGGAGATCGGCGGCATCGCGTCGGAATTTCTGACCCTGGAATACGCCAATCACGACAAGCTTTATGTGCCGGTTTCGGCC
>DAINRH010000024.1:0-8006 GCA_036741905.1 Methylobacter sp. | reverse complement strand
CTTGCATGTCATCGGCCGCTACACCGGCATGAGCGCGGAAAATGCGCCGTTGCATAAGCTGGGCGGCGACCAGTGGAGTAAAGCCAAGCAAAAAGCCATCAAGCGCATCCGCGATGTCGCCGCCGAATTGCTGGAGATTCATGCCAAAAGAGCGGTTAAGCAAGGCCATGCTTTCTCGGTTGAAAATGTCGAATATGCGGCCTTTGCCGATGCCTTTCCGTTTGAAGAAACGCCGGACCAACAAACCGCCATCGAGGCGATACTCGAAGATATGGCCAGCCCGCATCCGATGGACCGGGTGATTTGCGGCGATGTCGGTTTCGGCAAAACCGAGGTGTCGATGCGCGCGGCCTTTATTGCGGTGCAAAACGGCAAGCAGGTGGCGGTGTTGGTGCCGACCACTTTGCTGGCCCAGCAGCATTACCAGAATTTCCGCGACCGTTTCGCCGACTGGCCGGTGCGCGTCGAAGTGTTGTCGCGCTTCGTCAGTCCCAAGCAGCAAAAAGAGATTACCGACGACCTGGAGCAGGGCAAGGTCGATATAGTGATCGGCACGCATAAGCTGTTGTCGAAAGAGATCAAATACAAAGCGTTGGGCTTGGTGGTGATTGACGAAGAACACCGTTTCGGCGTGACCCAAAAAGAACATTTCAAAAAGCTGCGCAACGAGCTGGACATGCTGACCCTGACCGCAACGCCGATTCCGCGCACCTTGAATATGGCGATGTCGGGCCTCCGGGATATTTCCATTATCGCCAGTCCGCCGCCGAATCGTCATGCGATCAAAACCTTTATCAGCCAATGGATAGATGCCCAAATCAGGGAAGCCTGTTTGCGCGAGATCAAGCGCGGCGGACAGGTGTTCTTTTTACATAACGATGTAAAGTCGATGGAGAAAATGGCCAGGGAACTGGAAGCGTTGGTGCCCGAGGCGCGGATCGAGATCGCCCACGGTCAAATGCCGGAGCGCGAGCTGGAGCGCATCATGCTGGATTTTTACCATCAGCGTTTTAACCTACTGTTATGTTCCACCATTATTGAAAGCGGTATCGATATACCCAGCGCCAATACCATTATTATCAATCGCGCCGATAAACTGGGACTGGCGCAATTGCACCAGTTGCGCGGCCGGGTGGGGCGCTCGCACCATCGGGCTTATGCTTATTTTGTCGTGCCGCCGCTTAGCTTATTGAGCAAGGATGCCGTTAAGCGGCTGGAAGCGGTCGAGGCGTCCGGCGATTTGGGGGCGGGATTTATGCTGTCATCGCACGACATGGAAATTCGCGGCGCGGGCGAATTGCTCGGCGATGATCAAAGCGGCCAGATCCAGGAAATCGGCTTTACCCTGTATACCGAGTTGCTGGAGCGCGCGGTCAACGCGCTGAAATCCGGCAAACAGCCGGAACTCGATGCGCCGATGGACAGAGGGCCGGAAGTCGATCTGCAAACCTCGGCGTTGATCCCGGAAGATTATCTGCCGGATATTCATGGCCGCCTGGTGTTATATAAACGCATCTCCAATACCGAAACCAAGGACGATTTGCGCGAGTTGCAGGTGGAAATGATCGACCGTTTCGGTTTGTTTCCGGAGCCTGTAAAGACCTTGTTCAGCGTCACCGAATTAAAGCAGCAAGCCGAAAAAATGGGCATCAAGAAAATAGAGGCCAATGCGGGCGGCGGGCGCATTATCTTTTCGGCGACGCCTAACATTAATACCGATCAGCTGATTTCGCTGATACAAATCCAGGCGCAGCTGTATAAGTTCGACGGCGCGGATAAGTTGAGGTTTATCAAGCCGTTTGAAACGACCGAGCAGAAACTTGAGTTTATAACCGAGCTGCTGGATAAGCTGACCCTGAAAGCGGCGCTTAAAAAATGACGATGCTTAAAATAATGGTTTGCAGTTTTGCGGCAATGCTGGGTTTTTTTAGCGGTCCTGTTGTCGCGGAGGGCCGCGCCTATCGAATAGAGTTGATCGTTTTCTTACAGGCCATGCCCAATACCGAGACGTTTGAGCAAGCCGTCAGTCAAATACAGTGGCCGTCCGGCTTGACTGAGCTATCGTCTTATAAGCAAGCGGAGACTACCGACCTTGATGACGGTTATGCGGCATTGGCTAGAGAGCCCGGTTATCGGCCTGTTCTGCATGTTGCCTGGGTTCAGCCGGTTGGGGAAGGGGGGCTAAGCGCACCTGTTCATATTCAGGGCGGCGATGCCAAGTTGGATGGCTATTTGCAAGTGCAAGGCGATCAGGCCTTGCAAATGACGGTTGATTTGGAGCTTGCCGCCGATTCGGAGGATGGCATCGACAAGGCTTCCGTTTCTGCTGATGCTCATTACCCGGTTTCTGTGGGAAAAGCAGTGGTTTATCGGTTAAATGAAAAACGATCCGTTAAACTGAATGAGCTCTATTATTTGGATCATCCGAAGTTTGGCGTTATCGCAAAAATAAGTGCTTTTTAATGTACAGCGTAATCAAGCGGCTCGAACAGGTGGGAGAGCGGCGCTTGCTCAGCATTAAAAAAAGTAGGGTTAAAGCGGCTATGTATGGTATTAAGTTGCCTGCGCTGAAAATCTCCGCATCGGACTGTTTTTACATGGGTTGCGGCAGCTAATTTGTAGGGTAACAAGCAGACGAGCTTTTGAAAGCTCTCGGATAGATTAAGATCGATCGGGTTTTTTTAATAGGGACAAGACTATTTAGTCGACGTTTACATAAAAACAAACTGGCTAACAAGTTTGCTGAACAAGGCAAAGGCTTTGTTAGTCAAAATAATTAATTTACGACTGCACGGATGCGGCAGCAATTGCAGGAAAGAATAATGAAGAGCAAAGATATAGTCCCGACAAGTCAGGAGCGGGTGATGCGGGAAAATGATTTCATCGTTTCCAAAACCGACTTGACCGGCCGGATTACCTACGGGAACGAGATTTTTATCGAGTTTTCGGGATACCAGGAGCACGAGCTTCTGGGCAGTCAGCACAATATCATCCGCCATCCCGATATGCCGAGGGTGGTGTTTAAGTTGTTGTGGGATTATTTGGCGGAAGATAAGGAGATCTTTGCTTATGTTAAGAACATGTCGAAAGACGGCGGATTCTATTGGGTGTTTACCCATGTCGCGCCTATGAAAGATAAAAACAAACAAAAGATCGGCTACAGCTCGGTGCGCCGCATGCCTAATCCCAAGGCCATTCCGATTGTGACCGAGGTGTATCGCGCCATGCTGGATGCCGAGCGGAACGCGGGTCCGAAGGATGCTATGGCGGCTTCAGGCGAAGTATTGGGCAAGGTATTAAAAGACAAGGGTGTTACTTACGAGGAGCTGATCAATGTATTACAGTCGCTTTAAGAATAATGAATCTGCCGCATTAACGGCAGTTGCTTGTTGCTGGATCGGCTCGCTGATTTTTGCCTGGATGCCTGTCCTGAGTTCGCTGCTGAGCGGTGCCGGAGGCGGCGGGGCGGCGATTCCGTCTTTGCTGACCCTCGGCTCAGCGTTATCTATTGTTTGGTGGCGTAAATCAAGTTCAGTCGATCGGCAATTACTGAACAAGTTGGTCGATGCAAGTCATGAATGGGCGCAAGGATCGGTGGATGTCCGGCTTACTTATATCGGCGGTAAAGAACGACCGCTTCAACAGCTTGCTTGGCGCTTGAATAATTTGATGGATCAAGTGGAAACCGCGCAGGTCGACCTGTATTACTCTATGGCCTACGTAATCTATGGCGATTTTACTCGAAAGAGCTATCCGCAGGGGTTGCACGGCGGATTTGCGTCGGCGCTGAAACAACTTAATGCGGTCGCAAGAACGCTATCGTCGACTACCGGCGCTATCACCAAGCTTATGACTGCCATGGCTAAGGGCGATTTTAACGAAAAAGCCGATGTTAATGTCGAAGGTGAATACAAGCGTGCCGTAGACGACGCGATGCGCGCCATGCAGACGATGCAGACGATGCTGGGGGATGTCGGCAAAGTCATGGGTGGGGTTGCTCAGGGCGACATCAGTCAGCGGGTTCGGGCCGAAGGACGCGGCGACCTCGGCCAATTAAAAGAGGATATTAATCGTTCGCTCGATGCCTTGGGTAGTTTGAATGACATATCGCTTATTGCCGGCGCCTTGTCCGAAGGCGATCTGACCCAAACTATCGACAAGGATTATCCAGGCACCTTCGGCGCGGTGATTGCCGGCATGAATGGCACGGTGGAAAATCTTAGAGGGCTGGTAGGCGAAATCAAGGACTCCACCAATAATATCAATACTGCCGCCAAAGAGATTGCCGCGGGTAATAATGATTTGTCGCATCGCACCGAAGAACAGGCCGCCAGTTTGGAAGAAACTGCCGCCAGCATGGAGGAATTGACCTCCACCGTGCAGATGAACGCAAAAAATGCTCAGCATGCCAACCAGCTTGCGGTCGGCGCGACCGATATTGCCGGCAAGGGCGTTGCAGTCGTCGACCGGGTTGTGACGACTATGGAAGGCATTAATGAATCCTCGCGCAAAATTGTCGACATTATCTCGGTCATTGACGGCATCGCTTTTCAGACCAATATACTCGCCCTCAACGCCGCAGTAGAAGCGGCTCGCGCCGGCGAGCAGGGCCGGGGATTCGCGGTGGTGGCCGGGGAAGTGCGTAATCTTGCCCAACGCGCCGCCGCTGCCGCAGGAGAAATAAAAAACCTGATCGGCGATTCGGTGGAAAAAGTCGAGGACGGCACTAAGTTGGTCGCCCAAGCCGGCAAGACCATGGAGGAAATTGTTAGCGCTATTCGCGGCGTTACCATGATTATGTCCGAGATCAGGTCCGCGTCGGTCGAACAAACCTCCGGCATAGAGCAGGTTAACCAGGCTATCGGACAAATGGATGAAGTGACGCAACAAAATGCCGCCCTGGTAGAGCAGGCCGCCGCCGCTGCGGAATCGCTGGAAGAACAGGCGCAAAACTTGTCGGTTACGGTGGGGCGTTTTACCGTTGATACGGGGGCAGTCAGTGTCCAAAATTTTCCGCGTGCAGCGCCTAAGGTCAGTAAAAGTCCAATACCGGTTAGGACGAAACTGCCGTTGCAGATGGCGAGCAGCGATGATTGGGAGGAGTTTTAACGACAATGGCTATAAAAGGGCGGCCGGTTCGGTTGGTCGTCCCTGCATGTTTTTTTCAGGATATTTGAACGTTTTAAACTGTCTTCAGGTTGTAATAACCGCCACCTATACTAAGCCGAGGTTGATTGCCGCAGGCTTTTTTCCATACTACTAAGGAGAGGTAACACTGCCTCTCCGTCCCAATAAAAGCAAGAACGGGCTTAGATTCGGCATTTCAGGAATTGTCGTGCGGTTTTTATATAAAAATAAAATTTGCGCGATAGGGATAATTTAATCGAGATTGCTCGCGTCGCAACATCGATTGGGTCGAAATAGCAGCAGTTTGATTTTGAATTGAAACTTTGAGGAGATTTGGTATGAAAGTGGGAACCCGTTTGGGTATTGGCTTTGGTGCAATCACCTTGCTGATGGTCGCAGTTGTACTGATAGCATGGGAAAGATTGGGAGCGGTTGAAACCCGATGGAAGGATTTCGAGAAAATTACCTTGGTGAAAAAAAGCGCCGTCATGGATGGATACATTAATTTGGGGAACGGCGTACACCACTTTAAAAACTATATCCTGCGCGGCGGCGACTATAACGCTAAATTTATGCAGGACATGGATGCTCTGGACAAAATCGGGCAGACATACGACGCTACCGGAGTCGTCTCTGTCGACGAAGAGCGCCTGATTAGGGTCGTTAATGACGGTACCCGTGTCTATCGCGAAGGCATGGCCAAGCTGGTCGATTTGAAATCACGGGAAACCGAAATTACCGAACTCGACAAGGCGGTGAAGGGGGCCGACAAAGCGCTTTCGGAGGCCTTGGCCCAATTATTCCAACTGACGGAGAGTCATGTTCAAGCAGAAACCGAAGGATTTTCCGGACTGGTGTTGATGACGCAACGGATGCTGGGGGCGGCAGGAATATTAGCGATAATCCTGTCAACCCTCCTGGCCTTTGTCATCACCCGAAGCTTGCTCAGGCAATTGGGCGGCGAGCCGGATTACGCCACAGAGATGGTGCGTAAGATCGGCGACGGTGATTTGTCAATGACCCTGGCGATCAAGCCGGGCGATACCAGCAGTCTGTTATATTCGATGAAGATCATGCAAGACAGCTTGGGCGCTATCGTTTCCGAGATTCAGAGTGTTGTACAAGCTGCCGTGCAAGGCGACTTCAGCAAGGCGATGGACATGGACGGTAAGGCCGGTTACACCAAGACCCTGTCCGAATTGCTCAACCAGTTAAATCACACGAATATGATTGCCGACAACCTTTTTAAAGATGTTATCCGCGTGGCCGATGCTTTAGCGGAAGGCGACCTTAGCCAGAAGATCAGCAAAGAATATTCGGGCGTCTATAATCAGGTGAAAACCGGCATCAACACCACTGTCGACTCCATGATCGGGATTACCGGTGAAATACAGAACATCGTCGAGGCCGCCAACCGCGGCGATTTCCGCAAGAAGATAAATATGAACGGCAAGGCGGGCTACACCAAGACCTTGTCCGAATTGCTCAATCAGCTCTCCAATGTCACCGAAACCGGCATTAACGATGTGGTGCGCGTCGCTCATGCACTGGCCAAGGGCGATTTGACCCAAACCATCAGTAATGACTACCCCGGTTCCTTTGGTGAAATGAAAGCCGGCGTGAACGGCTCGGTTGAAAATCTTAAGGTACTGATCGGCGAAATCAAGGTTTCCACCGATACTTTCAGCACGGTTGCCAAGGAAATCGCAGCGGGTAACAATGATTTGTCGCATCGCACCGAAGAGCAGGCCGCCAGCCTGGAACAAACTGCCGCCAGCATGGAGGAGCTAACCTCTACCGTGCAGCAAAATACCGTAAATGCCAAGCATGCCAATCAGCTTGCGGTCGGTGCGACCGATATTGCCGGCAAGGGCGTTGCAGTCGTCGACCGGGTTGTGACGACTATGGAAGGCATTAATGAATCCTCGCGCAAAATTGTCGACATTATCTCGGTCATTGACGGCATCGCTTTTCAGACCAATATACTCGCCCTCAACGCCGCAGTAGAAGCGGCTCGCGCCGGCGAGCAGGGCCGGGGATTCGCGGTGGTGGCCGGGGAAGTGCGTAATCTTGCCCAACGCGCCGCCGCTGCCGCAGGAGAAATAAAAAACCTGATCGGCGATTCGGTGGAAAAAGTCGAGGACGGCACTAAGTTGGTCGCCCAAGCCGGCAAGACCATGGAGGAAATTGTTAGCGCTATTCGCGGCGTTACCATGATTATGTCCGAGATCAGGTCCGCGTCGGTCGAACAAACCTCCGGCATAGAGCAGGTTAACCAGGCTATCGGACAAATGGATGAAGTGACGCAACAAAATGCCGCCCTGGTAGAGCAGGCCGCCGCAGCAGCAGAATCGCTGGAAGAACAGGCGCAAAACTTATCGCTTACGGTGGGGCGTTTTACTGTGGATAGCGGCTCAATTAGCGTCCAAAGCTTTCCTCGTGCAGCGCCTAAGGTCAGTAAAAGTCCAATAGCGCTTAGGGCGAAACCGCAGTTGCAGATGGCCGGCAGCGATAATTGGGAAGAGTTTTAAGATGTTGCGAGGCCTTGTGGATCGTAATAAGCCTGTTTGAGCGCAAAGCAAAACAGGCATTTTTGGGGCATTGTTGTAAGCCGAAAGGTCCGGCTTTCTGGACGCAGCCGAAGGGATTCGGCCCTACACTTTCTGTTTAAGCCGTGTTCAGGTTATAATAACCGCCATCTATTAAGCCTTGGCCGATTGTCCAGGGCTTTTTTCATTATTATAAGGTGGTTTAGCACCGCCGTTCCGCCGTAATAAAATCAACAAGCGGAGTTTAGCATCGGGGGTGTGGCCTCAGTGATTTTTGGATGATTTACTATTAAAAATATGACACAAAAACTTTATATTCAAACCAACGGT
>DAINRH010000023.1:8153-32367 GCA_036741905.1 Methylobacter sp. | reverse complement strand
GTTACCGAAGCGGGATTTTCACCCGCTAGAATTTGCAGCATTGCCCAGCCGCAACAAAGACCTGACCCCTGGCTCCTTTTATTACCCGGTTTTTTCTTTGGTTATAGTAGAGGATGTCCACGAAGATAAAGTGTATCTGGAGAAAGATCAATTTCATCGTTCCACACAACGGTTCCATATGCGGCGTGGGCTTTCATGAAAAGATTTTGCTCCGTCAATGCCGAAAACGCCGGATAGGAAAGTAATGGCTTCATATCAAACAAGCGGCGTTCCCCATTTTCAAAAACCGCCTCCAGGCAATAATCGGATAGCGCTTTGACTTGTACCACGTCAGGAGTCATAGACAATTCCTCAGCGTAAAGGATCGATTTTGAATGGGGTCTCACCATTCGAGGCAAGAAACCAATCAGCCATCAAATCATCCTGGTGTAATTCTATCCAGGCCTGGACAAACTTCATTTGTCGTATTGGTAGATTCCCTTCGAGCACATCACCACTCGGGATAGCAATGGACGCTTTGAATTCATTATAACGGACATGAATATGTGGCAAATGGTGCTTGTCAGAATCAAGAACGTACATTGATACAAGAATACCGTAAAACATGCTGATAGTTGGCATGATAACCTCCTGCAAATAAGATGGGCAATTATAGCTCGAATCAGTGAGTCGCATAACTCAGACATCGCAGAAACGTTAAAAAGTGGCGCAATGCGCCCCCTACATGGCTATTGCATCAATCCGAAACGGCCAACGTTGGCGGCATTCGCGAATCGCAGTGCGCAGGAAAACGCGAGAGGTATCCGTACAAAGAATCGGTGCGCGTCGCTCCGTTACCACAGTGAAGAAGAAAGAACCGCCGGGAACATAAGCGCGCCGAAAGTGGGACATAAGCAGAACACAGAAAAGCATCAAGATTGTAGGGTACGCTGCGCGTACCGCATAGTGGACGAGATTGATTTTAACACGGCATAGATTTTTTAGATCATGATATGATGCGTTAGGCTTTAAGGTACGCGCAGCGTACCCTACATGGCTGGAATGGTTTGAACGACTGTTACCCCTCATCGAAGAAAAACTTGCAGCGGGTGAATTGTTGGTTGAGCTTACGTGAACAGGAGGGCTGTTATTACAGAGGCAGTCTTGCTCTGGAACAGGGTTAGACAGATCGACTGGAATAATTGGGGCTGAGCAAAGTCAATCTAAGTTTACCGATAGCCGGACGGGGCATGTTGCCCCGTCCGAAACGTTTTGTATTGGTTAAAACTCAAGCATCGCAAAAACGTTAGGGACGGGGTTACAAACCCCGTCCCGCGTAGGACTAATTTACGCTACAAGAAGCGGCAGTTGCCATAAGTAACAAATTTGTTACAATCCTCCCATGAACTATACCATCACCTATTACAATGAGCGGGTTAAGCAACAAGTGATGGCTCTACCGGCCGGAATCCTGGCGGATTACATTCACTTGACCGATTTAATGCAAAATCACGGGGCAAATTTGCACATGCCGCATTCCCGCACAATGGGCGGCGGTTTATTCGAGCTGCGCCCCAAAGGCAAAGAAGGCATCGGCCGCGTGTTTTATTGCACACAAATTGGACAGGCGATTGTTATTTTGCATAGCCTGGTCAAGAAAACCAACATCACGCCGGCTGCCGATTTACAGCTTGCCAGAAAACGACTAAAAGAGGTTAACCATGGCTAACGATACTTACCAACCCGTTCCACACGATGCCGCATTTCGCGAACAATTATTAAGTAATCCGGCGGTAAAAGCGGATTATGACGCCAACATCACAACATACGCCATACTCGACGAAATACTCAGCGCCAGACGCGAAGCCGGATTAACCCAAGCGCAAGTCGCTGAACGCATGGGCACCAAAGCCTCGGCGGTGGCGCGCCTGGAAAGCGCCTTAGTCTCAGGCAAACATTCGCCGTCTATCGACACCTTGCGCAAATACGCTGCTGCTGTAGGCAAAAAACTGGAAGTGCATTTGGTGTAAATCAAATCAGATCGGATAGCTGCTGGATTGCAAACCCCGCTCCGCCGGGAAGATATTGCGACACAGATGATATGCTATAAAACAAAAAAATCAACGACACTGACCCCATTGATTTTGGTAGTCTATTCATATTGCTTCCTCAATGGTAATCGCAAATTTCTACACGTTCCGCATGACCATCGTTCCAGATAAAACACACCCGCCACTGGTCGTTGATAAGGCCCTTGCTTTTTACTTTTGTTGCCGGATAATCGCATAGAAATACCAAAACGATTGACGGCGGCTCACAGCAGCGGGTAGCATGAAAACTCTTCTAAAAAATCAATAACCTGTAACCGTGCATAGTCAACGCTTCAATAAAATTATTCACTTAACAGAACATGCCCAAAAACGCATGATTGAACGTGATATTTCAATCGATTTGCTAATCGACCTCATCGAAACAGGACAGTTAAGCTATAAAGACGACAAACATGCGTGGATTGCAAAGTTCTATCAACATCGAACCGACAACTTGCTTTGTGCCGCAGTAGTCATAGATCAAACGGTTATTGTTAAAACAGTGATGTATCACTTTAGTTTCGAGAATGAATTATGAAAACAATTTACTACCCGGAAGACGACATATTGGAACTGCATTTCAGCGACAATCCTATCGTTAGAGAAACAACCCAAGATTGGAATGTGGTTTTGTCTTACGATGCTAATAATCACCTTGTGCAGATGGTGATATTAGAAGCCAGCGTTTCCGGTCTTCTGCCTTTGCAGGAACAGAAAGCCGCTTAGGTTATAGTCGGGTTACGCTATGCTAACCCGACATGACTTTCTTTTGAGCATGCACAATGAAAGACCTGACCCTCGACTTCTTATCGCAACGGCATTGGCTTATGAAGGCACGTTAATATCGGCAGACGGCAAATTTCCGCTTTATGCAGAATTGACGGATCGATTGTTGACTTAAATCCGTATTCTGTCCTACAGCCTTACCCGGCTTGAAAGGTCATGCACAATGCAAGACTTGACCCCGTTGCTCTGCGTGAACAGGAGGGCTGTTATTACAGAGGCAGTCTTGCTCTGGAACAGGGTTAGACAGATCGACTGGAATAATTGGGGCTGAGCAAAGTCAATCTCAATCTAAGTTTACTCTGACCCCAGTTATTAAGCAGCAAGTGATGGCGCTACCGGCGGGAATCTTAGCGGATTACATTCACTTGACCGATTTAATGCAAAATCACGGAGCAAACTTGCACATGCCGCATTCCCGCGCAATGGGCGGCGGTTTATTCGAGCTACGCCCCAAAGGCAAAGAAGGCATTGGTCGCGTGTTTTATTGCACACAAATTGGACAGGCGATTGTTATTTTGCACAGCCTAGTCAAGAAAACCAACACCACGCCGGCTGCCGATTTACAGCTTGCCAAAAAACGACTAAAAGAGGTTAACCATGGCTAACGATACTTACCAACCCGTTCCACACGATGCCGCATTTCGCGAACAATTATTAAGTAATCCGGCGGTAAAAGCGGATTATGACGCCAACATCACAACATACGCCATACTCGACGAAATACTCAGCGCCAGACGCGAAGCCGGATTAACCCAAGCGCAAGTCGCTGAACGCATGGGCACAAAAGCCTCGGCGGTAGCGCGCCTGGAAAGCGCCTTGGTCTCAGGCAAACATTCACCGTCTATCGACACCTTGCGCAAATACGCCGCTGCTGTGGGTAAAAGATTGGAAGTGCATTTGGTTTAAATCGAATCAGGCCGGATAACTGCCGGATTGCAATACAGATGACGGGATGGAAAACAACAGCACTGCTTTCTATTGATTCACACGAACACAAAAGTATCTCTTATTGAGCATGATCTGGTTTTTTATTTTTGAAAAATGCACAATGAAAGACCTGATCCCAATTGCTCATTTATTTAATACACTCAACCTCAAGGAAATTGGCATGTTATTGCGAAAATTATTCAAAAGCCTATCTGTCATTGTTCTATTAGCTCTATGCACTACGGTTTTTATGTTCTATGGGGAAAAATGGCGTGACCAAGCCACCGCTTTTATAGCTGGTATCTATGAATGGAGTGAACAGGGCGTTACCGATAAACTTCCTGAATTAAGAGTTGGATACATACCAATTGCGGATGCTGCCCAACTCTATGTTGCTCAAGATTTGGATTTGTTTCGTAAACAGGGGATAACGGTGAAACCAATAGCTTTTGCTGGCGGAGCTAAAATAATCCAAGCACTATCAGCAGGTGAGTTAGATGTTGGCTTTACAGGTACAGTACCATTGGTTCAAGCGAATTCACGCGGCTTACAAATAAGAGCAATTACTGGTGGCTCTGTTCAAAGTGTAAAAAATCCTTACCAAGCATTAGTAGTTCCAGAAAATTCCAACATTACAACTCCAAAACAATTATCTGGTACTACTATTGGTGTAAACGTTTTTAAAAGTATCGATCACAGTTTTACTCTAGCATGGCTTGAGAAAAATGGTGTAGAGACAAAGTCAATTAAATTTGTAGAAATTCCATTCCCGCAAATGGAAGCTGCGCTTAGTTCTGGGCAAATTCAAGCAAGCTCAATGATTGAGCCATTTATAACTCTTGCTAAAGAAAGACATGGTGTTAGAGTTTTGAATTATTATGTTGTGGACGTGAAGCCTGAGTTTGAAATGACAACGTATGTTGTGACCTTAGACAAGGTAAATGAACATCATAAAGAATTTAAAGCCTTTCAATTAGCAATAGGTGAAGCGACAATCTTAATTAATAGTGATAAAGCGAATCTAGTAAATGCTATTGCTAAAAATACAAAACTAGATGAAAAAACGGTAAGTAAAATGACGATTCCAAGTTTTGGCAATAAGATAACAGTGAATAATATTGAGTTTGTATCGAATATGTTGCTCAAGTTAGGCTTTATTGAAAAAACTCCTAATCTTAAAGAACTAATTTTGGATTTGAATTAGATATTTATGAGTAGCATATTACTTCAGCTTAATGATATATACCATGATTTTGGCGGTACTAATATCGCCGTCAATAATCTCCAGTTATCAGTAAACGAAGGTGAAATCATTGCATTAGTTGGGTCTTCTGGATGTGGCAAAACGACACTACTAAAAATAATCTGTGGTCTTATCACGCCTGATCGAGGCATAGTCCTGTATCGAGAGAAACCCGTAACAGATATTTTGCCGTCCGCAGCATTTGTTTTTCAGGACTATTCTAGTTCACTCATGCCTTGGAGAAATGTATGGTCTAATGTTCAGTTAGGACTGGAAAATCCTAATTATGCTCATTTAGACCAAGAACAGATTGTTACTGATATGTTGAAATTAATGCACCTCCAGAACGAAAAATATATGATGCCTTATGAACTTTCTGGGGGTATGAAGCAGCGCGTAGCTATCGCGCGTTCACTTGCTATTAGCCCAGATATATTGCTCATGGATGAACCTTTTGGTTCATTGGACGAAATATCCAGAGCAAGACTGCAAGATGAAGTATTAGCTATACATAGCAATTCACAACCTAAAAGAACGATTATTACTGTAACTCATGATATTGATGAGGCAGTCTATATGAGTCACCGTATTGTGGTACTGTCACCACGAACTTCAAATATCGTTAAAATAATAGACAATAATCTTGATTGGCCGCGAGATCAAATAACTACTCGCCTTACGCAACGATTTTCAACTCTTCGAACTGAAATATACAAAATCATGAGTCAAGAGGTAGTGGTATGAAATACTCTTACTCTGGATTAATAACAGTGTTTGTTTTTTGCCTAATATGGCAATTATTATCCTATTCTAGTTTCGTAAAACCAAATATTTACTTTCCTCCTATTAGTACAGTTTTGATAATAACAGTTAAATCTATTTTGTCAGGTGAATTGCTTTTTCACATAGCTATTACTTTATATCGGGCAATAATTGGATTAGTTATTGCCCTATTTCTGGCAATTCCGCTTGGAATTCTAATGGGATATTATAAGAAAGTGCATGATGCTGGAAAAATCATGATTGAGTTACTTCGTCCATTACCCCCCATTGCCATGATTCCTGTCGGAATTCTGTTTTTAGGGCTGTATGACCAGATGAAAATTTCAATTATTGCCTTTGGTTGTTTCTGGCCTATTTTGGTGAATACCATCGCTGGAGTACAGCAAATAAGTCAGGACATGCTGGATGTAGCCAAAGTATTTCGCTTAAGCAGGAAGAAAATTTTATATGAAGTTGTGTTTAGAAGTGCCTTGCCATATATTCTCGCGGGAATACGCGTTGCTTTATCGATAGCACTTATTGTCAGTGTAGCGGCTGATATGTTGGTTGGCTCTGATGGCATTGGTTTTTTTATTGTTGATGCTGAAAGAAGTTTTAAATTTGCTGATATGTATGCGGGGTTAGTTTCTCTTGCCATTGTAGGTCATTTACTAAACTATGGGCTGGAGTATGTCTATAAAAAAACAAACCTATATTATGGTGGGATGAGTACATGAGCGACGAAAATACGCTAAAAAAAACCTATACCAAAGCTATTCAACCGCTTATCAATCCGAGTGGTGGTTGGAAAGAAACATGTGTATTGGGATTTATAACGCTTGTACAAATGCTGCTTGGTGCGTTGCTTGTAGGTGGACTTATAATTCAAAAAAATACTGAGACAAACCTTATTATAGTGGGAGCTATTATTTCAGTGTTATTGATGTTTTTATTATTATTGCGAAGATTATCTATATCTAGCATTAAATTAAATTCAGAAGAAAAGTGGCACTATAATATTTTAATTATTATTTTTATATTATTAGGCACCATATTCATAGGTGGGCTTTTTGGTACTAGCACAAAGCCTGAAATGGTTGGTGCATTTTTACTTGTACTTCTTTTATTTTCATTGACTTTTACTTTTTTTATATATTACTTTCGAGAAATAGTTGAGCATCCTATAGTGAAAGCATTGAGAAGCTATACAGAAGAAACAATAACTCAGCTCTCAAATCGCACAACCGAAATTAAAGAAACAGATAATAGCTTACATAATCTTGCAAATAATATATTGGCTCAGTCACATAAAAATCTTGCCGATGCCAAAAAATTAATGCTACCAAAAGCACTTACTGATCAAAAAATTTTAATATTAGGTGAAGACGAGAAAGGTAAAGAAATGATGGATGTAGTTTTTGAGGATTATTTAACTCCAGAACAATCTCATACACTTACTATAGATTTTATGGGAACTGCCTATGGCGCATTTAGTTTTGATAATAGCTTAGACTATGGCTTTTTAGGAGGTTTGAAAAAGCATATTCGAAATTGCAAAAGAAATGAGCTTGACTATCCATTCAGTAATATCAGATTTGTTTGCGGAAAAAGTCCATTATATTCCTTATCAGCAAAATACTTATGTTTATCAATTTTAGATGAAATTAAGCAAAAGAACAGGAAAATAGACAATATACAAATTACTTACCCCCATGAAGACATTATACCAGCGACACTTATAATTAGTAGTTTAATGGTTGGTGAAAGAGCTTTGATTTCCCCTTCAATAGGATCAAAAGACAAGGAGTTTCTAGCTAAGCATTATCCAATAGGTATTATGATTAAAAATATTGATGGTGCAGGAGCTCAAAATACAATTACACGACTAAAAGAGCCTTTTAGGGCTTATATGAAAGATACCAATAAAACAGAAACATGGGAAATTTCAGATGGAAATATTGCTGTAACTAATTTACAAAAAATAGTTTTCGACTCGTCTTTTAAATACCCAGAAGACGAAAATGATTGTGTACCAGGAATAAAAAGTGCAATGATTTACAAAAATGACAATAGTGAACTTGTTACTCAATCGTTCACCATTAAACCTGATGAGATCAAACACATGCTTAGCTACATAGAAGCTTGCATTAAATCTTTAGAGCAAAATAGCATACATAATTAGTTAATATCACCTGATATTACAATTTACCGCAGAAAAGTTATAAGGTATTTGTGAAAAAGTTATTTGAATTAAAATTAATGTCCTTAATTAAGGAATTACCTATGATAAACCACCCTTGGTTTCGAGGTATTATCGACCACCAACTCACCAAGGATCAAATTATTGCGGGTGAGTTTCAACATTATCTGCGCGTCCGACGTAATGCCGAAATATTCGGCGCAGTGGTGATTAATGCCGCTAATGAAGGCGATTATGAAACACTAGAAATTGCCCGCGAAAATTACAAAGATGAAATGTTAGGTGAAAAAACTCACGCTGACCTAATGTTCCAATTTTTGGAAGCATTGGGTTATGAAAAAGAATTTGCTGACAACGTCGAACCTATGTCTGGAACAATGGCAGGTGTTGAAATGCTTACCAGTGGCGCAAGAAACATGACAGGGTTGGAAGGTATCGCTATGCTTTCTTTACCAGAATATCAAAACGGTGGTGCAACTGGGGTTGCCTCGCAAGTATATAAAGCACTAACCAAACATTACGGTTTTTCTGAATACGCAGCGGAGACTTTCAAAGTTCACGCACATGATGATGTGGCGCATGGATCAACACAAATTGAACTACTCGTAAAAAAAGTAGGTGAAAAACCAGAGTTACAAGAAAAAATATTACGCGCTGCCAGATTTGGAATAAATGCGTTTAATTTTGAATGGGATGGTCATTATCAGGCAGCAACTAAACGCCGAAGTTTTTGGGAAGGCTCAGATATTGAACGGTAGATATTATTATTTTTTAGCCATTTTAAATTTCTATTGAGGATATGATTTTGAATCAAGAGTTATCAAAAAAAATGGCATATTTAATTAAACATTTGAATACCAGTTTTCCAAAGGAGTCTGTTTTCGGTATTGGTCTAAAATCTGATTTTTGTGTAGGCGTGGGTATTACGTCACAACTTACTTTAAACGAAAGTGGAAATGAGGCATGGCAGAAAATTAACGACTACCTGCTCCATAATCGAGGTCATTGGGTTTCTGGCTATATTGGCTACGATATTTTAAATGATGGAATTACAGCCAACCAAAATGTTGCCATTCCAATTGTACATCTTATTAGTCCAGATACTGTATATGAAGTTAATGAATTAGGCATAGTTTGTTCCCTATCTGGCAAACTCAAAACAACAAAACCAGATTACTTTGATTCCAAAAAATTCAAACTAAAACCCATTGTATCGTTAGCTAATTTTGACACTGATTTAGATAATGAATACCTTACTTGTGTTAGAAAAGCACATGATTGGGTGATTCAAGGTCAGGAATGTACGCGGCGAATGACGGTGTCGCGTCGAATTAATTTTAAGATGCCATTCGATTTGGTTCAATCAGTTGTTCCTTTTCAAAATGAACCAGAAACCAGTGTACCTTGTTATTGGCGATCTAATTATGTGGAGTTTGCTGGAGTAAGTCCTGAGCGTACTTTCTATAAAGAATCGGGATCAGATGTTTATCATTGCCAGAAAGTCTCTGGAACATTTGCAAGAGATAAAATTTCTAGTCAAGATCATATTTTAATGCAGACTTTTTTGTCAGATACAAAAAATAATAACGAACACGATATTTCAGTGGTCAGCTTAATTGATGGTGTGGAAAAAGTTGGAGATATTTCTAACAGACAAAAGGAACTACTTGATATGCCAAGTATTAGGCATTTTCTTACCAGTTTTGATATTTTATTAGAGAAAGACAAAAATGTGACTGATATATGCCAAGCATTATATACAAAGGGTGTACAACCAATAGAAGATGGATTAAAAAAATTATTTCAGTTTGAGCCAAATAGTAGAGGGGCATATTACGGAATATTTTTTATACAAACGCCATCGGGCATAGTTTCGGGGACACATATTATTCGTATGCTATTCCATGATATTACAGCAGACACATACTACACACATTGTGGTGCTTGTATTACTAGCGGTTCTGATTTATTAGATGAATACAAGGAAACTCAATTAAAACTTAGTAGTATTGTAGCTCGTATGTAGTGAACAAAGGTTTATACAACGCGATAAGATGCCCGACATAGGATGTGCCGACGCCAGGAGGCGCATCATTCAGGTTACTCGCCCGCATCAAAATCAAACTCACCCGGATGCCCCCAGATCATGGGATAAACACCCATTTTTACAAACTTGAAAAAACTCGAATGCGGCCAATCTGCAACTTGGCAGACCCCAACCGTGCTTGACCGGGTTGCAATGAATGTAATCGACATGACGATTGAAATCATCTTGATCCGTTATTAAATGCGTCCAAAAACGGCGTTGCCGGAGTCCGCGCTCGCGCCGTTTTTTTCCTGCTTTTAGAAATGCTTTCGCCGGTATCGATGTGACTGGAAAAGCGCCCTTTGATCTGTCCCCAACGCATTGAATAATTAGCATCACCCGGCGGTAAAGTCCATAGGCAATGAAGAGGGTCGGGCATGATAACCGCCGCTTCAATGCGAAAAGGGTGTTTCTTTTTAACATCATAAAAGGCCGTCCGCAGTACATCGATGTTTTCAACCAATAACCGATTATTTCGTCGTTTGGCAATATTCACGGTAAAAAACCATGTCGCGCCCGGCGTGTAAATGCGGCGATAGTGGGTCAATGGACTGATTCCTTTATTTACGCTTTATGCGAATGATGCGCCTCCTGGCGTCGGCACATCCTATATTGGCGTTGCAACCGGCGAACTGCTTAGCCTAGGTATTAATACGAGGTGGCAGCAAGATAGCATTATTCCTTTAGCAAAACAAAAAAACATCTAACGTCATTCATTGCCTACATGGCATTTGCTTTTTTAAGATTCTTACGCTGTGCGTACCTTAGGTGTACCCATAAAGTTAAAAGGTACGCACAGCGTACCCTACGGGGCTTTTTCTTGATTATAATTTTGCCCAGCTTAACTGAGGCTTGAGTTCAGGTCGGCAAGCGTTACCATCAGCAGCATCGGATCCAGCGGTGACGGATCAAAACCCACCTGCTCATAAAATGCCTTGGCTTCAAGCGAAAGCGCTCGAACAATTATCCCTCGAATACCGAGGGTATCGGCAGCCTGTATAACCCTGATGCCGGCATCCCTTACCAACGCCCGCCCCAATCCTTTGCCATGCAATGACCGGTCTACTGCCAGCCTGCCGAGTACCACGACGGGGATAGGATTTGGCATATTGCGACTGAAGCGGCCGGAGGCATCATCAACGGTAATCGCGCTCGTAGCCAAGGCGTAATACGCTATGACACGTCTACCTTCGCAGGCGACAAAAGTCCGTGATGCCCCCGTAGCCTGATTTTTCATCGCACGATGCTTGAGCCAAGTATCGAGACTTTCTACACCGGACGCAAACGCCTCGGTATCGTGATGGACAGTCAACGGCTCAGGAGGCGAAAGCGTCACGCATTGTCCCAAGGAGCGGGCGTTTGCAGGGTCTTGCGTAGCCGCTCATTGGAACTAGGCGGCATGTCCAATCTGGCAACAAATTCCGCATAAATTTCAGGACTCACCGTAATGACCTTCTGATCGAGCAGCACTTCTTCGGCCGCTAACCGTGCGGCATTCAAAATAAAATCAGTGCGGTTCTTTCCCCTCGCTTTAGCCGCACGATCAATCAGCATACGTTCTTCGGGCTTAATACGGATATTCAGCGTCTCGCGTTTATTGGCTGTTTCGTTCGATTTCAACATGCTTTTGCTCTCCTATTAAAGGTGTTTTTTACTATAGCAAAGCGCACTGACAATGTCATTACATTAAATTCAGGGAAAACTTCCCCAACGCCATTAAGTTAAAAGAACAAATTGTTCCTGCAAGGATTGCCGAAACCCGGAAGCCTGGGATCGCAGCCCTAAAAATATCCTTATCATCTGGATGCCTGTATTGCCTTTCTAGCGATACCTCAATAATGCCGATTCAAGGTATAATTGCCGCAAATCCACTTTACCAACAAACCCAATGTCCACGAACGATACTCCATTAGCATCAAATTTTATCCGCCAGATCATTGCCACCGATCTCAAAGACAACAAAAACAACGGCAAAGTCGTCACCCGCTTTCCGCCTGAACCCAACGGCTACCTGCATATCGGTCACGCAAAATCGATCTGCCTGAATTTCGGCATCGCCGCCGAAAACAACGGCGCTTGCAATCTGCGCTTTGACGATACCAATCCCGAAAAAGAAAGCGACGAATATGTGCAATCAATCATGCGCGACGTGCAGTGGCTGGGCTTTAAATGGTCGGAACTGCGCCACGCATCGGATTATTTCGAGCAGCTTTACGACTACGCCGTGCAATTGATCGAACAAGGTCAAGCCTATGTCGACAGCTTGTCGGCCGAACAAATTCGGGAGTATCGCGGCACCTTGACCGAACCCGGCAAGGAAAGTCCCGACCGCAGCCGCTCTATCGCAGAAAACCTCGATTTATTTAAACGGATGCGCGCCGGCGAATTTGCCGACGGCCAATATGTGCTGCGCGCCAAAATCGATATGGCCTCGCCGAACATCAACATGCGCGACCCGGCCTTGTACCGTATCCGCCGCGTGCATCACCAACGCACCGGCAACGACTGGTGCATCTATCCGATGTACGATTATACCCACTGCATTTCCGATGCGCTGGAAGGCATCACCCATTCGCTGTGTACGCTGGAGTTTGAAGACCACCGCCCGCTTTACGACTGGGTACTGGATCAACTGAACACGCCGTGCCATCCGCAACAAATCGAATTTGCCCGCTTGCAGTTGGAATACACCATCGTCAGCAAGCGCAAACTCAATCAGTTGGTGATGGAAAAACATGTCAACGGCTGGGACGACCCGCGCATGCCGACCATTGCAGGACTCCGCAGAGCAGGCTTTACGCCTAAATCGATACGCGATTTTTGCGAACGCATCGGCCTGACCAAGCAAAACTCATGGATAGAAATGGGCGTGCTGGAATACTGCATCCGCGAAGATTTAAACGACAATGCGCTCAGAGCTATGGCGGTTTTACAGCCGTTGCGCGTAGTCATCGACAATTATCCCGAAGACCAATGCGAACAACTAGAAGTCAGTAATCATCCGCAAAAACCCGAATTGGGCAAACGCATCGTGCCGTTTTCCAAAGTCATTTTGATCGAACGGGATGATTTTGCCGAAGCGCCTCCGCCGAAATTCAAGCGCTTGGTGGAAGGCGGCGAAGTCCGCTTGCGCGGTTCTTACGTGATCCAGTGCAACGAAGTCATCAAGGATGCCGACGGCAACATTACCGAACTGCGTTGCAGCTACGACCCGGACACGCTGGGCAAAAACCCCGAAGGCCGCAAAGTCAAAGGCGTCATCCACTGGGTTTCCGAGCAACACTCGAAACCTGCCGAGCTGCGCCTGTATAACCGTTTGTTCAGCGTACCCGCCCCTGACAATGAACCTAACTTTCTTGATGTCATAAATCCCGATTCATTGGAAATCCTGACCGATTGCCGGGTGGAAGCCAGTCTGGCCGATCCGCAACCGGAAAGCCGCTACCAGTTTGAACGCACCGGCTATTTCTGCTTTGATGCGATAGACAGCGTTAACGGCAAACTGGCCTTCAACCGCACCGTGACCCTGCGGGATAACTGGGAAAAAGATTGACCGCATTATTTTATCCACGTCCTGCTCGGCTAACATTTTTTATTTTAAACTTAACCGCGAAATCACTATGAACCAAGACAGCATTAACCTGATAGAACAATACTATGCCGCATTTAACGGCGGTGACATGGACACTTTTCTTAACCTGCTGACCGACGATGTCATCCACGACATCAATCAAGGCAAACGCGAAACCGGCAAGGAAGCATTCACCCAGTTCATGGCCTGCATGAACAACAATTATAAAGAACAGCTGGTCGATATGGTCATCATGGCGACAGCCGACGGCCAACGCGCGGCTGCCGAATTTATAGTGCTGGGTGAATACATTAAAACCGACGAAGGCTTGCCTACTGCACAGGGACAAAAATACCGCTTGCCTGCCGGTGCTTTTTTTGAAATCCGCGACCACAAAGTGGCCCGCATTACCAACTATTACAACCTGCAAGACTGGATTGCCCAGGTTAGCGAATAGCTTCTTATAACTATTGGGCATAGTAGATTGAGCCGGCGCTATTCCGGTTCAATCTACAAATTATCAAGGAAAATTCGCTTACGCCATCCATGAACGCTCTTTGCGATGCTCAAATAGATAAATTTAAAGAGAATAGAGACCATGCCTCAAGTATCTGATGTGACAACTGCTTTAACCTCGGGATTAACTCATATTGATGCACTGCTTGATACCGGTCCCGGATGGAATTATTTAACGCCTGCCACCCATGCTATTTCCTATACATTCTCAATTGCCTCGGGCAATGAATCGGGTGTTAGCAATCAGCAGGCTTTTAATGATGCGCAAAAAAATGCGACACAAGAGGCGCTGAACTATATCAGCAATTTGACCGGCATTGCCTTTACTGAAACATCCAACGGCAGTACTGCCGGCATTCATTTTTGCCTCATCAATATCACCGGCGCATCGACATCCGGCCTTTGCAGCTGGCATTCGGGTTATTCTTATGATGGCAGCAATACGATTACCGACTATACCGCCGAAGCTTACGTTTATCTGGATAATGTTGAGTGGCTCGAGCAAAACAGCAACCTTACGCCCGGTGGTTATGGCTACGAAACACTGTTGCATGAAATGGGACACGCGCTTGGCTTAAAACACCCTTTTGCAGGCAACCCGACTCTGCCAAGCAGCCAAGATAACACTGCCAACACATTGATGTCGTATACATCGAGTGGCGGCCCTTATTCCTCGTTTAATCCTTACGATGTGGCCGCGTTAAACTGGATTTATGGCGGCGACGGATTAAGCGGCTCGCTCGGTATTGGGTCAACCGGCGGCGGACGCTATTGGACAGGTACCGGTAACGGGGACTCGATAACAGCGGGTAGCAGTAATGATTTGCTGAAAGGCGAAGCCGGTAATGATACGCTCGTCGGCGGAGCCGGAAATGATACGATCAGCGGCGGCGCCGATAACGACGCTATTGATGGCGGATCGGGGACAGATACAGTCGTTTACGCCCAGACCCGCTCTCAGTACGCAATCGGTTTCAGCGCCGCCCATTTTGAGATCAACAATAGCGGCAGCGATGGCCTTGATACGCTCACCAGCGTGGAACGGCTGCAATTTTCCGATATGTCTGTCGCCCTCGATATTGAAAGCCATGCCGGATCAACGGCTAAAATCCTCGGTATTGTTTTCGGCAAGGAATCCGTATCGAACAAAACATATGCGGGTATCGGCCTGAAATATCTTGATGAAGGCATGAGCTACCAAGACCTGTTACAACTGGCTCTGAATGCAAAACTCGGTAACGGCTTTTCTAATGCAAGCGAAGTCAATCTGCTTTACCAAAATCTCGTAGCTTCTCTACCCTCCCCTGCCGACCTTAACTACTGGACAGACGCCATCACATCAGGACTGTACTCTCAGATTTCCTTGGCCGTCATGGCGGCTAATTTGGATTTAAATACGAACAATATAAATCTTGTCGGTCTTGCAACAACCGGGTTGGAATATGTATAGAAAGCATGCAATGCATTTTTCGCCTGCACGCTTTAACGCTTGAAAACCCTGCCTGGATTTTCCAGGCAGGGTTTTCGTCTACTTGATGTTGTTCATTGATCGGCAGCCTGTTCGGCTACTGTAAAACGCATCACGCCTATAAATCCACTATCCCAAAAACATCGCATCGCCGTAGCTGAAGAATCGGTAAGATTGATCGATAGCATGGCTATAGGCTTTCATAATATGCTCATAACCGGCAAACGCCGAGACCAGCATCAACAAGGTAGACTCGGGCAGATGAAAATTGGTCAGCATCGCATCAACCGATTTGAATTGATAGCCGGGAGTAATAAACAAATCGGTATCGCCAAAACCGGCTTCAAGCCGACCGCTTTTGGATGCCGATTCCAACGCCCTGACCGCCGTCGTACCTATGGCGATAACCCGTCCTCCCCTTGCCCTGGCTTGCTGAACGGCCGCTACCGTCTCCGGCAGCACGGCAAAATATTCCTTGTGCATTAAATGTTCGGATAAATCTTCCACCCTGACCGGCTGAAAAGTGCCGCTACCGACGTGCAACGTCACAAAAGCGCTTTGCACGCCCTTGACTTTAAGTCTTTCCATCATGGCTTGATCAAAGTGCAAACCTGCTGTGGGCGCTGCAACAGCTCCCGCCTCTCTGGCAAAAACCGTTTGATAACGGGTCAGGTCGGATTGATCGTCTTCACGGGTAATATAAGGCGGTAATGGCATATGGCCGATTTGCTCCAATATAGAGAGCAAACTGTTGTCGCCCTTAAATTCCAACTGAAACAGATCGTCAACTCTGCCCAACACTTCGCAGCAATAGCCGCTATCCAACTCTATCACAGTACCGGCTTTCGACGATTTGCTTGCTCTGACATGAGCAATGGCGCGGTGGTCATCCAGAATGCGCTCGATAAGAATCTCGACCTTGCCGCCGCTTTGTTTTGTGCCGAACAGCCTGGCCGGAATCACTTTGGTGTCATTAAAAATCAGCAGATCACGCTCATTGATCAAATCGATCAAATCGGTAAATTGTCGGTCGGCCATCCGTCCGATGTCGCGATCCATACATAACAAACGACTTGCATCGCGCTCTGCCAAGGGTTTTTGCGCAATCAGCGCTTCGGGTAACTGGTAGTTAAAATCACTTTTTTTCATAGCGGGCGATATTATCAGGTTAGGCTTTTTAAATACACCTTAAAAAAATCTAGCCTTTTTGATAAACGTCGACTATAATGTCGTTTCTTTGCCGGGGTGGCGGAACTGGTAGACGCGCCGGATTCAAAATCCGGTGATGGTGACATCGTGCCGGTTCGATTCCGGCCCTCGGTACCAAATATTGGTTCAGAGCCGTGCAAAGAACCCCTAAAACCCGCAAGTCGCAAGGCTTCGCGGGTTTTTTATTGTCCAGCGAAGTACAATAGAATCCGTTGACATCCAGCTATTCTTGACGGTACATTTTTAACCGTTCCAAAAAATACCGTCATACCCCTATCAGATGCCGCTATAAAGAACGCTAAGCCTACAGCCTGACAAAACTTTCAAAATGCCTAACGGGAAAGGCATGTATTTGCTTGTAAATCCAAGCGGCAGTAAATACTTTCGATTCGATTGTCGCTTTGATAGCAAAAGCAAAACATTGGCCTTAGGTGTTTATCCTGATACAAGTTTGAATCAAGCCAGAGAAGCCTTCAGTTGCCCACACCGTTCGAGACGTAACCCACAAAAAAACTCAGGCGTTTTGAACTGCACATCATACCTTTATCAACTCAGACAATTACCATATTGGAAGACATCAGGCCGCTAACCGGGAATGATCGCTATGTATTCCCGTCAAGCCGTGGCGATGGCCGCCCAATGTCGGACGGCACCGTCTACATATACACCTAGATTCGACTACAGACAGCCTTGATCTGAAATTTCTCCAAATAAACCTCAAAAGCCCTATAATATCTATTCACTAATTTATTCATTAATCAATTCACTCAATGACACTTCACGCTGATCACATCCGTATGCAACTATCTGGAGGACCGCTGTCGGCGTCGCAATTGCTCGGAAAACTAAGTATTAGTCAGCCAACAATGTCTCGTGCGTTGGCTGAGCTTGGTGGTGAAATAGTACGATTTGGCGCTGCGCGATCCATTCACTACACACTACGCGATAACACTCGCAGATTACCGAATATCCCGATCTATCGGGTTAATGCAGAAGGGGCTATTCGGCAATTGGGAACGCTGACTCCAGTTCGGCCGGATGGGTTTGTCCTGCGGCAAGAGGATGGTACGACCCTTCACAGCGACGGACTTCCATGGTGGTTGTTCGACATGCGCCCACAAGGCTATTTGGGGAGGGCGTATGTTGCTCGGCATGGCGTTGAACTGGGGCTACCGGATCGGCTTAAAGATTGGACAGATACCCACGCTTTGCGGGCGCTGCTGGTGCATGGGCATGACATAGTAGGAAATATACTACTAGGTGAAACTGCAAGGGATCGTTTTCTAGCCACTTCTACACCTGAGTCGATTTCGTTGAGTCAGAAAACTGAGGCCTATGCCCGGTTAGCGCTTGAAGCGGCTCGCGGTGAGACACCTGGATCGTCAGCCGGTGGCGAACAGCCAAAATTTACCGCTTATGCCATGACACCGGATGGGGATCGTCATGTTATTGTGAAATTTAGCGAACTGGAAGATGGCCCAGTAAGCGAGCGCTGGCGCGATCTGCTGCTGGCCGAACACCTTGCGCTTGAGACATTGCGCGAAGACGGCATTCCTGCTGCCAAAACACAAATAATTGACCACGGTGGCCAGCGTTTTCTTGAAGTCGAGCGTTTTGACCGCATCGGCAGCCTTGGACGGCGTGCGATGTATTCTTTGTCCGCGCTTGATGCCGAGTTTGCTGGGTTAGGAACGGGCGGGTGGCCGGTTATTGCGCGCATCCTTGCCGATGATCGTCAAATTCATCCGGAAGCAGCGAACAGCGCTAATGTCCTATGGGCATTCGGTACGCTAATCGGCAATTCGGACATGCACAACGGAAACTTATCATTTATAGCGGAACAGGGTCGGCCCTATAGCATTGCACCCGCTTACGACATGACGCCAATGGCTTTCGCTCCCCGCAGTGGTGGCGGGCTTCCTGATACCTTATCCGAAACGACGATTCTCGGCAGTGTATCTAACGAAACTTGGCGTTACGCAGAAGCTTTGGCCCGTACGTTCTTAGGTCGAATTATGGCGGCAAGTGGATTTAGCCACAGATTTGAACCGTGTATGGCCGCCCTGAAACACCACATAGAGACAGCCGGCGCTAAAATCGAACGACTGGAATGACACCGATGCTGAAGCGGCTTGACTAACGGACTTTTAAAACACGCTCTTTAGTGGAAAGTTTTCAACGCCGTTTGCCAAGTCAGTTTCACCGTCCATTTTAAAGTGCGCAACCGTGACCGTCAGGTGTTGTGTTTGCTCTTCAAGCGAGTCTGTTGCGGCAGCCGCTTGTTTTACTAAAGCGGCATTTTTCTGGGTTACTTCGTCCATCTGACCGAGAGACAGATTAACTTGTTCAATACCGGAAGTTTGCTTTACGGAAGCAGCGCTGATTTTGGACATGATGGCGGTAACGCCATGAATAGAGTTAGCGATATCCTCTATAGTTCTTCCGGTTTGGGTAACGAGCTGGCCGCCATCCTCAACTTTCTCAACCGATTCGCCAATCAAACTTTTAATTTCTGCGGCGGCCGACACAACGCGTTGCGCGAGGCTGCGCACTTCGCCAGCCACCACGGCAAAGCCTCTGCCCTGTTCCCCTGCCCGAGCCGCTTCTACTGCGGCATTAAGCGCGAGGATGTTGGTTTGGAAGGCAATACTATCGATCACCGAAATAATCTCGACAACCTTGCGGGAAGATTCATTAATTCCTTCCATCATTTTTACAACCTGGCCAATTGCCATGACCCCCTTGCCGGCGGTATCCGACGCGCTAACGGCCAGCTCGCCGGCATGCTTGGCGTTAGCGCTATTTTGCTGCACAATTGAGATCAGCTCTTTCATGCTGGCGGAGGTTTGTTCCAAACTGGCTGCCTGTTCTTCAGTGCGCCGCGACAAAGATGTGTTGCCGGTTGCGATTTCTTTAGCCGCAGTGTGGATGGATTCGGCGACAATTTTGATTTGACCGATAATGTTATTCAGGTCATCCACCATCGTGTTAGCGTCCGCCTTAAGCTCTCCTAAGGTGCCCGTATAGGGATTAGTAATTTTCACGCCCAGATCGCCGTGGGACAGGACTTTAAATACGCGGGTCGCTTCATTAATCGCACATTCAGTGGTCTGCATAAGCTGATTGATGGATTCACTCAGCTCACGGAAAAAGCCTACTTTGCCTTTCATGACGATGCGTTTACTGAAATCCCCCATAACCGCAGCAACCAAAATAATAGCCACTTCTTCCTCCACCAGAACCTCGGCAGTGCGATCCAACCACTCGGCTACCGAACCTATAGTCTTGCCTTCCGTCGTGATCACAGGCGTGACAACGACCTCCATAGAGGAGCCTGCCATGCTAACATCGACAGTGCTGGAGCCGGTAGCGGAGTCGGAATGCAACAACTGATGCTTAAAGATCTTGTGAAAGCTATCAAGATTGGTACCCACCAGATTGACAACGGAGAAATTCGGCAACTGCTCGCGGATGTAGTCTTCCGCTTTGCCAAACATGCTGACCACCGATTTATTGACGTAAACAATGTTGCGGTCGTTGTCCGCAAGAATCACGCCGGTGCTAACGTTATCCAGCGCAACCTTAATGTGCAAATTCTCATCGGCAATGCGTTTAGCTTCCGCTACATCAAAGCCCAGCTTGATTTGCATTGCCTTAAGAGCCGCCATCACCTTGCTAATTTCATCCCTGCCTCTGATGTCGATAAGGGTATTGTAATTTCCTTGGGCGATTTGACCGAAATGGTTGATGGTATCTTTAAGCCGACGCACAATGGAGTTCAAAAGGGAGAAACTTAACCACAGGACCAGTAAGATGCCTGAAACAATCAAGACGCCGGCGATCTCTCGAGTGCTGTAGTAGCGTAACACGCTTGCATCTAACTCCTCGCTTGTATCATCAACCTGTGCTTGCAACAATTTCTGAATATCTTCCGCGACCGGTTCGTAAAGAAGATTAACCTTACCATTGACAAGCTTAGCGGCAAGCGCGGCATCATTGCTGCGCAATGCGGAAATAACGGGTTGCACACCCTCTATTAAATAGCGTTCTCTGTCGCTGACGAGCTTGTTAACTATAGCCTTTTCACCCGGGCTCAACGAAGTTTCAAAGTACGTACCCAAGGTCTTGCTAATCATTGCAGTATTTTGTTCCACTTCTGCAATATTCTTCTGTATCAACGCAGAATCAAGACTTAATAAGCAGGCGCTAAGACGCACTTGATTAACCAGCATCAATTTCTGAATGAGGGACGTCTGGTTCAAGGAAAGAACGTGATGCTTATAAACAGTGCGTAATCCCTCACTATCCTTGCTCATGCCAAAGAGCCCCATGCCGCCGATAACCATCAACAGAACAAACACCGCAGCGATGATCATCCATATGCGGACTTTGACGCTAATATTTTCTATGGGCGGTAATCGTCCTGACAATGTTTTTTTGACGATTTTTCCGTCCTTGATTTTTAAATTGCCGGCTTTACCTTCTCGAAACTTTTGGTAAGCATCGACAACCTCTGCAATTTGTTCTCGCTTGGGTTTGTTACGTACCGATATATAGCCAACCTGCTCGTTGTTTTCATAGATGGGAGCAACATTGGCCCACACCCAGAAAAAATCGCCATTTTTACAGCGATCTTTGATCAGTGCGCTCCGTGGATAGCCCTTTTTCATAGAACGCCACAAATCCTGGAAAACTTCTGTCGGCATGTCCGGATGGCGCACTATATTGTGCGACGCACCAATCAGCTCTTCCTTGGTAAATCCGCTGATTCGAATAAAATCGTCGCTAGCATAGGTAATCTTCCCATTTAAGTCGGTTTTGGTCACAATGGAATCAGTATCTGTGAGGACATATTCAACATTGGTAATCGGCATGTTAATTTTCATGGGGTATTCTTTTATTCAAAACTAAAAATAGATCCTGTGAAGTTGCAAGTTCTTTTGACGCCAGACAAAGTAGTCAACCTGCGAAGACCGTACGATCAGGGCATTCGAGGACACGCGGCCGAAGCAGATCAGGCATCCTGTTAACATCAAGCCATAGGAGCTTACCCTTCCATTCTCGCTAGTGAACGTAACCGCTTTTTTAATCATGTATTAAATTTGGCTTGATAAAGTCAATAGAGCTTGGAACGCAGAGGATGAGGCTAGCCGCAAAGAGGCAGAGCGGTATGGACGGGTATCCAAGGTTATCAAGGAGAACGGTTTTCAGAAGCGCCTTCGATTGATGGACGGCAGTCAGACTAATGTCGACGAATAATAGGCGTGAAACGCTAGAATCAATCAAGGAGTGACGATGTTGACCGGAAAAGAAAATTACAATCTGTTTGAACACCCGCGCCCCCTGCTCTTTAGACATTCTTCGTAGATTCCCGCTTATCGAATAAGCCATCGCGGGCTGCTTATAGGCGTATTCTGAGCCTCAAAAATTCGGTACCGGGGTCAGGGGCGAACCGAAACGACTTATAATTTATATCCTATATTCCCACTAAAATCAAAAGGAATTACCTTGAAACCCTTACTTTTAGCATGATCGACGAGCGCTTTGTCGGCTAATGTCTAAGCGTCGCGGGCAAGCGCTCGCCAAATGGGCAAAAAGTTCCTCTCTATTTCGTTGCAGTGAACAGCCCTAGGCTCTGCTGAGCTATGCACCGTCATCTGAATGCCCGCTTTCCGAAATTGACCGGCCCGTTCCGCTTGACAACTGTGACCGTCAGCTCATGGCCGAGATGCGCCATTCAAGAAAGTTCGCCGGCTCTGAGGCCGTTGAGACTGATTGTGGAAGCTGCCAAATCAAGTCAGTGTTTTTCATAAAAAGTCCTGGGCAAATTGGCTATATAACTGGCATAACCCAAACAGACTCACAGCAACCAAGCCGCCGCCAATCCAGCGTTTAAATATCAAATCATTGCGCATAATAGCGTTATGCGCTTTCAGGCCCAGCACATGCCCTATCGCGGCAATAGGTAAAAGCGTCAGTGCCGTTAGAAAATGCAAATCAACGGATAAGGCAATAAACGTCGTCATTTTTATGCTGACCAAGATGAACCATAAGACAAACAAGGTGTCTCTCAGCTTGTGCTTGCTAACGTTGCGCATATAGACAGCAACCATCAACGGCGCACCGGTCAAGGAAATCCCGGCAATATATCCGCCTAAAATCAACAGTCCTCTATCCGCCCAAACATGTTGACTATTAATGCCTCGGTTAAGTAACCAGGTAAAACCGTAAAACAGGGTAATCGAATAAATAAAGCTATTCAGCCATAAGACCGGTAGATTCAGCAGTCCAAAAATGCCTACGAGGGCGGCGGGAATAATGTAAATCGAAGAATCGCGCAAATACTGCCAATCGACATTATGCAAGCGGTTAAGCAATGTTAAGCCGGAGAAAAATAGTAAATGCACGCTGATGATAGGTAACCATAACAGTGGATTATTATGTATAAACAACATCAGCGGCAATCCTAATGCGGCGCCGCCGAAACCAAGTCCTGTCCGAACAAAGCCGGTCCAGACGAACACAAGAGCAATAGATACTATTTGGTAAAGAGAAAAATCGAGTAACATCACAACCCTTGGTCGAACCTCAACACCGGAAGAAATCGATTTTCTGAAAATACCGGGGTCATCGTTTTGAAAATGCCCGCCCGTACACGCTAAACTGGCGATGGCTCTTGTTGGTGTCGTGCGTCCCTTAACGGCCTGATCGAGTAACACTTTGCCTTGCAAGTTAGTGCCGCAATGCAGACCAACTCAATTGCTCGCTAGTAAATTAAGGGCTCGATGCGATTTATCGGAAACCATAAATCAAGATTGACTGACCACCGCCAAGTTAGCCAGATAATCGTTTTTCCTGGCTAGATATTCATCGACAAATGCCTGCATCGGCTCAGCTTCATAATCACTCGGCACACTGATCGCCAGTTTTTTAAAGCCTGTACCGACTATATCCCCGTCCGCTTTGATCTGAAAGTGTAAAAAAGCCGAAGCGCGTTTGCCGTTGACTTCCATCTTCGGCTCCAGCATTTCCACGGACGCGCGCCGAAAATCAAGATGATGAAATGACAGAGTCATGCTTTCGTAAATGACCAAGGGCCGATTGATGTTAAACATGACATTTTCCCGTGCTAATAACGGCACCAGCACGTAGGGGAAATTTTGCCCTGAAAAAGCCACATAATCGCGAATAAAGCTTTCAATCAATGCGGTATCCCGACTAATGTCGCCCGAACGTTCGACTTGCAAATAGGCTTTGCCCTGATTGTCGTTCACATCAATCAGTTCAGCATCGGTGTCGGGAAAGTTCAACAATACGTCATGACCGACCATGCCGGAAAAGATAAAGTGCATATTTTGGCTAAGGCCATATTTCTCC
>DAINRH010000023.1:0-8113 GCA_036741905.1 Methylobacter sp. | reverse complement strand
GTGTAAAGGGTTGAAATCATGTGCCACTTCTTTGGCAAACATACTGGCTTGTTCGGCGGCAATACTGACATTGCCCTCATGAATATTATAAAAATCTTTTAAAAACATATTGTTATTTACTAATGCCGGGATGACCGACAATTCTACCATACTGCTTACTATGTTTCACCCAAGGTTGCCTGGCTCATAGCCGATTACTTTAACCCGCTGGGTAGCGCATGTTACCGGCCGACTTTGGCTAAATCTCCGACTGACTGCCGAAGCCCGATCCAGCGGGTGATCATAAACTCTGGTTTTAAACGAAGGCAAAAAAAATGCCCGGTCAAGGGCGTTTTTTATTACCAATCTTTAAAGCCGTTTTAACACTCACCGCTTCAGCGTGATAACGATTCCCGCACCGTCCAGCGATTTTTGTTTATCCATTTCCGGTTCTTGCGACATCAGCATTTTGCCATCTAAATAGACTGGCCGCGGCTTTTTCTTTTCAGTCGTAAACATCGTTGATGCTTCGGCTTGCCCTCCCCGGCCCGGCTCAACCTTCAGCCAGACATTTTCGGACGGCAGACTAAGGTCCAGTGTTTTTTGCAGTTCGGCGTTTTTATCGGCGCTCGCTACGGAAGGCTTATTAATGGTTTTTTTGTGGTATTTAACTTTTTTTTCGTTAGCCGATGCGACAGAACTCTTATGATCTGTCGGCTTTTGAAACCCGGTTAGCAAAACGAATGAGACTGTTACAAAGCCCAATAAAAACAGGCGGTAATTTTTCATGTTCATTTTGTCATCTCCGCTATAAATCCAAAAACTTTATATTATTCATTCTAGCCCAACATACAAAAATTGGAACGTTTCGACGGGGATTTTGTTGCACCCCTTCGGACAAATCGCAGGGCCTGCCGCGCGGCAAATGGCTTTTATTTTGAGCGATCAAGCTAGATGACTTTACAGTCGCGTTACCGCTTATCTGCCCAATCGACGTTCCGTTTCTAGTACCCGTTGCGTAGTCTGCAATACGGTATCCGGATTCAAACTCATTGAATCGATGCCGATTTCCACCAGAAATTCCGCCATCTCGGGATAATCCGACGGCGCTTGGCCGCAAAGTCCGCAATGTCTGCCGTTACGCCGCGCGCCGTCGACAGCCAGGCGAATCATTTCCTTGACGCCGGGATCGCGTTCGTCAAAATCCTCGGCGAGAATCGCGGAATCCCGATCTACGCCCAAGGTAAGCTGGGTCAGGTCATTGGAGCCGATAGAAAAGCCGTCGAAATGTTCGGAAAAAGCATCGATCTGAATGACGTTATTGGGAATCTCGCACATCACGTAAATTTCCAATCCCTGCTCGCCGCGTTTCAAACCCAGCTGCGCCATATAGTCGAGCACGCGCCGGGCTTCTTCTACGCGACGACAAAACGGGATCATCAGGATAACATTGGACAAGCCCATCTCCTCGCGCACCCGTTTCATGGCCCTGCATTCCAGCGCAAAACCTTCGGCATAAGCGGGATGAATATACCGCGACGCGCCGCGAAAACCGATCATCGGGTTGGCTTCATCGAATTCAAACCAACGCCCGCCGAGCAAGGTGGCGTATTCGTTGGTTTTAAAATCGGACATCCGTACGACGACGGGTTTGGGATAAAACGCGGCGGCAATAGTGCCGACGCCTTCCGATAGCTTTTGGATAAAGTACTCTTCGGCGCTTGCATAATGGCCTGTTAACCGGCTCAGCTGTTCCCGTTCACCGGCGTCTTGCACTTTTTCCGGGTGTATCAACGCCATTGGATGCGCCTTGATGTATTCGGTAATGATAAATTCCATCCGCGCCAAGCCCACGCCGTCATTGGGCAGGAAACTGGTTTTAAAGGCCAGTTCGGGATTGCCGATATTGAGCATGATCTTGGTTTTCGGACGTTGCAGGCCCGACAAATCGGTGCTGTTAATAGCGAAGTCGAGCAGGCCGGAATAGACTTTACCGACATCGCCCTCGGCGCACGATACGGTGACCGGGCTATTATGTTTAATCATGGTCGTGGCATTATCGCAACCGACGACAGCCGGAACGCCCAGTTCACGGGAGATGATCGCCGCGTGACAAGTGCGCCCGCCGCGGTTGGTGACTATCGCCGAAGCCATTTTCATCACCGGTTCCCAGTCCGGCGTGGTCATATCGGCCACCAGTACGTCGCCGGGATTAAAACTGTTGAGCTGCTCGACGTTATCGATAATCCGCGCATTGCCGATGGCAATCTTGCTACCCACCGCATGCCCGGTAACTATCGGTTCGGCTTTACTTTTAAGACTGTATTGCTCTAAAACCATGCCGCGCAATTGGGAAACCACCGTTTCCGGGCGCGCCTGAACGATATACAACGTACCGTCAAGACCGTCTTTCGCCCATTCTATATCCATCGGTTTGGCCTGGCCCGCTTTGGCGCTGTAATGTTTCTCTATTTTAATGGCATAGTCGGCGAGGGTTAACGCATCTGCATCGTTAATGCAAAAGCGCTTACGCTCTTCTTCAGAGGTCACAATGTTGTGGGTTGATTCACGGGTGCGTCCTTCGCTATAGACCATTTTTATTTTCTTCGCGCCCAGGGTGCGCCTTAACACCGCCCGATGACCCTGCTCAAAAGTGGGCTTATGCACATAAAATTCGTCGGGGTCTACCGCGCCTTGCACGACGTTTTCGCCCAATCCGTACGCGCCGGTAATAAACACCACATCCCTGAATCCCGATTCGGTATCCAGCGAAAACATCACGCCGCTGGCATCCAGGTCCGAACGCACCATTTTCATGATGCCTATCGATAAGGCCAGCTTGAAATGGTCGAAGCCCTGATCGACGCGGTAATGTATCGCGCGATCGGTGAACAGGCTGGCAAAGCAGCGTTTGCAGGAATCCAGCAAGGCTTGGTCGCCGCGTATATTCAAGTAGGTGTCCTGTTGTCCGGCAAAACTGGCGGTCGGCAAATCTTCGGCGGTGGCCGAACTGCGTACGGCAACGCTTAAGTCGTCGCCATACTGCTCGTTGAGTTGAGCGAAGGCCTCGATAATTTGCTGCTCAAGATCTTCAGGAAAAGGCGCGGCGTAGATTATTTCTCGCGCTCGACGCGCACGCTTGGCAAGATCCGCGACGTCGTCCGGGTTCAAATCATCCAAGGCCTGATGCAGCGCTTCCCAGCTGTGTGTTTGATCCAGTAGATAGCGATACGCTTCGGCAGTCACCGCAAAACCGTTAGGGATTTGGATGCCTTGCGGCGTTAATTCCCGATACATCTCACCTAACGAGGCATTTTTGCCACCTACCAGAGGCACATCGTCGATCGTTAATTCATTAAACCAACGAATATAGTTTGCTTGCTCGGCCATCATAGCTCCTTAGATGAATTATTCACTGCTTCGGGATTCGGGCGATTGACAAGTTGCCCTGTTATTCAATCGGTTAAAACATAACGCTAGCGGCTCATTTTGCCGGGGTGTCGGCAGCATATCAATATGCGCTCTTACTTATCAACCTAGAACGGGGCATGGCGCGCGCCTTTATCATAAATGACAAACGTTACAGTAACTTAGGACTCCATCAATAATAACTTCCGCTTAGGGTTCCCACGCTCTGCGTCACTGCCATTAAGTTAAGCCTTGTAGGAGCGGGCCGCGCCCGCGATGATGATGGCGCTATAACGCTGCAATCGCTGTGCAAATATCGCGGGCGCGGCCCGCTCCTACGGCGTGTCGATGCGCTTAACTTAATGGCAGTGACGCTCTGCGTGGGAACGATGAGTTTATGTTTCGGGAAGTTATTGTCGGCCATATCATTATCGAAGCGCCTCTCATCCGACTTTTTAAAATCACCTGATCTGATGGAAACCTGTGACCAAATGGCGGCCTATTTCCCTTCCGGGCCTTTCTTGACCGAGCCAACTATTTCAATAATCAATAGTTCACTGTATTCTATACAGTAACCGATCATCGCTCCTATGCCCTGCCCGGCAGCGCTGTATGGAGCATCTACAACATCACTTCTGCGGTTTTCAGCGGAACTGCACCCTAAACTAAAAGTTGGAATCTATTAAATAATGACTAGCCAATCTCCTAGGCCCTCCTGGAAAAGTTATCTTGAGTTATGCAAACCCAAAGTAGTCGCCTTGATCGTTTTTACGGCTATTGCGGGAATGCTATTAGCCGTGCCGGGAATGCCGCCTATCGGCCTGTTTATCTACAGCAGCCTGGGGATTGCCTTGGCCGCCGCCTCGGCCGCCGCGATTAACCATTATATCGATCGCGAAGCCGATGCGCTGATGGATCGCAACAAACACCGCCCCTTGCCCCAAGGCGATTTAAGCTCCGCCAATGTCATCGTTTTTGCGGCGATACTGGGCGTTATCTCGATGGCATTGCTGATCGTCATGGTCAACATCTTGACCGCATTGCTGACCTTCTTGTCGGCGCTGGGCTACGCGATTATCTATACGGTTTACCTCAAACGAGCAACACCGCAAAATATCGTGATTGCCGGCGCTTTCGGAGCCACGCCGCCGATGCTGGGCTGGTGCGCGATGACCGGGGAACTGCATCCTTACTCGCTGCTGCTGTTCTTGATTATTTTCGCCTGGACGCCGCCGCATTTCTGGCCGCTGTCTATCGCCAAACGCAAAGAATTCGCCAAAGTCGGCATACCGATGCTGCCGGTCACGCACGGCGTGGAATATACCCGGCTGCATATTCTGCTGTATTCGCTGCTGCTGTTCATTATTACCCTGTTGCCCTATCTGACCGGCATGAGCGGCCTGATTTATCTTTCTGCCGTAGTGCCGCTAGGTCTCGGCTTTATTTATTTCGCCATTTTGATGATGCGCCGGAAAGACGATAAAACCGCGATGCGAACCTTCTTTTACTCACTGATGTACCTGACCGGCGTGTTTATCGCCTTGTTAGTCGACCATTATTATAAATTTACCTTCGCCGCGACTGTTCCAGACAGTCTTGCGGCATACATACCATCCCTGGCAATATGACATTCACTCATCACGAACAAACACCGTACCCCGAACATCCATTCGCGGAATTCGTCCGCATCCTGGGCAAAGGCAAAAAAGGCTCAAGGCCGCTAACCCAGGAAGAAGCCTATCGGGCCATGACCATGATCATGGCCGACCAGGTACAGCCCATTCAGCTGGGCGCATTCCTGGTGTTGATGCGCGTCAAGGAAGAAAGCCCGGAGGAATTGGCCGGTTTCGCACAGGCGGCGCGGGAATCATTCAATGTTGCAGACAATGCCGTAAAAGTCGATCTGGACTGGTCGTCTTATGCCGGAAAGCGTCGGCATTTGCCCTGGTTTTTGCTGTCGGCTTTGCTGCTGGCCGAAAACGGCATCACCGTTTTTATGCACGGAGCCAGCGGCCACACCGCAGGCCGACTGTATACCGAAAACATGCTCGGCTATTTAGGCCTTAAATGCGCAAGCTCGATTAACGAAGCCAAACAGCAACTTGAACAACAGCATTTCAGTTATTTATCGCTGGAGCATTTTTGCCCGAAGCTGCATGAAATTATCGAACTGCGCCCGATACTGGGTTTGCGTTCGCCGGTTCATACCCTGGTGCGTTTGCTGAATCCTTTTGATGCCGAATATAGTATTCAGGGCATCTTCCATCCCGGTTACCGTCCCGTACATCAGCAAGCCGCCGCCTTGTTAAACCAGCCGCACATGTCGGTATTAAAAGGCGAAGGCGGCGAAACCGAACGCAACCCCGATATGGAATGTCTGGTGCAAAGCGTACACAACGGCGAATTGTCCGACGAAAACTGGCCCGCTTTATTTACTCATCGACACGTCAAACCCGAGCTGCTTGAGCCGGAGCAACTGGCGTTGATCTGGCAAGGAAAAGTTGAAGACGAGTTTGCCGAAGCCTCCATCATCGGCACGGCTGCGATTGCGCTTAAGTTGTTGGGCAAGGTTGAGACACAGGAGCAGGCGCAGCAATTGGCGACGGATTATTGGTTGGGGCGGGATAGACAAAAATATGTGGGCGCTTAACAACAAGCAGGGATGATATACAGAAACTATATAATTACTTGTTATGCGCCTTGGGAGAGTTTGTGAACGTCTTCATCAGTCATAACAAGCGGCAGAAGTCCAAGGCGCGTCTCTTGGCGATGGCTCTCGTGGATCACGGTGAAAACGTGTGGTTTGATGAATGGACGATTCGTCCTGGAGACTCTCTAGCAGGCGGTATCGAGGAGGGGCTCACGACAGCAAATGTGTTCGTCCTGATCTGGTCAAAAGAGGCATCTGAGTCCAAATGGGTTGGTACAGAACTCCGAGCTTACATTCGGCGCCGAGTTGACGACGAGTCATTACGGATCATCCCTGTAATGATGGATAACACGCCCTTGCCGACGTTGGTAGCGGATTTCAAGGGGTTCTCCATTCGAACAAACAGTGCTCTGGGCAAGGTGGCCGCGCAGATTTGCGGTACGCCATCAGAGGCAAAAATTGTGCGCCGTCTAAAAGAACGGCTAGATGAACTCACCTACGACAAAGATGCGACAGGTGACCCTCTACCTTATAAGCGCTGCCCAGACTGCGGAGAGGATGCCTTTGACCGTAAGACCGCGACCGATCCTGCTCGTGACGAGGTTTACTACATCATATCTTGCACAAAGTGCGGCTGGTCTGAATGGACGCAATAGTAGCGTCGGCGGCGCATAACCCTACGTTCGAGCGGAGCCACAAAAGCGTGGCCCGCTCAACTCCACGTTAGGCCTCAGAGGGCACCATGGATAGCGAATCCACCGTACTCGAATACATCAGCGAGTTCTATCTCTCCTCTGGCGACTTCAACGGCGTCCCTATCAGGGATTTGCGTCACCGATACGCACTAAGCGCTGGCGACGCACGGCACTTGGTCGAGCGCCTTCTCAGCGCGAAACTGCTTGACGTCATGTTCGGGAATACACACTCAAACCCACACATCAGGGCTTACTCTGGAATATCCCATGAGCGCCAGTTGGAGTTCCTGGCTGAGCTTGACCTTGCAGACCACCACTGCGTCTATCCCGCCGAAGCCCACCTGGCGACACTGCCCCTTGATCGGCGTTTCGAAGGTCGACCATATGAGTTGGAGCTAGCTCGCGGCGCTGGTCAGCTGGACTACCGAGCCTTTGACCTCTCGGTGCTAGAACACTACCGAGATGATCCTCGCTACTACTACGAAACCAACTTCATCGGAGGCTCAATCTGCGTCAGCGACGACCACTACAAGAGTGAGTCAATGCCGGAGCGCGATCAGGTCCTCCTGCAGACGTTCGGCTTTGCGTACGACGACCAGCTCAACCGTGCCGTAGCTGTCTTCTTACGCTACCTCGCGGGGCTCAGTCCCGAACATCAACGCATCTGGCACGCAAGATCGCTTCCACATCACTACAAGCTGCACCCCGACTACTACCGCGCGACCATCGAAGGCAGTTGGGGAATCAAGTTGTCGATCTTCGAGGCACTCCCCATGGAGCTAAAGGTCATCAACGAGATGGCCACGTTGATGGGCAAGCCGCCACTGTTCCGCCAGACCTTCGCAGAGGATCGTCCGAAGGAGTTTGGATTTCTGTTGCGCCCAACGTTGACCGAGTTCAACGCATTCGTTCTGCTCTTGGACAAGATGCTCTCCGACAACCTCAACAAGAACTTCTTTGCTGGGGACGTTCCGCTCGAGGAAGATCGGAATCGCGCAGATGGCAAGATCGAAGTAAGACAGAAGGGCACGATTGCGCTGTTGGAGGAGTGGTTCCGGAAGCACTACCGCGCGCACGACAAAGAGCCAGTCGAAGCCATGTTCAAGACGTTCCGCGAGGTTCGCCGCCTCCGGCAGCAGCCCGCCCATTCGCTGAAAGAGAATGTCTTCGACATGAGCTACTTCAAGACGCAGCGAAGTCTCGTGGTTGACGCCTACGATGCAATACGCACGCTCAGACTGTGCTTGGCAAACCACCCGAACGTTCGGCGCAAGCCACCTGAGATTCATGAAAACCTAGTCACCGGCGACATATGGGACATCTGAGGCCTAACGAATAAGGTTAGATTGTGTGAGCGATAGCGAACCACAATCTGAACCGG
>DAINRH010000022.1:31060-32657 GCA_036741905.1 Methylobacter sp. | reverse complement strand
AAAAATGGCAGCAAAAGACGTATTATTCGGTGATGACGCTCGTGTCCGTATGGCGCGCGGCGTAAACATTTTAGCGAACGCAGTGAAGGTGACTTTAGGTCCTAAAGGCCGTAACGCGATTTTGGACAAAAGCTTCGGCGCTCCAACCATCACTAAAGACGGTGTATCGGTTGCTAAAGAAATCGAATTGAAAGACAAATTCGAAAATATGGGCGCGCAGATGGTTAAAGAAGTGGCTTCGCACACTTCCGATGTGGCCGGTGACGGTACAACAACCGCAACCGTATTGGCGCAATCTATCGTCAACGAAGGCTTGAAGGCCGTTGCAGCGGGCATGAATCCAATGGATTTAAAACGCGGTATCGATTTAGCCGTATCTAAAGCGGTTGATGCGATTGTAGCTTCCGCTACGCCTTGTATCGATAACAAAGCGATTGCTCAAGTAGGCACCATCTCTGCAAACTCCGACGAATCTGTCGGCAAAATCATTGCCGAAGCAATGGAAAAAGTCGGCAAAGAAGGCGTTATCACTGTTGAAGAAGGTTCAGGCCTGGACAACCAGCTGGACGTTGTTGAAGGTATGCAGTTCGACCGCGGTTACCTGTCGCCTTACTTCATCAACAAACAAGAAAACATGAGCGTCGAATTAGACGATCCATTGATTCTGATTTACGACAAGAAAATCTCCAATATCCGCGACATGCTGCCAACGTTGGAAGGCGTTGCTAAAGCCGGTCGTCCTTTATTGATCGTTGCAGAAGATGTCGAAGGCGAAGCCTTGGCAACGTTGGTTGTTAACACCATTCGCGGCATCGTTAAAGTTGCAGCGGTTAAAGCGCCTGGTTTCGGCGATCGTCGTAAAGCCATGTTGGAAGACATCGCGGTGCTGACTGGCGGCGTGGTTATTTCCGAAGAAGTCGGTTTGAGCCTGGAAAAAGCTGAATTGTCACAATTGGGTACAGCCAAAAAAGTACAAATCACCAAAGAAAACACCACGATTATTGATGGTGCAGGTTCTGAAGAACAAATCAAAGCCCGTGTTGCGCAAATTCGCGCACAAGCGGACGATGCGACTTCTGACTATGACAAAGAAAAGCTGCAAGAGCGTCTGGCTAAATTAGCCGGTGGTGTTGCTGTTATTAAAGTCGGCGCTGCCACTGAAATCGAAATGAAAGAAAAGAAAGCCCGCGTGGAAGATGCATTGCATTCAACACGCGCAGCGGTTGAAGAAGGCGTTGTTGCTGGCGGCGGTTCAGCACTGGTTCGCGCTATTTCCGCGCTGGATAAACTGGAAGGCATTAACCACGACCAAACAGTCGGCATCAATATCCTGCGTCGTGCAATGGAAGAGCCTTTGCGTCAAATCGTTTCCAACGCCGGCGACGAGCCTTCAGTCGTATTCAACGAAGTGCAAAAAGGTACCGGCAACTTCGGTTACAACGCAGCAACCGGCCAATACGGCGACATGATCGAAATGGGAATTTTAGACCCTGCGAAAGTAACCCGTACTGCGCTGCAAAATGCAGCTTCTGTAGCAGGCTTGATGCTGACTACCGAAGTGATGATTGCCGATACGCCTAGCGAAGATAAAGGCGGT
>DAINRH010000022.1:7124-31050 GCA_036741905.1 Methylobacter sp. | reverse complement strand
GCCATGACATGGGCGGCATGGGCGGTATGGGTGGCATGGGCGGCATGATGTAATCTTGCTGCCTTAAAGCCCCGTCGCTTTAAGTGAAATGAAAGCCCCGGTTGTTCTTGAAACAACCGGGGCTTTTTTATGGTGGCAACCGACTGGAAGTTATCGGTATTTGTTTTAGACTGTGCTAAATTAAAACAACCAAAACCGTGAAGCAGTCGGTAAAGCCTGAGCAAGCGTCCCGTATATAGATAACGCCGCGGGTAAAAAGGGACGCAAAATTCCCACCCTCTTCGGGAAAAGGCTGTTCAGATGTGGCTTTATCGGCTTCAATGTTTAGAGCAGACAGGTCCGCCAAGTGCATTTGACTCAATTTAACAGCTGACTACAGTAATTAAGAACGACTCATGGACATTACCAGAAAAATTCGTATCGGCGACCTGCTGGTTCAAAACCAGATTATTACTCAGGAACAACTCGTATCGGCACTCGCCGAGCAAAAGAAAACCGGGAGGCAACTGGGGCGAACCCTGATTAATTTAAACTTTATTGCTGAAACGGAACTGCTTAATTTTCTGTCGCAGCAATTAAAAATCCCGTTTTTAGACATTTCACAATATCCCCACAAACCTGAAATTATCAAGCGATTGTCCGAGGCGTTAGCGCGGCGTTTCCGTGTCTTGCTGCTGGAATATAATGAATTCGATGTCTTGTTGGCGATGGCGGACCCTACCGATTTGATGGGGCTGGATGAGTTAACGCGTGTTTTGAAAAAAACCATTCGTCCTGTCGTAGTCAGAGAGTCGGATTTGCTACTGGCGATAGACCAGTACTATCGGCGTACCGATGAAATCGATAATCTGGCCGAGCAATTGCGTAGCGATATGTCCGGCGATGATGATATTGATCTCAATTTACTATTGACTTCGACCGATGCAGCCGATGCCCCTGTTGTAAAACTGCTGAAATCAGTATTCGAAGATGCTGTAAAGGCGCGGGTTTCAGATATTCATATAGAGCCGCAAGAACATAAGCTGTATATCCGTTTTCGCGTTGACGGCGTACTGCACCAGCTAACTGAAGCCGACCTGAAAATTTCCACTGCACTGGTATTGCGACTTAAGCTTATGGCCGGGCTGGACATCTCCGAAAAGCGTTTACCGCAGGACGGTCGTTTTCAGATTAAAGTGCGGCAACAATCGGTCGATGTGCGTATATCGACCATGCCGACTATCTACGGAGAGTCTGTGGTCATGCGTTTGCTGATCCAGAATGCCGAAGGGTTTTCTCTGGAAAAACTGGGGATGCCGCCCGAGATGCTGGCGCGTTTTCGCAAGCTGCTGCATCGCCCGGATGGCATGATATTGGTTACCGGTCCCACCGGTAGCGGTAAAACCACCACCCTTTATGCCGCGCTCAGCGAACTCAACTCCACTGCCAACAAAATCATCACGGTGGAAGATCCGGTCGAATACCGTTTGCCCGGCATTAACCAGGTGCAAGTCAACGATAAGATCGATCTCGACTTCGCCAGAGTGTTGCGCTCCGCCCTGCGTCAGGATCCGGATATCGTTTTGGTGGGCGAAATGCGCGATCATGAAACCGCCCAAATTGGCTTGCGCGCCGCAATGACCGGCCATTTAGTGTTATCGACGCTGCACACCAACGACGCGGTCAGTTCGCCCATTCGTCTGATCGATATGGGCGTTCCCCGTTTTATGGTCGCCATGTCCTTGTTGGCCGTTATTGCCCAGCGACTGTTGCGGGTGGTTTGCGCGAGTTGTATTCAGCCGGTCATACTGGAACCCTTCGAACAGACCTGGCTCAAACTTGAATTGGGCGATACCCTGGATCAGCACAGCTTTGTTCGGGGCAGGGGCTGCACCCAGTGTAACGGCACCGGCTACCAAGGTCGAGTAGGTATTTACGAGCTGCTGGAAATGAATACCAATCTTAGCGATGCGGCCAATAATCATGACACCCATGTTTTTATCAAACTGGCACGTCAACAAATGGCAGGAAAGACCCTGCGCAGCAATGCGGTAGCGATGGTTGTTGCCAAGCGCACTACGGTTGCAGAAGCGATGCGTATCAGCAATCAGTTTGAATAGTTATTTAAATAAGGTGCAAGGCTAAGAGCGAAAGATGAGCTTTGAATTAACAAATATTTTTCCGAACAACGTCAAATTTTTATCTTCGCTCTCGGCATGGTTTAATACTTTGAAGTAGCCATTGTCTTTTGTCGTTATTTTTTAACTTTGAACCTTTAATTCCCATGCCCTTCTTCTCATACAAAGGCCGTAACAACAACGGCGAGCTGGTAAAAGGCGTCTTGGAGACCATTGACCGTAGCGCGCTGGCAAAGCACCTGTTTAGTGTCAATATTACGCCGATCGAAATTCTCCCTGCCTCAGCGCCTTCTGTCGAGAATAAGCTGTCTATCAATCTGTTTGAAGAACGCATCGAACCGATTGATATTATGATGTTCAGCCGGCAGATGTATACGTTGCTCAAAGCCGGTATTCCTATCATGAGCGCGTTGAGCGGCCTGATGTCGTCGACCAAAAACAAGGCCTTTGTTAAGGTGATAGGCGAAATTCGCGCAAGCCTTGATAGCGGTCGTGAATTGTCCGCCGCACTCAACTTGCACCCGAAAGTGTTTAACGGTTTTTATGTTAGTATGGTAAGAGTCGGCGAAACTACAGGAATGTTGGACAAGGTATTTATGCGGCTGTTTGATCACATCGAATTTGAAAAATTTATGCGCGAGCAGATCAAAGCGGCTTTGCGCTATCCTACATTTGTCATGGTTGCGATGGCCGTGGCGATTGTCGTTATTAACATATTTGTTATCCCTGCATTTGCTAAAGTGTTTGAAGGCTTGGGGGCGGAGCTGCCCTTAATGACGCGCATTTTATTGAACAGTTCTAATTTTATGGTGACCTCGTGGCCATATTTGTTGGCAGGTCTCGCTGGGAGCATATATATGTTGCGCTCATATATCGCATCGGATAAAGGCCGGTATCAATGGGACGGCCTTAAATTAAGAAGTCCTATTGCCGGGCCTATTATCAGCAAAGCAACCTTGGCGCGCTTTGCCAGGAGCTTTGCCTTGTCCAGTAAAAGCGGAGTACCCATCATGAGTACGTTAAACCTGGTGGCGCAAACCGTCGATAACGATTTTATCGCGCACAAGGTGGAACAAATGCGCGCCGGCGTTGAACGCGGCGAGTCCATTCTGCGCACGGCAGCCAATACCGGGGTTTTTAGTCCGTTGGTGTTGCAAATGATTGCTGTCGGCGAAGAATCGGGCGCATTGGATGATTTAATGGAAGAAATTGCCGATATGTATCAGCGCGATGTCGAATACGAAATTAAAACCTTGAGCGCCAAAATCGAGCCGATTATGATCTTGTTTTTGGGCGTGCTTGTGCTTATTTTGGCTTTGGGTATTTTCCTGCCCATCTGGGATCTTGGCAAAGCGTCGATGCATAAATAATCATGTCGTTAAATATTTTCCATTTTGCAGTCTCAAGACTGTTCAATTTTGCAATCTCCAACGGTATTATCGCCATACTGGTACTCACTGTGCTGTCTAATATTAACCGGGCGCAAAGTCAGGTTGAAGTGTCAATGATGGAAACCGATGTGGCCAACATGCGCTGGGAACTACGCGAGCTGTGGGCTCACCGTACTGCGAACGGGCTATCGATTGCCGGTAGCGAGATAGATGACGCCAATCCGTTAAGTTTGGTGAATGAACGGCCGAAAAACTATAGCGGCGAGTATGCGGAAACACCGCCGGGGGCTGAATCCGTCTGGTATTTTGATACTAAAGCCAAGCGGCTGGTTTACGTTTTCAAAGACGGTCGTCAAGTCCGTTATCGATTGACCGGAACCGTCAAACTTGACAGGGCTTCATTGGGAGCGATGGGGGGTATAGATTTATTGCTTGAGTAATTAAGGATATGGTCGGTAATAACTTCCCGAGGCATAAACTCATCGTTCCCACGCAGCGCGTCACTGCCATTAAGTTAAGCCTTGTAGGAGCGGGCCGTGCCCGCGATGATGGCGCTATAACTCTGCAATCGCTGTTGCAATATCGCGGGCGCGGCCCGCTCCTACGGAGTGTCGATGTGCTTAACTTAATGGCAGTGACGCAGCGCGTGGAACCCTAAGCGGAAGTTATTATTGATGGAGTCCTATAAGGCGAGCGCAATCCACTCGGACTAATATGAAAAATCTTAGTATTACAATTTAGCGAAAGCGCAAACTAGTGCTAGAATTAAAACTGTGACCCGCTAGGCATATGGTAAAAATCTTTAATGACAACAACAAACTGTGCGAACGCAATTAAAAAAATGAATAAATCAAAAGGCTTCACCCTGATTGAGTTGATCGTCGTCATCGTTATCCTGGCCGTTTTGGCTGCCGTGGCATTGCCGCGGTTGACCAATTTGCAGCTTGATGCCCGTATTGCCAAGCTTAATGCGGCGCGCGGCAGCGTTGCAGCAAGTTCGGCGATGGTTCATGCCACCTTGTTTGCGCGCAACGGCAGAGCCGATACCACGACATGTCCTGCCGGCGGCGGCACGGCTAATAACAACTCTACCGGCGCCGGCACCTTGTGTAGCGAGGCCGGTATCATTAACCTGGTTAACGGTTATCCCGCGGCTGCCTCAATCGGCACAACCGGCATACTGACCGCCGCAGGCCTGACTACTGTATTTAATCCAAGCCAGACCGAATTGCAGGCGGAAGGCTATGACTACAGCACGTCAGGATCGGTGGCGACTTTTCAAGTGCGTGGCGGCAGTTCCTCCAGCACTTGCTCGTTTACCTATACCGAACCTGTTGCCAATGCCGCTCCCATTATCAGCATTATTACCACGACAGGCTGTTAGCTTTACACTCTCTCGGCAATTGTTGAGAGGGTTAGGTGGCGGGTAAAACCGAGTTTATACTTAATGTCATGGACATATTGAATCAAATTCTGCTGCAATCTTCGCTGATGTTTTTTTGGGGCGGCAGTATCGCGGGGGTTCTGGTGGGGGCGGCAATGCTGCTCAAGCCAGAACAGTTGATGCGCTTGAATCAACAGCTTTCCCGCTGGATTTGCACTGAAAAAATCGCCGTGACGTTTGATTGTCGGCGACGGGTAGAGCCTTTTATCTACCGGCATCATCGGTTGATGGGCGCGGCTGTATTGATCGGGGCTGTGTTTATATTGCACACGTTTATGTTTCGCTACAACCTCAGATTTATTTCAACCTTGATACCGAAGAACTACTGGTGGTTGTCGGACGCTCTGGTCACAATGCTGCTGATAGGTAGCGTGCTTGCAGCGCTAATCGGCGGCATCGTGCTGACTAAGCCCAGCCTGCTGCGCGATATTGAGACATCGGCCAATCGCTGGATTGACACCGAACAGGTGTCGTCCTGGATCAACAGCAAACATCATGTTATCGAGCGGTTCTTCTTTCGCTATCACCGGTTTTTCGGTGCATTGATCCTGGTCGCCAGTCTATATGTCCTTGCCGCGCTCAGGTATTATTTATTTTGTGGGGCAGGGGGCTGGGAAAATTTGTAAATTTTCATTTATTGCGCTATTCTAACACGCAGAGCTGAGGCTCTAAGACTATGGGCTGCGGCCTAATTAAACTATTAATGATAAAGAGATAATTATGAACACACAATTTAGACAAGCTCAATCCGGTTTTACGTTAATCGAACTGGTCGTTGTTATCGTAATCTTGGGTATTCTGGCGGCGACTGCGTTGCCGAAATTGCAAGGACTCGATGCAAATGCTAAGGAAGCCGTGTTAGATGGAGCTGTTGCCGCAATTCAATCGGCGGCTGCAATTTCCTACGCCAAACAAAAACATGTCAACGCGTTCTCAGTTATTAGCGCGGAAGTTATTTTGCCCTCTGATGTAACTATTACAACGGCAGCATGTTCTGGCGTAGTTACATATACTGGTGGAACAACTAGAAGCTTTACTATTGATTCTTCTATTTGTTCCGGATGATGGCTAAATTCTCTTGAAATTCGTTTCAATTTCAAAAAGGGCGTTCGCGCCCTTTTTTGTTATTAGCGCATTGCTTTGCTTATTGCAGACATCTCGCTACATCGATTTTTTTTTCTGGTGGTTAGGGCTATGCTTTTTGATAGTATTGGCTAGGTTGCAACAAGAACGGTCTTTTGCACTGTCATGGATTAATGCCGCATTAGTCGGGTTTTGTCTGTTGCTACTCATTAATGCGTTGTATCTGAATCCCGCCTACTACGCTGGCGGCATCTATTTTCCTGCGACACTGTTGATTGCTTTCCTTGTTGCTTCGTGCCACCCTATCTGGTTGATGCAAATAGGTTTTAAAATATTTTGTGTTGTTATTGCCCTAATTGCTGTTTGGGCGCTAGTGCAATGGTTGACCGGCTGGGGTTTTTTAGGTGGAAAAAGTGTGCGCGCGCTGGCGCTGTTTTCTAGCACTAATATTCTGGCGACGGTGCTTAATCTCGGCTTGATACCGATTCTTAGCTATTACCTATTGGGTCGTGGCGGGCGTGGTGTTTACGGGCTGACGCTGTTGCTGTTTGCGGGACTGTTGACAACGCAAAGTCGTGGCGGTTACTTGGGCTTACTGTCCGGTGTTTTATTTTTGGTGACTTTTGTTGGGAAAGCCGAAGTAGTGGCGCAGTGGCGACGCTACCGCAGAGTAGCTGTCGGATTCCTTGCTGTTTTGGTTTTTTTTAAACTTTATGCTTGGTTGGGTCTGGCCAGTTGGAGCATGGATTCTGTTCTTGCTACACTCAAACACGGCGACTCCTCGAATCGTTGGGAAATATATCGAGTTGCTTGGAATGGACTGTTCGAAAATTTGTGGTTGGGAATCGGTTATTATAACTTCGGATACTATTTTGAAGCTCATAAAGTGCCGCCATTTCTCGATAGACGCATAATTTTCGTTCACAACGACTACCTGCAATTTGCGCTGGAAACTGGTCTGTTGGGCTTGGGTTTGTTTTTGTTACTGATTGTTGCAGTGTATGGACAATTGTTTAAATTTCGTCAGCAGATAATTGTCAGGCAGCGCTTGCCGCTTATTCTGTCTGCGGTAGCCATTACTTCCATGTTGGCTCATGCATTGGTGGATTACCCTTTTTATATTCCAGTGTTGATGGCTATTTTTGGCGCTTATCTGGGGATCATTAATGATCAACTTATCGATATGGGCGCAACACATTGGCAGTTACCGAAAATGTCGGAGCGACTGGTTTTAGGCTTGCGTTCCAGTTTTATGAACAATACGGTGATGATTGGTTTGCTGATATGGTTAGGATTACCCGTTTTTGCATCAGTCTCCGCCGACTATGGTTTGTATCGATTGCAACACGTTGACGCGCAACGCGGATTGTATTGGCATGGCGTTGCGCGGCTCTTACAGCCACGAGCTGCTAGTTACTATGTCAGAGAGGGTATTATCTGGCAGAATTTGGGCATTGCCCAAACAAGGCCCGACCTGATGGAAAAAAGTAACACTGTTTTTAGTAAGGGAATTGAAGTTAACCCATTTGAATTCAATAGTTTGCTGGATAAAATCGCCCTGCATCGTAAGTATGGAAGTATGCTTAAACAACCGGCGTCACATCAGGACATTATGACTTGGATCAATCATGCCAAAAACCAGCAACCTCATTCAGAAGATATTCAAATGGAATACGTGCGTAGCCTGGACTTTGTAGGAGAGCACGGCAAAGCCATTGAGCAAGCCAAGATACTGAAGGATAGATGGCCGCAATCCAAACCGGTACAAAAACTGTTGGAATCGGTGTCGCATGAGTAATCGGTGCAACGGCTTTTCATTTATAGAATTGATCTTAATCATAGTTATCATGGGTATACTGACAGCCTATGCCGCGCCCCGACTTAACTTTGCCGGTCATGCGGCCAGCGACTATGCAGAGATAGTCAAATCTTCACTTAGACTGGCGCAGAAACTGGCTATTGCTCATCGGACGACGCACGCAATCACTTTTCCGGTTAATCCTTGTAACGGCTCTTCTGTAAATGGACTGCGAGTAACCGGAGAGCAATGCGATCCTTTGCCGAACGGCGTCTCCGTAAACGGACTCGCCAGCGTTACATTCGATGGGCTTGGCAAGCCTGACGTGGCTGCCGTGACAACCATTACCGTGTCCGGCGGGGATGTAATCAAGGTAATTTGCCTCGAACCCGAGACAGGGTATGTTCATGAAGAAACAGCCTGCTAATTTTCCTGAGGCTGTCCGGCAAAGAGGCATAACGCTGATAGAGTTGATTGTCTTCATCGTCATCGTTGGCGTGGCGATGACGGGGATTATTGCTTCGATCAATTTCAACGTGCAGCATTCCGCCGATCCGGTGGTCAAAAAACAGGCGCTGGCGATTGCAGAAGCGTTGCTGGAAGAAATCGAGCTGATGCCGTTTACCATCTGCGATCCCGATGATCCTAATGTCAGGACAGCAACGGCCGCGGCGAATTGTACAGGAGGCGCTGGCGGTGGGAATGACGAGAGTCGATTGGTGCTCGGTCAGCTTGGTCCTGAAGCCGACGAAACGCGCTACGCCGCCCCTTTTTTTGATAATGTCAGCGACTATAACGGATTCAGCATGGCGTCAGGGGCTATCATGGATATTGCCGGTAACAATCTTGGCTTCAACGGCTATACCGTCGCCGTGGCCGTTGTGAATAAGGCAATAAACGGCATTGCTGATGCCGACTCGCTGTCGATCACCGTCACCGTCACCGGCCCGCTCAATACCACTGTGGCGCTTGAAGGTTACCGCACCCGCTATACGCCACAGGAGGCCTGGTGATGCTATCCTGCAACCGCAGCCAATCCGGATTTACCCTGGTTGAAGCCGTCATGGTGATCGTCATCACCGGAATACTTGCTGTGTTGGCGTCCAGCTTCGCCGCTCCCTTGAAAGGCTATTTCGAGGCGCTCGACCGCGCCGAACTTTCCGGTGTGGCGGATACCGCTTTGCGCCGCATGGCGCGTGAACTTCGTACTGCTTTGCCTAACAGCGTACGGGTTAGCGGCACTTTTATCGAGTTTTTGCCGACCACTACCGGAGGGCGCTATCGCAAGGAACAGGATTGCAGTGGCGCGGCCTGCACAGGCGATATCCTTGATTTTGTGGAGGCTGACACCAGTTTCGATGTGATCGGCGCATTGCCATCCGTTCCTGTGGCGGGAGAAGAGCTGGTCGTCTACAACACTACGCCCACCACTGTTTATGCAGGGGCTAATGTGGTAGAGCTGACTTCCAATATTAATACCTGCACACTGTCAGCAACCAGAATATGTTTTGATGATGGCATGCTGTTTCTTGCATCGCCCGGCAACCGTTTCCAGATCATTTCAGGACCGGTAACATTCGCTTGTATCGGAAACACTTTGTGGCGTTATTCCGGTTATGCCAGGCAGGCGGAGCAGCCGACTAGTGCATCCAGCTCTCCTCTCGATGTCGCAACTAGGGCCAGATTAGCGACTGGCGTCAACTGCGCCGCCAGCAGTTTTGTTTACACGCCAGGTGTTACCCAACGCGCCGATCTTGTGGTGATGCGCCTCGCCCTGTCCAACAACAGCGACAACGTAACGTTGCTGCATCAGGTTCATGTCCAGAATGTGCCGTAACATGAAACAGCGCGGATTCAGCCTCATCATGGCTATTTTCCTGATCGTGGTATTGGGCGGTATCGCCGTGTTTATCGGCCGGGTGTCTACCATGCAGCACCAAAGCAGCGCGCTGGATGAAGAGGGGGCAATGGCCTATCAGGCGGCGAGGGCAGGAATTGAGTGGGGAGTTTATCAAGCTATTGTGGGTTCTAGCTGCGTTGGGTCGACCTCATTTACCCTGCCATTAATAGTACCCGCGACGCCCACGACTTCCGAAAGCGCTGTTAACTACACTGTAACTGTGACATGCGCCTTGACGACAGCAACGGAAGGCTCAACTGGAATCAATGTGTACCAAATTACCGCCACCGCGATAAATGCCAGTGTCGGGAGGTTTTTTGTTGAACGGCGAATAACAGCAACCGTAACGCAATGATTTCAATCAACCGTGGCGTCGGCCAGGGAGTTAGCGTTGCAGGCCCTTTTCGCGGTAGCAAGCCGCTGCCCGGCTTATTGATACCCGCCATTATCAAACCTGCATTCGATGAACCAAGCCCACGACCATTCCTATAAATTGCTGTTTTCGGAACCGGAAATTGTTATCGATTTATTGCAGGGATTCGTTCATGAACCTTGGGTTGCCGAACTCGATTTCACAACACTGGAAATCGTTTCCGGCAGTTATATCAGCGATGATTTGCGCAGCCGCGAAGACGATGTTATCTGGCGCGTTAAATGCCGGCAAAGCTGGATTTATGTCTACTTGCTGATTGAGTTTCAGTCGACTATTGATCGATATATGGCGGTCAGGCTGATGACTTAAATAGGCTTGCTGTATCAGGACTTAATCAAAACCAAGCAACTGACTGCCGATAAGCGCTTGCCGCCTATATTTCCGGTGGTTTTGTATAACGGCGAACAGCGGTGGAATGCAGCGACCGAACTTAAAGAGCTGATTGTCAAGCTGCCGGGCGGCCTGGAGCGTTATATGCCGTCGCTCAAATACCTGATACTTGATGAAGGCGCTTACGACCTGAACGAACTCACGCCTTTGAAAAATCTGGTCGCCGCCATTTTCAGGCTGGAAAATCATACTTCTCAGGAAGATATTATCGAAGTAATTGCCAATTTGATAGAATGGCTGGCAACGCCTGAACAAACGCGATTAAGGCGCAGTTTTAGCGTCTGGATCAATCGCGTATTGCAAGAACCCGGCGATTCGGGTCAGTCGATGACTAATATCAACGATTTAGTGGAGATAAAGACTATGTTGGCACAACGTATACCTACCTGGATTCAGGAGGGGGAACTGCGAGGCGAGGCTCGAGGAAAAGCGATAGGAGAAGCTCAAGGCGAAATCAAAGGCGAAATCAAAGGCGAAGCCAAGACCCTGTTAAAACTGCTCAATCTCAAATTCGGCGCAGTACCGGACTGGGCGGAACAAAAAATAAATGCAGCCGACAAAGATCAGTTAGACCTCTGGGTAGAACGCGTCCTGGCTGTCGATTCGCTAGATAATTTATTCGGATAGTTCTATTTTATTAGATTCCATGAGCGCTATTTCAATCATCCGAATGGATTTGAATTCGCCATCATGACACTGGATACCGGCTTCCCGACGGGTATGGCGAGCCTTGTAGGATACGCTCTGCGTACCTATTAATCGCCACGAATTTGAAGTAGAGTACGCGGAGCGTACCCTACAGGACTGTTGCCGATATAGCCGTCTAAAAAAGTTTGGTTTTCTCATTGTTGTTCTTCGGCATAAAGACATCTGATTAGTAAGTGGCTTCAGCTAGCGCCGTCATACTGGCATGGATGCCGGTATCCAGTCACATGGATGTGAAGGTATGACTTGGCATAATGCCTAAACCGGATACGGGCGCCATGGATAGTCGCTATCCCTGGCTCTATATTCCGGCATTCATGCCGGATGACGGAGTTTTTTGCGTTAGCTGAAGCATCTTTATAATCAGGTAAAGACATCCGCTGTAGGGCGTGCCGTGCGCGTCATAGGAACTAACATGGAATAAGTTGAGTGAACTTCAATACATAGAAAAATGGAACAAACGACGATCCCGGTGCGTGTAAACGAGGCAATATAATTAGTGCCTGACCGAAATTCGTATCGTTATGATTATATAGAGGAAATCCAAGCGGGACGGGGTTTGCAACCCCGTCCCTAACGTTTCGGTGATGTCCGAGCTAAGCAGCTACATTTAACTGCCGCGAAACGTTTCGAACGGGGCAACATGCCCCGTCCGGCTGTATTGTCATCTGTAGCCGGGCGGGGCGCGATTTTGACAAATTAGAAAAACGACCAATGATCAATTAGAATCGCCGGTAGCCAGCTCTAGCGGCAAGTCACCAGAAAATGAGTAGCCATGAGAATTGCACCCTCTGAAGCAAAAACCATCAAAGAAACCGCAAACGCTGTATTTGGCGAGCGAGCTGCCGTATGGCTGTTTGGATCGAGGGCAGACGATGCCTTAAAGGGGGGCGACATTGATTTGTATATCGAGCTTCCTTCAGAAGACTATGCCTATGCCAAGAAGTTGCGTTTTTGGTGCGAGCTGATAAAGCGGCTCGGCGATCAAAAAATAGATGTTGTTATCAATAAAATAGGTACATCCGCGCATTTGCCTATCCATGATGTCGCGAGAAATAAAGGGATCAGGCTATGAATGAACTCTCTGAGAAAATGAAGTCGGCTGTTTCCGAGCAGGAAAGAAATTTTGTTCATATTTACCACGCGTTGGGAAAGCTTAATCCATATTTACCTATTGGGATTAAACATCTGGATGATGCGGATGTCGTAGAGCATATTGACCAAATGATCTTTCGGTTCATGAAGATTCAGGATGGCATTGGACGGAGATTGATTCCACTGATTGTTGATGCGATAGAAGCCGATACATCGGAAATGACTTTTATCGACAAGCTTAACAAACTTGAAAAATTCCGTTTAGTGGAACCGGGCGAATGGAATATCTACCGGAAAGTACGCAACGATTTGACGCATACTTATCCCGAAGAAAAAGAGGCATTGCTTGAGGCTATCAATGAAGCCGTTGCAATTATCCCAAGACTTGAACAAACTTATCGGAATATGCGGCGCTTTTGCCGAGAGAAACTGGGTGATGGTTGATCGTTTGTCGATAAAACGGATTTTCCAAGCGGGACGGGGTTTGTAACCCCGTCCCTAACGTTTCGGTGATGCCCGAGCTAAGCAGCTACATTTAACTGCCGCGAAACGTTTCGAAAAACGAGACAATATAATTGCTGAAAGCAGTGCAACCGAGAGAGTAAAAAAAATGCACAATAAAGTGGGTTGGAAAAATAGTGTCTGTTTGAGTTTGTTCTGTGTGCTGCAAAGATACATAGCCTGGATTGCGGTTTTTTGTAATCCAACTTACTGCGGTCAAAAATATCGGCTTGAGAAAATCATCAGCTTAACCGGTGCTATTGCTATTCCAAGCAAAAAACAAGATTTGATCTCTTCTTCCCGATTGCCCCCACATTCCTGTCGGCGAATTCATCTTATAGGTTCTCTAGCTTTTGTTTTTCTGATGTTAGGCTTGCTGGCGGGCACTGCCGAGGCGGCGACGGAAACTTTTTCGACATCGGGAACTACGAGCTGGACAGCCCCATCTGGCGTAACGTCTGTCACTGTGGAAGCGTGGGGCGGTGGTGGTGCGGGCGGCGGCGTGACAGGCAACCCTGCCAAAGGCGGCGGCGGCGCAGGTGGGCAATATGCCCGCAAAGTTGTAGCGGTTACGCCGGGTAACTCATATGCAATTACGGTCGGTGCTGGAGGAACTGTATCTACAGGAAACGGTACCGCCGGGGATGATTCTACTTTTAATGGGACTGACGTGGTTGCTAAAGGCGGCGCTGCCGGCGGCGGCGCGGCAAGTAATGGGGGCGACGGTACGGCGGGCATGGGGAGCTCAAGCGGCGGGATAGGTGATGTTATCAACGCGGGCGGTAGCGGCGCGGCTGGGTCTGCTAGTAGTGGTAGTGGTAATTGTAATAATGGCGGCTCGGGCGGCGGCGGCGCAGGCAGCGGCGGAGCAGGCGGCAATGCCTCGGGAAATACCGGTGGAGTTGGTACGGCAACCGGCGGCGGTAGCGGCGGCGGTGCCAGTAACAGCAGCGGAAACGGAAGCCCTGGCAGCACTGCGGGGGGGGCAGGTAGCGGCGCTTGCGCGGAGAGCGGCACCGACAGGAATGGTGGAGCAGGTGCGGCAGGGCGGATAGATATTACTTACACGATATCTGCCGTAACCTCGATCAACTGTGTCGGTGCCTGCACGACAGCCGCTGCCGGTGTTTCATGGGATGTCACATTCAATACCAGTGTAACCGGAGTAAGCACCGGCAACTTTACGCTCGTTAATTCCGGGTTGAGCGGCACACCGGCGATTACTGGCGTCACCGGCAGCGGCACCACGTGGACAGTTACGGCAAGCACCGGGACGGGCACGGGTACACTGGGATTGAATATGGCTAATGTTACAGGTATCAGCCCCTCCGTGACTCCTACGACTTTCACAGGACAGGTATACACCATAGACAGGACTGCACCGGTTGTTTCTTCCATTGCGCTTGTCGATCCAACGCCAACTGGCTCGTCGAGCGTCTCCTGGGCTGTGACATTTAGCAAAAGCGTGACCGGCGTGAATACAGCCGATTTTGCCTTGGTTCAAGCCGGTGGGGTAAGTGGCGCGGCCATTACATCGGTGACGGGCAGCGGCACTGCATGGATAGTCGCAGCAAACACAGGTACTGGCAATGGCACTTTGGGCCTTGATCTAGCGGATGATGATTCCATTGTCGATGCTGCAAGTAATCCGCTTGGGGGGACGGGGAATAGTAATGGCGATTTCAGCGGAGAAATCTACAGTATTGTCAGGCCGGCCAGTCCCACGGTTTGTGTCGATGATGCTAGCATCGGCACAAAGGCATGGAGTACGTTGACCGGCCCGGTCAGCAGCGATAACGCTTATGCCACGGCATCGGTGAGTGATGGTGAAACCACACATTATTTGAAGTGTACCGGCTATGGTTTTGCGATTCCCTCTGATGCGATTATCGAAGGTATTACGGTTGGCGTTGAGCGTTTTGCGGGCAGCACAAATCTTCAGGATGCGGCCATGAAGATCGTCAAGGGCGGTGTCATCGGTGCAACCGATAAGTCTAACACGGGTACATACCCTAATTCTGACCCTAACACCTATGACAATCATGGTGGCGCTACCGACCTGTGGGGCGAAACCTGGACTGCGGCAGATATCAATTCCTCAAATTTCGGTGTGGCCTTAGCATCCCGGAAGTCGGATACTGCTGGTGGGGGGCGCACTATCAGTGTGGACCACATGACGATTAGTGTTGCCTATAGGCGACCATCGGTAAATTGCACCAGTAACGCCAGCAGCAATTGGACTCTGTCAACGACCTGGACCAATTGTCGCGGCGGGATTCCGTTGGCCGGCGACCAGGTGACAATACTCGGAGCTCACACCGTGACACTGAACACCACCACGCCAGTACTGGGTGACCTCACCAACGGCGGCACGCTCAACGCTTCGGGTACCAATACCTTAAGCATTGGCGGCAACTTCGTTAATAATGGCACGGTTTCGCTGGGCAGCTCGAATGTTGACCTCTATGGCAATTTCTCCAATACGACTGGAGCCAGTTTCAACTTAGGCACCACCGATAGCGGCACCTGGACTTTTCGCGGTACGGCATTACAGAACATAGATAGTACGGATATTTTCACCGTTTTCCCCAATCTGGCGATAAACAACACCACTGGAATCGCCCTCAATGCCAGCGCTACAGTCAAAACTCTGCTGACGTTGACTGACGGCTACATCTCCACGAGCAACAACACCCTGGCTTTGTCGGCGAACTGTACCGACGTCACTTCGACTAACGGAACCAGCTGGGTACGCACCAGCGGTTTTGTTAATGGTAACCTGCGACTGAAATTTCCTACTGGTACGACTACTTGTACTTTTCCCGTAGGCAGCGTTACTTATGCGCCGATTAGCGTGGCTTTGACCGCATCGGCAGCCGGAACAACATTGACGGGCAGTAGTATCGGCAGTGAGCACCCTCAGATTGCCACGGCGGGAATCGATGCCACTAAAGATGTCAACCGTTATTGGTCGTTATGGGCAACGGGCGATACGGCTACCGCGGTTACCAGTTTCGGAGCGACTTTTACCTTTGTTTCCGGCGATATTGACATCGGGGCCACGACGAGCAATTTTATTGTTGGTAAATACGATGGCAGTGCTTGGACATTACCGACTGTCGGGACTCGCACCTCAACGTCAATAAGTATTACAGGCGTTTCAGGTCCTGTTACTGCAAATATTGGCTTTGCCGTGGGAGAAGTAGGTGTGGTGGATGCTCCATGCACGTCTCCGGCGGGCATGACTTGTGTTTGCGATAACTTCGGCCGCACATATATCAACCCATCGACCATCTTCGGTGCTAATTGGGTAGTTGGACACAGCAGCGGCACCTTCGGCGATCCGTCCATCGTATCCAATAGCCTGCGGCTGACGGATGCCAGCACCAATGTATCAACCGTGGCGACTTTGCCCGGCCAATTTCCTGCCGCTGGAAATACGATCACTGTCGAGTTTCAACATTACGCTTATGGCAGTACGGTTAATTCGACGGCGAGTCCTTGTACGGCATTAAATCCGTGCGGTGCTGACGGCATTGCTCTAATTTTGTCCGATTCCTCTGTTACCCCGGTTGCCGGAGCTTATGGCGGTTCTTTAGGGTACGCGCAGAAGACAAATATTAACGGCTTTGCCGGTGGATGGTTGGGCGTAGGTCTTGATGAGTGGGGTAACTTTGCCAATCCTACCGAGGGGCGAGTGGGAGGTTCGGGTTTTGCGCCAGAATCGGTCACCCTGCGCGGCTCAGGTTCTGGCACTAGTAACTATCCCTATTTAGTTACTACTGGTTCACTCGGCGTATCCGAGATCGATCATGCCCTGAGTTCCAGTCGCTCGTGGGGATATCTTTATCGCATCACGGTCGATGCAAGCGCGTATACATGGAATAGCAATACCAGTACGGGTGTCAAGACCACGAAAGTCAAGGTTGAGCGTGATGCTACAGGTACGGGAAATAACTACGTAACGCTACCCAATTTGAATCTGCCCGACATCTATACCTATAACACCGGTCAGGCAGACGTACCGACAAATTGGAAGTTGTCATTTACCGGAGCTAGTGGTTCCGATACTAATATCCACGAGATCCGGGGACTTAAGATTTGCTCCAATTCTTATACTCCGCCCTCGGGCTTTAGCATTTTGGTAGATAACTTGTCGCCAACGACCTGTGCTACGAATTCGAACGGCAAGCCGGTTATTACAGTGAGTGCTCATGACAGCAGTGGTAACGTGATTACTAACTATACGAACACTGTTACCCTTGGCGCAAGAGTTTCTTCGCCGAGCGGCAGTAATTCTACCACTGTGGCCTGGAGTAAAGTCTCTGGCAGTGCCAATGGCACTCTCTCCTCGGGAAACCAGTATACTTTTGCCGCCGCCGATAACGGCGTGGCGAAGTTTTATCTGACTGATACTAACGCAGAGGATATTTATATCTCTGTCAGTGAAAATGGCGGAACGCTGAGTACCACGCTTTCAACTCCTTTGCAGTACCGCGGTACCGCATTTACGGTAACTACTCCTGATACGCTCGGTACCGGCGTCGTGGCGGGGCGCAACCATTTGATGAGCATTACCCGCAGCAGCGGTTGCGGTACTGATACCACGTATAGTGGCGCAAAGAATCTTGATGGTTGGTATTCGATTGCGACTGGGACGCACCCGGCTGGCGCCTATGCGCCGGAGCTTTGCACCACGAATGTTGAGGGGAGTTGTCTACCTGCTACGGGCAGCTGTGCGACGCTTTCGATTGCTCCCCCTGCACTTAATGCCGGCAGCAACTACCTTCCGGCATTGACATTTACTAATGGTGTAGCCAATTTCTGTTTGATGACCACCGATGTCGGTAATTATTCAGTTAACCTGCGAGATGACTCCAACGTTAGCGTCCCTATTACCGGTTCGAGCGCGACACTCGCAGTGCGCCCGTTTGCCGTGGTTGCATCCAACGTCAAGCAGGGGGCGATCAATAACCCGGCCACCAGTAATGCAACTGGTACGCCTATGGTCGCCGGTAGTGCCTTTCAGGCTATGGTAGCAGGTTATTTGTGGAACAGTACGGGAGATACTTTCAGCAACGGTTTGCCGGGAGCGAGTGCCGATTACACTGCGATAACCGGCGGCGGTATAGCGCATAGCTACGCGGACACAGTGGTGTTGTCTCCCAGGACACCATTTGCGCCGGCGACGCCGTTCGACGCCCCGGCTGGAACCGGCACCGCAGGTGACTTAACCAACAGCAGCGTGGCGCTGACGGGCGGTAGCGCTATACTCTCGACACTAAGTTACAATGAGGTGGGTAGTTTTACATTGAGGGCAACGCCTTCGGTGAATTACCTTAATGCCGGGGTCGACCTTAGTACTCGTGTCGCGTACTTCACCAATCCCGACAGCTTTGCTAGTACGTCATGGGTGGGGCGTTTTAGGCCAGACCATTTTACCCTAACATCAGGAACGCCAAGCCCCGGTTGCGGTACGTTTACTTATTTCGGTCAGGATGGATTTAGTAGTACTGCCTTTACACTGATAGCGCAAAATTCAAACAATATCACCACGCAAAATTACGCTGGAAGTTATGCGAAATTGGCATTAACAACATGGGCTAACTTCGGCTTTACGGTTACTAACCCGCCCGTCGGTTCGGTGCTTAGTGAAAGCGATACCGTGCCAGAGGGCAGTTGGAGCAATGGAGTTGCTACGGTTACAGCCTGGCACCAACTAAGCCGTCCAACTGCGTTAACAGGCGAAACAAATGTTGTTGTGCGGGCTGCGCCTACTGATTCGGACGGTGTAACTATGGCAGCATCTGACGTAGGTCCGAGTACGCCGCTACGTTATGGGCGATTGACGTTACAAAATGCCTATGGTTCAGAATTGCTTGCTTTGCCTATGTCGTTGACGGCTGAATATTGGAATGGCACTAGTTGGGTTACCAATGTGGCAGACAGTTGTACCGCGCTAACCGCTCCGGCGGACGGGAGCGGGTTGGCTCTCAATCTCGCCAGCACTGGGACTACGACATCCACATTGAGTAATCCGCTGGACTCGGGTGATGCCGGTTTCAGTCTGGCTGCTCCCGGAGCCACACATACCGGTTACGTTGTTGTCACCATCGCGTCACCTGATTGGCTGGATTTCAAATGGGATGGTGTTCATGATACCGATCCTACCGCCCGCGCCACCTTCGGCATCTACAAAGGCAACAGTAAATTTATTTATATCCGTGAGCTTTATTAATGCAAGGTACGAGCTTAAAACATCGCCATTGCGGCTACCAACTTAAGCCGGGACACAATCTGAGGTTAAGCCGTTCGTGGTGAGCCTGTCGAACCATGATCGGCTTAACCGTCCACCCTTCGACAAGCTCAGGGCGAACGGTTAAGCCTTTTATGTGTCCCGCCTTAAACGGGAAGCCGCCATTGCTATTAGTTTGTTACGATCTATTCAGTTTGGGCAATTCAAATTTTCCGTTGAATAAAAGTGCAATTTCGTTGCGCCTTTTCATGAAGGTTACTTTTGGGAACCTGTGGCCTATAATGGCTTTTTGATTTGGGGGTTGTCATGTCCGTCAATGTAAAACTCTCAGAAGCCTTGGTCGATCAGGCCAAGCGCTACGCGCAAATTCAGCATCGCTCGGTGCCTAAGCAAATTGAATATTGGTCGCAGATTGGCAAGATAGCGGAGGAAAATCCCGATCTGCCGTTTGTCATGATTCGCGACATTCTGATCGCCGATCAGGAAGAGGTTGTCGGCGAGTACGAGTTCAACTGATGCGTTTGCTTGTCACGCCCTCGTTCGTGCGAGCGGTGAAGAGATTGTATTCGTCTCAAAAGGCAGATCTTGATGAGGCTGTGCGAACCATTAGCTCTGACCCTGAAATCGGTGAAGCCAAGGTTGGCGATTTGTCCGGTGTGCGGGTATACAATTTCGTCTCTCAAATCAGCTTTGCCTGCCGGCCTACCGCATCCTCGACGAGGACAGTCTGAAGCTGTTGACTTTTGGAGGGCACGAGAATTTTTATCGTGACCTCAAACGGCTTGATGAGCAATAGGGGCAAAGTTTGTTAGCTGGGGATATTCGGTTCCGAATTTCATATTTGCCGTTGACTAAAAGCTCAATTAAACTGGCCGTAACGGAGAATACTAATTAACCAAAAGGCGTGGGCCGGTAATTCCGGCGTAAAGAACACGCGACTTTTTCTGGATTTTATATCTCAATCCAGTGAACCGGGTTCGCGTATGTGACATTTTTCATAAGGTGTGCTTTTAAAGCATTATCCATAAGGAGAATAACCATGGCACAAAAAAAAGATTATTTAACAGGCCAGTTTGGCGATGCTGTTCCTGATATTATCAAAGGCATTGATCGCGATGTGGAGCGGGGCGAGGACGCTTTGATGTTGGGACTCTGCATCGTCATGTTATCTTCCACTTTCGCACCTGTAGCGCCGCCGAGCATTCTTTTGCCTCTGGTGGCGCTTACTTTTGCCGTTTCTTCAGGTTTTGCCCGAATCAATTACCACAATATGGAGCGAAAGCTCATGGCGTCGATGGCTCAGCTTGAAGGGCATGATAAAGTCATTCTGCATCCGATTGCCGCTGTCTTTACCGACTGTCCGATGCATTCTTTGGCGGAGTCGTTTAATCCGCTAAAGAACCTGAAACGGACCTGGAAAAGTGCGTTGGGCGGAATCCTGATTAATCCGCTATGGATGCCCATTTTTTACGTGATGGGTATGCAAATCATTGAAGAAAAAAATCTCGGCACTTTGAATCGGGCGATTATCGGTGTTGAGCAAAAGATCTCATCTTTGTCTTCTCCGGTTTTGCCACGGCTGGGTTGAACCGCATTAATCTTATCCAGTGCAAAACGGGCTTTGCAATGGGCCTGGTGCTTCGGGTTTAAAAAATTGTTAATGACCCAATCCGCATAATCTCGTAAAATTACCCCAGTTTTGTTTTTTTACAACGGGATGAGTCCGTAAGGGTTCATCCCGTTTTGCACATTTGAGGTGACGTGTTTGACTAGGTCTGCTTTATTGGTTTTAGAAGATGGGACGGTTTTTAACGGTGTAGCCATTGGTGCAGATGGGTGTTCCGTGGGCGAGGTGGTTTTTAATACGGCGATGACCGGGTATCAGGAGATTTTGAGCGACCCGTCTTATGCCCGGCAAATTGTGACCTTAACCTATCCGCACATTGGTAATGTCGGTACGACTGGCGAAGACGACGAGTCTACCGGTGTTTTTGCCGGCGGTTTGGTGATCAGGGATTTGCCGTTGCTGGTCAGTAACTGGCGTAGCGAAAAAACGTTGCAGCAATATTTGATTGATAATAACGTTGTCGCTATTGCCGATGTCGATACCCGACAATTAACCCGGATTTTGCGTGACAAAGGTGCGCAACGCGGCTGTATTATGGCGGGCGAGTCGCTTGATCTGGACGCAGCAAAAAAAGCGATTGAAGGCTTTCCAGGGTTAAAGGGCATGGATCTGGCTAAGGAAGTCACTGTCGATCAGCCTTATGAATGGACTGAAAATATCTGGCATTTGCAGCATGGGCATAGGCAAGCTGAAAATCTGACCAAGCACGTTGTGGCTTATGATTTTGGCGTTAAACGCAACATTCTCAGGCTGCTGGCTAATCGCGGTTGCCGAGTCACCGTTGTTCCTGCAACAACGTCGGCTGAAAACGTGTTGGCGATGAAGCCTGACGGCGTTTTCCTGTCTAATGGCCCCGGCGATCCTGAGCCGTGTACGTATGCGATAGAGGCTATCAAAACAATTCTGGAAAAGAAGATTCCGGTGTTCGGTATTTGCTTGGGGCATCAGTTGTTGGCTTTGGCCAGCGGCGCGAAAACCGAGAAAATGAAATTCGGCCATCATGGCGCCAACCATCCGGTTCAGGAAATAGCTACGGGCCGGGTCATGATCAGCAGCCAGAATCACGGCTTTGCGGCTAATGAAGCCAGTCTGCCAGACAATGTCGTACCGACTTACCGGTCATTATTCGACGGCAGCTTGCAGGGTATCAAGCGCACCGATTGCCCTGCGATGAGTTTTCAGGGTCACCCTGAAGCAAGTCCCGGTCCTCATGATGTGGAGTCTTTATTCGATGATTTTATTGAGATGATGGAACAAGTAAACAAGTAATCAGCAGAGCAAATCAACAAAATGCCAAAAAGAACCGACATAAAATCGATTTTATTACTGGGGGCGGGCCCCATTGTTATTGGTCAAGCCTGTGAGTTTGATTATTCAGGCACGCAAGCCTGTAAAGCGCTACGGGAAGAAGGTTATCGCGTTATTTTGGTGAACTCCAATCCGGCGACGATTATGACCGACCCGGATATGGCCGATGCGACCTATATCGAGCCTATCGACTGGCAAACCGTAGAAAAAATCATCGCTAAAGAACGTCCCGATGCGATATTGCCGACCATGGGCGGGCAAACTGCATTGAATTGCGCGCTGGATCTTGACGCCAACGGCGTTTTGGAAAAATACGGCGTCGAGATGATCGGCGCCACCAAAGAGGCTATTAACAAAGCCGAAGACCGAGAACTGTTCAATCAGGCGATGCGGAAAATCGGTTATGAAGTGGCAAAGTCAAAAACTGCGCATACTATGGAAGAGGCGTTGTCGGCGCAGCAGGAAGTGGGCTATCCGACCGTTATCCGTCCTTCATTTACGATGGGCGGCAGCGGCGGCGGCATCGCTTATAACAAGGAAGAGTTTGTTGAAATCTGCGAACGCGGCCTGTATTTATCGCCGACCAACGAGCTGCTGATTGAAGAGTCGGTGCTGGGTTGGAAAGAATACGAAATGGAGGTGGTGCGTGATTCCAAGGACAACTGCATTATCGTCTGTTCGATTGAAAACTTCGATCCTATGGGGGTGCATACCGGCGACTCCATTACCGTAGCGCCTGCGCAAACGTTAAGCGATAAGGAATATCAGATTTTGCGTAACGTCTCTTTGGCGATCTTGCGTGAGATCGGCGTCGATACCGGCGGTTCTAACGTGCAGGTTGCCATTAATCCGAAAGACGGACGGATGATCATTATCGAGATGAATCCCCGCGTATCGCGGTCGTCTGCGTTGGCGTCCAAGGCAACCGGTTTCCCGATTGCCAAAGTGGCGGCGAAACTGGCGGTGGGTTACACGCTGGATGAGTTGAAGAACGAAATTACTGGCGGTGCGACACCTGCATCGTTTGAGCCGACGATCGATTATGTCGTCACCAAGGTGCCGCGTTTTACCTTTGAAAAATTTCCGCAAGCGGATGATCGTTTGACTACTCAGATGAAATCTGTCGGTGAAGTCATGGCTATCGGCCGGACTTTTCAGGAATCATTGCAAAAAGCCTTACGCGGCTTGGAAATCGGCATCAGCGGTCTTGATGAAGTTATCGATTTGAGCCGGGGAGATGCTCGGGAAAAAATGCAGCGTGAAATGCGCCATCCGGGGCCGGATCGTTTGCTGTATGTCGCCGATGCCTTCCGTAGCGGTATGAGTCTGGGCGATGTGCATGAGGCCAGTAAAATTGACCCGTGGTTTTTGGCGCAGGTTGAGGATTTGGTCATTACTGAAAAATCTTTATCGACTAAAACCTTGTCGACCTTGAAAGAAGGTGAGTTGTATAAATTAAAACGCAAGGGTTTTTCCGATCTGCGATTGGCTAAACTGCTGGATACCTCCGAGTCTGAAGTGCGCAACGTGAGGCATAAACAGAATATTCGGCCGGTTTACAAACGTATTGATTCCTGTGCTGCGGAGTTTTCATCCGATACGGCGTATTTGTATTCGACTTACGAACAGGAATGCGAGGCGAGGGTTTCCGACAGGGATAAAATCATTATTCTCGGCGGCGGGCCTAACCGTATCGGGCAAGGTATCGAGTTCGATTATTGCTGCGTACATGCCGCATTGGCATTGAGGGAAGACGGCTACGAAACCATCATGATCAATTGCAACCCGGAAACGGTTTCTACCGATTTCGACACCTCGGATCGCTTGTATTTTGAGTCGTTAACGCTGGAAGATGTGCTGGAAATCGTTCATATTGAA
>DAINRH010000022.1:0-7098 GCA_036741905.1 Methylobacter sp. | reverse complement strand
TTTGGCTGAAGACCGTGAGCGTTTCCAAAAATTGCTGGAAAGACTGAATTTAAAACAGCCGCCCAATGCAACGGCCCGTTCCGTCGAGCAGGCGATTAATGCGGCAAAAGAGCTGGGTTATCCTTTGGTCGTTCGTCCTTCCTATGTTTTAGGCGGTCGGGCCATGGAAATCGTTTTTAATGAAGAGGGCTTGCAGCGTTATATGAAAGAGGCTGTTAGTGTGTCCAACGATTCGCCGGTGTTGCTGGATCGTTTCTTGGACGATGCTGTCGAAATGGATGTTGATGCTATTTATGACGGAGAGCAAGTGTTGATTGGCGGTTTGATGGAACATATCGAACAGGCCGGCGTACATTCGGGGGATTCCGCGTGTTCGTTACCACCGTATGAGTTAGCGCCGGACATTCAAAATAAATTGCGCGAACAAGTAACGAAGATGGCTGAAGCTCTGGGCGTGGTGGGATTGATGAATACCCAGTTTGCTATTCAGGGTGAAGATATTTACGTGCTTGAAGTTAATCCACGGGCTTCGCGTACAGCGCCTTTTGTATCTAAAGCAACCGGTTACCCGCTGGCTAAAATTGCCGCGCGTTGCATGGTCGGGCAAACTTTAGCGCAACAAGGCATTACCAAAGAGCGCATTCCTGATTATTTTTCGGTTAAAGAAGCGGTGTTTCCGTTTGTTAAGTTTCCAGGCGTTGATCCTTTATTAGGGCCTGAAATGAAATCAACCGGAGAAGTGATGGGGGTGGGGAAAACCTTCGGTGAAGCGTTTGCTAAATCCCAACGCGCGGCCGGTGTCAATTTGAATCACAGCGGCAAAGTGTTGATCAGTATTCGTGATGCGGATAAAGCCAAAGCGCCTGACGTTGCCAGAATGCTGGTCGATAAAAAATATGAAATAGTCGCTACCGGCGGTACCGCAAGGTTTCTTAAAGATGCGGGCATTCCTTGCGAAGTGGTATATAAGGTTAACGAAGGTCGCCCTAACACAGTTGATATGATTAAAAATGATCAAATTCAACTGATTATTAATACAACGGAAGGCGCTAAAGCAATTGCGGATTCATTTACCATGCGCAGGGAAGCCCTGCAGCACCGCGTAACTTATTACACGACAATGGCCGGAGCAAGAGCGGCCTGTTACGCGCTGGGTGAGTTGGATGCGGGCGATGTAAATTGCTTGCAGGATCTGCATAAGAGCCTGGGTTGAGGTAAGGCTAAGGGCGGCGATTTTCGCCCTTAGCCCTTAGCCTTTCGCCTAAAAATAATTATTGGAGTTTTAAAAATGCATAAAGTACCTCTCACCGTAAAAGGTGCGGAAAAATTACGTGCCGAATTGGAAGAATTAAAGTCGGTGGTGCGCCCGCGTATCGTTGCATCGATTGCGACGGCTAGAGCGCACGGCGATTTGAAAGAAAATGCCGAATATCACGCTGCGAAAGAGCAGCAAAGCTTCGCTGAAGGGCGTATTTCTGAAATTGAAGGCAAGCTATCTAACGCGCAAATTATTGACGTTACCAAGGTGGATGCCAATGGCAAGGTGGTATTTGGTGCGACGGTGGAAATAGAGGATATTGATGCCGAGAGAACGGTGACCTATCAGATTGTTGGAGAAGATGAGGCTAATATCAAGGAAGGTCGTATTTCAATCGGTTCGCCAATTGCCAGGGCTTTGATCGGAAAAGAGGTTGAAGACGTTGTCACGGTAAAAGCACCGGGCGGCAATGTCGATTATGAAATTATTTCGATTGAATATATTTAAGTTTTAAGGGCTAAAGGCTAAAGGCTAAAGGAGGCGTGTTTATTCCCTTTTGCCTTGTACCTTTGGCCTTGTTTATTTATCAGGGTTTAATCTGTAAATAACCGCAATTTGTCCAATACTCTGAATGAGTTCAGCTCCGGTGTCAGTGCAGATTTTCTCGCTGATCAGTTTACGATCTTCCCTTTCGGCGCGTATTCGCACTTTGATCAGCTCGTGGCTGTTAAGTGCCAGTTCAATTTCTGCCAGCACCGCGGCTGTAAGTCCTGATTGGCCAATCATAATGACAGGCTTTAAGCTGTGCGCTTGAGCCCGGAGTTTTTTCTTATCTGCAGAGTTCACTCTTTAATTCCTAAATCAAAATCCTAAATTTTACACTAAAATACAGTTATGGGACGAAGTAAAAGCAGCAGTCGTTGGATGCAGGAGCATTTTGATGACGAATACGTCAAAATGGCGCAAGCTCAGGGCTATCGCTCGCGCGCGGTTTTTAAATTGAAAGAAATTCAGGATAAAGATCAGCTTATCAAGCCGGGAATGAATATTGTCGATTTGGGCGCGGCGCCCGGCGGATGGTCTCAGTTTGCACGGCAGATTGTCGGAAAAAAAGACAAGATTATCGCGTTGGATATTTTAGCGATGGATCCATTGGAGGGTGTTGATTTTATCCAGGGCGATTTTCGCGAGCAAGCCGTTCTGGATCAATTGTGCGCTGCTCTTGACGGAGCTCCGATTAATCTGGTGATGTCGGATATGGCACCCAATATGAGCGGCAATAAGGGCGTGGATCAGCCTCGATCGATTTATTTGGGAGAGTTGGCATTGGAGACGGCCAAGACTGTGTTGGCAAAAGACGGGGTTTTTCTGGTTAAGCTATTTCACGGGGCCGGTTTTGAGGATTTTCATAGGGAAGTTCAGCAGTCTTTTGCAAAAGTGGCTATCAGAAAGCCCAAAGCATCAAGGCCGCGAAGCAATGAAGTTTATATTTTAGCTAAAGGCTTTAAATAATCTTATGTGGCCCTAATATCTGTGAGACGAGATGCCCGGTATGATGGAGTCGTATTTTTCATGTACGGGCGAACCGGATAAATAACGACAGTCAGGAAAGTTAACTCCTGATATAATCACTTAGTTTTTAAATCAAGAGCCATTCAGGCCCAGGGTGTGTAAATTGAACGATATGATGAAAAATATAATCCTATGGGTCGTCATTGCAGTTGTATTGATGTCCCGCAAAATGATAGGGCTGATTCGTCGATGTCTTATTCGCAATTTATCGAGTCGGTAAAAGCGGGTCAAGTTCAGCAAGTGATGATTGAAGACAATATTATCAAAGGCAAGATGCAGGGTGGTCAGATATTCAAGACTTATGCGCCTTCGGATCCCCATTTAGTCGACGATTTGTTGGCAAATGGCGTTGAAATCAAGGCCGTTCCACCTGAGCAGCCTTCTATGCTAATGCAGTTGCTGGTTTCTTTTGGGCCGATGTTATTGCTTATTGCGGTGTGGGTTTTCTTCATGCGGCAAATGCAAGGTGGCGGCGGTGGCGGTCGCGGCGCAATGAATTTTGGTAAAAGCAAAGCCCGAATGCTCGAAGAAGACCAGATTAAGGTCACTTTTGCTGACGTGGCGGGCTGCGACGAAGCTAAAGAAGAAGTTGTCGAAATGGTCGACTTTCTTAAAGATCCGGCAAAATACCAAAAATTAGGCGGCAAGATTCCTCGCGGCGCGTTGATGATTGGCCCTCCGGGAACAGGGAAAACCTTGCTGGCCAGAGCTATTGCCGGTGAAGCCAAAGTGCCGTTCTTCACTATTTCCGGTTCGGATTTTGTTGAAATGTTTGTCGGTGTGGGTGCATCCCGCGTGCGCGACATGTTTGAGCAAGCTAAAAAACACGCGCCTTGCATTATTTTTATAGATGAAATCGATGCGGTGGGCCGTCAGCGCGGCGCCGGTTTGGGTGGCGGTAATGATGAGCGTGAGCAGACATTAAACCAATTGTTGGTTGAGATGGATGGCTTTGAGGGTAACGAAGGTATCATCGTTATTGCTGCGACAAATCGTCCTGATGTATTGGATAAGGCGTTATTGCGTCCAGGCCGATTTGATCGTCAGGTAACGGTAGGTCTGCCGGATGTCAAAGGGCGCGAGCAGATTCTTGCGGTACATGTTAAAAAAGTGCCGATTGCCGATGATGTTGAAGTTAAGTATATAGCGCAAGGTACGCCAGGTTTTTCCGGAGCCGATTTGGCTAATTTGATTAACGAAGCCGCTTTATTCGCCGCCAGAATGAATAAGCGCGTGGTTAATATGGCTGATCTGGAAAAAGCCAAGGATAAATTGATTATGGGGGTTGAAAGAACCTCCATGGTCATGAATGAGAAAGAAAAGAAGATGACTGCTTATCATGAAGCAGGGCATGCGATTGTCGGTAAGCTGGTTCCTGAACATGATCCCGTCTACAAAGTTAGCATTATGCCTAGGGGGCGTGCGCTGGGTATTACTATGTTTTTGCCTGAGCGGGATCAGTACAGCGCCAGTAAGCAAAAATTGGACAGCATGATTTCCAGTTTGTACGGCGGACGCATTGCCGAGGAAGTGGTTTTTGGTCGGGAACAAGTGAGTACCGGTGCATCTAACGATATTGAGCGCGCTACCGAGTTGGCCAGAAATATGGTGACAAAATGGGGCTTTTCTCAGCGTCTGGGACCCTTGTCATACAGTGAAGAAGAAGGCGAAGTCTTTCTGGGACGGTCGGTAACGCAACATAAAACGGTTGCCGAGGAGACTTCTCATACCATTGATGAAGAGATTCGCTCTTTTATTGACCGGAATTACGAGCGCGCCGAAACGATTTTGAAAGAGAACATAGATATTCTTCATGCTATGGCGGAGGCGTTGATGAAGTATGAGACTATCGATAAATATCAAATTGAGGATTTGATGGCTCGTAAACCGGTAAGGACTCCGCAAGGCTGGGATGATAAGCCTCCTTCTTCCCATGGTGATGTCATAACAGATGATGTTAAGAGCAAGGATGATATAAAAAATGAAAAATCAATTGGCGGGACTGCAGAGCAAAGCTGAGGACTCCCTGAATTGACACTAAAGGAGAGGCGTAATGTCTCTCCTTTTTTTATGTAATTTATAAAGGGCGGGCGGAAACAGTAAGCTGTTATCTTTAGCCTTTTACCTGTTTTTAGATTTTAGAGCTATGATAAAAAAATACTTTGGAACTGATGGTATCAGAGGAAAGGTGGGTGAACATCCAATAACAGCGGATTTTTTCTTGAGGCTGGGTTGGGCCGCTGGGCGCGTGTTTGCGAATGAAGGGCATGGTTTTGTCCTGGTTGGTAAGGATACGCGCATTTCGGGTTATATGTTTGAATCTGCATTAGAGGCCGGGTTGACTGCTGCGGGCGTCGATACGCGCTTGTTAGGGCCTATGCCTACGCCGGGAATAGCTTATTTAACACGTACTTTAAGGGCGCAGGCCGGTATTGTCATTAGCGCCTCTCATAATCCCTATTATGATAATGGCGTTAAGTTTTTCTCGGTTCAGGGGACGAAATTACCGGATGAAATAGAGCAAAAAATTGAAGAATACATTGATTCGCCGATGACAACGGTAGAATCGTCGAGGTTGGGTAAGGCGAAGCGGTTGGTTGATGCTCCCGGTCGTTATATTGAATTTTGCAAGGCCAGCGTTCCGACTCGACTTGATTTTAGCGGTATGAGGATCGTCATTGATTGTGCGCATGGAGCGACTTACCATATAGCGCCGCATGTATTTAGCGAAGTAGGTGCCGAGGTCGTTACGATTGGGGCGGAACCGGACGGACTTAATATTAATGATGAGTGTGGTGCAACTAAGCCGGAAAAGTTAGCTGCAACAGTTTTATCTTATCGTGCCGATTTAGGTATTGCCTTGGACGGTGATGGCGACCGATTGGTGATGGTCGATCACAAAGGCGAAATAGTTGATGGCGACGAGCTCATTTATATAATTGCCAAGGCAAGATTGGATGCGGGGTTAATGTCCGGGCCTGTCGTAGGTACTTTAATGACAAATCTGGGCATGGAGCATGGCTTGAAGAAGTTGGGGCTCACTCTGCTTAGAGCTAATGTGGGTGATCGGTACGTCATGGAAATGCTGACGGAGCATAAAGGGATTTTGGGTGGCGAAAACTCCGGCCATATCATTTGCCTGGATAGAACAACAACGGGGGATGGTATTATTGCGGCCCTGCAGATTATGGCGGAAATGCAAGGTAGTGGTAAAAATTTACATGAATTAAAATCCGGAATGCAAAAATACCCGCAAGTTCTGGTAAATGTTAAGACTGATAAAAAAATAAATCCCGAGGCGGATGAGCGTATACAAAAAGCAGTGAAAGCTATCGAAAAGAAACTAGGGGATACTGGTCGGGTATTGCTTAGAGCTTCGGGAACAGAGCCATTAATTCGTGTAATGGTAGAAGGGCAGCAGGCAGATTTAGTTAAAAATTACGCGTATCAAATAGCCGAGGATGTTAAGAAGGCAATGGGTGCTTGAATTGAGCGCTATTAATATATATCATAGATAGTTTGATTCTATGTGAGGAGTAGTGATGCGTCGGTCTCTAGTTGTAGGAAATTGGAAAATGAATGGAACTCTCGCCAGTGCTGAGTTGCTTGCAAAAGGCATTATTGCCGGATTAGGGGATAATAGTGCGGATATCGCAGTATGCGCACCTTATGTGTATTTACCCAGAGTTAGTGAATTAGTTAAAGGTACTTCATTGGCGGTAGGCGCGCAAAACGTTGCTGATAAAGCTTCAGGTGCTTATACAGGGGAAGTTTCGGCGGCGATGCTAAGTGAATTCGATTGCAAATATGCTCTTGTAGGACACTCTGAAAGACGCAGTTATTACGGCGATACTGACGAATCTGTAGCCGCGCGTTTTTGTCAGGCACAAGAGCAAAATATTATTCCCGTTCTATGCGTAGGAGAAACTCTGGAACAACGCGAACAAGATCAGACCTTCGCGGTTATTAATACACAGCTCGATGCGGTTATTAATTTGGCAGGCATAGCTGCTTTTAGTGCTGCTGTGATTGCCTATGAGCCGGTTTGGGCTATAGGAACAGGAAAAACAGCGACTGATGAACAGGCTCAGGAAGTTCATCGGTACATAAGAGAGTACATTGCCGCTAAAGATCAGGCTATTGCCGATAAAATACAAATTTTATATGGCGGTAGCGCGAAGCCTGATAATGCAAAAGGCTTGTTTGCTATGCCTGATATTGACGGCGGTTTAATCGGTGGGGCTTCGTTGGATGCGGAATCCTTTTTA
>DAINRH010000021.1:0-32771 GCA_036741905.1 Methylobacter sp. | reverse complement strand
TGTGGATGTGGATATTCCTACCTACAACATCGATCCGCAAAAAATCGAGGCGGCGCTGACTGAACGCACTCGCGCGATCATGGTTGCCCACACTCTGGGCAATCCGTTCGACCTGGATGCGGTGATGGCAATCGCGCAACAACATAATTTGTGGGTGATTGAAGATTGCTGCGACGCGCTAGGCTCGCTGTACAAAGGCCAGCATGTCGGCACCTTCGGCCATATCGCGACATGCAGTTTTTACCCAGCTCACCACATCACGATGGGCGAAGGCGGCATTGTCTTCACCAAAGACCGCAAGCTGAAAAAAATTATCGAATCGTTCCGCGATTGGGGCCGCGATTGTTACTGCGCGCCCGGTTGCGACGATACTTGCCGCAAACGCTTCGGCTGGCAACTCGGCACTTTGCCCAAGGGCTACGATCACAAGTACACCTACTCGCATTTGGGCTATAACCTCAACATCACCGACATGCAAGCCGCGTGCGCCCTGGCGCAAATGGATCGCTTGCCGGAATTTATCGCCGCCCGCAAACGCAACTTCGATTTCCTTAAAACACGGCTTCAATCCTGCGAACAGCTGCTGATTTTGCCCGAGGCGACCGCGGATAGCGAGCCGTCCTGGTTTGGCTTCCCGATTACGATCAGGGAGTCGGCCGGCATCGAGCGGGTCGAGCTGCTGAAATATTTGGATCAACACAAAATAGGCACGCGCCTGTTGTTTGCCGGCAACCTCACGCGGCAGCCTTATTTCAAAGATAGAGTCTATCGCGTCAGCGGCGAACTGACTAACACAGACGAGATCATGAACAATACCCTCTGGATAGGCGTATACCCCGGCTTGAACGAGTCGATGCTGGACTATGTTTGTGAAAGGATTGAGGCGTTTTTGGGTCTGAATACATAACATAGCATCGGCTTTTATAATACGAAAACAACTGGAATAACCATTGAAAGCGTCCGATGCCCTTGCTCGATTCCTTATTGCTCATCGAGTTCAAACGTGTTTTGAACTGGTGGGCGGGATGATTACCCATCTGCTGGATAGCTTTGCCCAAACAGGCCAATTCAACATTATTTCTATGCATCATGAGCAGTCTGCCGCCTTTGCGGCGGAAGGCGTAGCAAGATACGCCAAAGGAAAAATGTGTGCGCTGGCAATGGGAACCAGCGGCCCTGGCGCTACCAATTTGATAACAGGTATCGGTAGCTGCTGGTTTGACTCGGTTCCCTGTTTATTCATCACCGGACAAGTGAATACGCACGAATTAAGAGGGGAACGTCCTATCAGGCAACAAGGTTTTCAAGAGCTGGATATTGTTGAAGTAGCGCATTCCTTGACTAAATATGCGGTGAGGGTGGATCGCCCCGAAGATCTCTTACCCGAGTTGCATAAAGCCTTGACGGCGGCTCTTAGCGGACGGCAAGGGCCGGTGTTGCTGGATATTCCCAATGATGTACAACGGGCGGACATTCCGGATGTTCTGGTTGAAGAGTGGTTGAATACGCCATTGGAAGTCAATGCGGGAGCAGACATAAACATAAATGATCTAAATGCGCTGAAAGCCATGTGTGACGAAGCAAAGCGGCCCTTGTTCTGTATCGGTGGAGGCGCGCGTTGGGCCGCTCAATGAATCATGGCTGTCAATGGCTGACGCTCTGGGTCTTCCGTATGTTGCAACGCTGATGGGACATGAACGGGTTGTTGCGCGTGGATTGTACCTGAACATGGTCGGCAGCTATGGCAATCGTGAAGCTAATTGGGCCGTTCAGAATTGCGATTTGCTCATAGTGTTGGGCGCGCGTCTTGATGTCCGTCAGACCGGTTCCGACGCTGAAGACTTTGCCCGTAAAGCGCGCATCATCCAGATTGATATTGATCCTTTTCAGATGGAGAATCGGGTTCACGCCGATCTTAACATCTGTGCAACGACTGAAAGTGTCTTTAAAGCGTTTCCCCTTCAGGCTGATACATTTCCCGGTTTGGATCATGCATGGTTACAAGAGCTGTCAATACAGCGCAGTTATGCGCAAATCGATGAATACCCGGAGTGGAAAATCAGTCCCGGTGAAATTTTCAAAAAATTGAATACTCGCTTGGCTGACCAGCCGGTGGACTATGTCTGTGATGTTGGCAATCATCAAATGTGGGCCGCACAAAATCTGCGTCTCTCTCAAAATCACGCTGTGCATTATAGCGGCGGCATGGGCGCGATGGGTTTTGCTTTGCCGACGGCAATAGGCGTTGCGCTGCAATCTCAAAGCAAGGTTGTTGTGATTAGCGGGGACGGAAGTCTGCAAATCAACATTCAGGAACTGGATACGCTTAACCGGCTGGCATTGGATATCATCCTTATCGTAATGAATAATTCAGCGTTAGGCATGGTCAAAAATTTCCAGGATATGTATTTCGATGGGCGTGATCAATCAACCCGAAAAGGCTACAGCAGCCCTTCCTTCACTGCTATTGCACTGGCCTATGGCATTGAATCCCACTGTGTTACTAACGCTACGGATCTCGATTACGCCTTAAACTTAATAACTGACCGTAAAGGGCCGTTGCTCATTGAAATCATGATGGAGGGGGCGACCGAATGCAGGCCCCGCTTGGCTTTTGGCTCGAAACTGGACGAACAGTTTCCCAAGTTGAACGCTTAATCGTTATGTCGACACGATGAGAATAGCCATCCTGGGAGCGACCAGTCAGATTGCCAGAGACTTGATCGTCTCGTTTTCCGCCGGGGAAGAGCATCATCTACACTTATTTGCACGCCGGCCTGATGAGGTGACGAAATGGCTGGCGTTCGCAGGCCTGTCAGCAAACTATCCGGTAGATGAATTCTCTGAGTTCTCAGGGCAGGAGTTCGATGCCGTCATTAACTTCGTAGGTGTCGGCAACCCGGCACAGGCTGTGGCAATGGGCAATTCGATTTTTGATATTACTCTGCGTTTTGATGAAATGGTGCTTGATTATTTGCGGATACATCCCGCTTGTCGTTACCTGTTTTTGAGTAGTGGCGCAGTATATGGACCAGCTTTCGAGGAGCCGGTAACCGGCAATACTCCGGCCATTGTGGCAATTAATAATCTATCGTCACAAGAATGGTATGGGGCTGCTAAATTACATGCAGAATGCAGGCATCGGGCGCATCCTGAATTATCTATTATCGATATTCGTGTATTTAATTATTTCAGCCGCACACAAGACCTTTCGGCGCGATTTCTGATTACTGATATTATGCGCGCCATCCGTGATAAGACGGTGTTGAAGACTTCAGCCGATTACATTGTGAGAGACTTTTTGCACCCATTTGATTTTTATAAATTAGTCAGTGCTCTGCTTTCCACACCTGTTACCAATGTGGCTGTTGATTGTTACACTAGAGCGCCAATTGAAAAAACGAAGCTATTGGCCGCGATGCAAGAAAATTTTAGGCTGCGTTATGAAATCGCCGAAAAAACTCCCAGTATTAATGCAACCGGCGCAAAGTCTTATTACTACTCACTTAATAACCGTGCTGCGGATTTTGGGTATCAGCCAGGTTTGTCTTCTCTAGAGGGGGTTCTTCAAGAGACAGAAGCGGTGTTGCAGCGGTATAGCAGTGGCCATTTAGATGGCCAGTAATTACATACTAAGGATGACAATGGAAACTAAAGTTTTTTATGCCCAATTTGGCGAAGATAAAATCCTCAATGAAATTTTTGACAAAAAAGTGGGAACTTGTGTTGAGGTTGGAGGATTTGACGGTGTAACGGGTAGCAATACCTATTTTTTTGAAAAACTCGGATGGCGCTGCTTAGTCGTCGAACCCATGTCAGATTTCTGCGAAAAAATTAGATCTGTAAGAAATTGTGAGGTTGTAGAAATTGCGGCAAGTGATAAATCTGGAGAAGTTGAGTTTTATGTTGCTGCCGGAGTGGAAACTCTTTCAACAATTCAAAAGGACGCTGAACACTTTGCGCGGATCAAGAGTTTAAGTGATAAAGAGATAAAAAAAATAATAGTAAAGACAGCTCGATTAGATGATATTTTGTTCGAACGCAGCTCTACTCAGCCGTGCTTGCAATGTTGCTAAATATTCCTTTGGCTTTGCTTTTTACCAAGCATTTTGGATTCGGATTAAGCGGAGTTGTACTGGCGACTTGCATAAGTTTGCTTATTGCCGCGGTGGTTCTTCCTATGCAGGTTTATTGCATAGTTCGTGATGGGATGAGAGGCGTCTTTGAATGACTGAAATTCGAGCATACATGCCCAAAGTCAGTATCATGATCCCTGTTTTCAATCGCAAGGACTATATTGCCGAGTGCATCCAGTCTGCATTGAATCAAACATTTACGGATTTCGAAATCGTGATAGTGGACAACGCCAGCAACGATGGGACATGGGAGATTTGCCAACAATTCGCTCGTAGCGATCAACGGGTGCGAATATTCAAAAACGACACTAATATTGGCCCGGTGAGAAATTGGTTGGCATGTGTGGAGAAAGCGCAAGGCAAATTTGGAAAAATACTGTTTAGCGATGACTTGATGTTCCCTAAGTTTCTTGAGCACACGCTGCCGTATCTTGAAGATCCTGAAATCGGCTTCGTTTCTACAGCGGCATTGATTGGCGAATCACCGGATAATGCCGTTGTGTTTTATACGGCACCTACTGAATTACAGAAAATATCAAGCGAACGTTACTTTAATTTATTGATTCCTTGTAAACAATCTCAAATACCGTATTCGCCGGGCGCCGCTCTTTTTCGTATGGTGGACATCCGCGCTAATTTACGCATTGAAATTCCTACAAAAATTCCTCGAGATTTTTCTAAGAATGGCGCAGGGCCAGATGTATTGCTGTTTATATTGACAGCATTGAGCTATAAAACGGTGGCAATGATTTCTGAAGCCGAGGTTTTTTTTCGTTCTCACCCTGGGTCGCTTGCAACGCTTGATAGCGGCAACGAAGTGACTGAAGGGTATCGCGCGGCTATTGCATGGTTTTGTAAAACCCAGTTGACCGAAAGACATTGGGCAAGCTATGTAGCCAGAACGTGGTTGACGGATATAAATAAATCTCGCGCTTTCATATCGCCAAACAAGCATTCATGCAAATATGAAGGTGATGATTCTTTATCAGAAACAATATCGGTTGTTTTAGCTGCATTAGGATTGGCAGCGTTAAATGTATTAATGTTTTTAAAAAATCGTGTTTATAAATCATGAACAACATTCGCCCCGGTTTAATTTCGGTTATTGTTGCGGTATTTAATGCTGTCGATACATTGCAGCAATGTATCGACAGCGTCGCTCGACAAACATATGCAAACATTGAGCTGATTATTATTGATGGCGGCTCTAAAGACGGGACGGTCGATTTACTTATGGCGAACAGCGAACAGATTAACTACTGGATTTCCGAACCGGATAGCGGCATCTACAACGCATGGAATAAAGGCTTATCGCGGGCAAAAGGCGAGTGGATTTGTTTTCTTGGTGCAGATGATTATTTTTGGGACGCACAAGTGTTAGATCGGATGGCATCAAAATTGGTGACAATTCCTACCGACATTCGTGTGGCCTATGGACAAATTATGCTGCTCAACAATGATGGGGGGAAGCTGTATCCGATCGGCGAGCCATGGAATGAAGTAAAAGAACGCTTTAAACAAGTTATGTGTATCCCGCACCCAGGCTTAATGCACCGGCGCAGCTTATTTGAGCAGCACGGAAATTTTGATGAATCATTTCGCATCGGTGGTGATTATGAGCTATTGTTACGAGAGCTGAAGACAGCCGAGGCGATCTTTGTTCCTGATATTATTATGATCGGGATGCGTCAAGGCGGGCTCAGCAGTAGTCCGTCAAACTCTATTGAGTCGATGTGGGATATCAGGCGCGCTCAGAGGATGCATGGCCTGATTTTCCCCGGTCATTTCTGGATGATGGCTATGATAAGGGTTTATCTGCGTTTGATATTATGGAACTTGATCGGCGAGAAAATGACTAGAAAGCTTCTTGATCTGGGTAGACGTGCCAAGGGCTTGCCTTTGTATTGGACAAAGACATAAACAGCTAAGTAATAGCAGGGCGTAGTTTATATGGGAACACTAAGAACCTTGCTCGCAATTTCGGTTGTGGTTGGGCATTCCTAGCCCGCGGGTATGGTATTTGTCGGCGGTTGAAATGCGGTTCAGCTTTTTTACATCATTTCAGGCTTCTTGCATTCATACAAAAAATCAGCACCTTTTACCGGTCAGAAGCTAAGAAATTAAGGCTCTTTATGCGACACAAAAAACAGATTATTGTCGGCAGTTGAAAGTAAGCATGCCAAACAAAGTGTTTATTCATGCGACGAATATCCATCAAGGCGGCGGGCGGTCCTTGCTCGAAGCTTTGCTAAAAGCGTTCCACGGCGAAACGGAGTTTGTGTTGTCCCTGGATGATCGTATGCCTACACCAATGGGCATGGAGCGCAATGTCAAAATCAAGCGCGTAAAACCAACTGTTATACAGCGACTTGGTGCCGAGATATGGCTTGTCCGGAGTGTTGCGCCGGAAGACATTGTTTTGTGTCTCGGCAATTTACCGCCTTTATTTAAATTGCGCGGACACACGGCGGTCTTTGTGCAAAATCGGTATCTGATCGATGACGTCAAGTTGAAGGGCTTCCCGCTTAGGGTGCGATTGCGGCTTGCTGTGGAGCGGTTGTGGTTAGCCAAAAAGATGTCGAACGCCAGTGAGTTCGTCGTACAAACGCCGACCATGAAACATTTGTTGGAGGTAAAGACACAAGGGAGAGTGCCGGTGCGAGTCCTTCCCTTTATAGCGGAACCCCATGGCGATGCGCCTAGTGCGCCGAAATCGGAAGTGCAAAAAATATATAAATATGATTTCGTATATGTGGCATCGGGAGAGCCGCACAAGAACCATCGACGATTAATTGAGGCATGGCGTCTGCTGGCTGAGGAAGGGCTGTTTCCCTCGCTATGCTTGACCTTGGATGAAGCTCGCTTTGCTGCGTTATGTACAGGGATAGAGGTGCTGCGTCAACGATACGGATTAAAATTAACGAATGCAGGCGAGTTGCCCCACGAGGATATTTTGGCGCTCTATGGAAATGCGGGCGCATTGATTTACCCTTCGAGCTTTGAATCGTTCGGGCTGCCCCTGATCGAGGCACGCCAAGCCGGAGTGCCAGCGCTGGCCGCAGAGCTGGACTATGTGCGTGATGTGCTTGATCCTGAGCAGACCTTCGATCCTGATTCGGCAATTTCAATTGCGCGTGCTGTTAAACGTCATCTCGGCGTCGTTGAACCCCCTTTAAAAATAGTAGACGCGACAAGTTTTTTAGATTTACTGATAAAACGGAGTTCTTAAGTAGAATGTTTTACTTCAAAAGTGAATCTACGCGAAACTTTTGTTTACAGAAAAAAAGCCCTCTTCCTGTTGGTATTTATGATCAGCGCCCTTAATCTGTATGGGTTTGTCAGGTAATATCCTCACATGGCGATATCGGCTGAAAAATTGTGGTAGCTATTTGACATTTGTTACTAAGACACCGGTTCAGGTAACCTCGACAGATATGGCGTAGAGTAAATAGCAATGCATAAGATGTTAAGCTTTCAACAGACGCATCAATTTTCCGATTTCAAGCAGAGTTTTAATAATCCAGTTGAGATTAGTTGCTTTTTTGCGTTTTCCTCACTATTTATTGTCAGCAAAAAAATAATACTAACGAATTATGTTTATAAAAAATTGATTCCCTCATTCCCTCATAGGGTAAAATATTTATTCGTGGTCGGGCAACGTGCCAACGTTGCTGTTCGCCAACAGGCATGGTAGTAGCGTGGCCGATTGGCAAAAGACTTTTCGGGTTTTCATAAAAAATCAAATGCGCTCTCGCCGAACATTACGGCGGGGAAGCAGGTATTTCGGGCATATTAAATGATTTTAGTAACGGGCGGCGCCGGGTTTATCGGTGCGAATTTTGTATTGGACTGGTTGGCGCAATCCGGCGAAACGGTCATTAATCTCGACGTACTCACCTATGCGGGTAATCGTGAGAACCTTGCCTCATTGGTTGGGGAGGAGCGGCATCTTTTCGTGCAGGGCGATATTGGCGATTCCACTTTGGTGACCGGGTTACTCACTCAGTATCAACCTCGTGCTATCATCAATTTCGCCGCCGAAAGCCATGTAGACCGCTCTATTCACGGCCCGGAAGACTTTATTCAGACCAACATCGTCGGTACTTTCCGGCTTTTGGAGGCGGTGCGGGCCTATTGGAGCGAGTTGCAAGGCGAAGTCAGGCAAAACTTTCGCTTCCTGCACGTTTCCACCGATGAGGTCTACGGCTCTCTGACTAAAGACGAACCGGCCTTTACCGAAACTTACCGCTATGAGCCTAACAGTCCCTATTCGGCGAGCAAAGCCGCCAGCGACCATCTGGTGCGAGCCTACCATCACACCTATGGCTTGCCTGTGTTGACCACCAACTGCTCCAATAACTACGGCCCATATCATTTCCCGGAAAAACTCATCCCGCTGATGATCGTCAATGCGCTTGCGGGCAAACCACTGCCGGTATACGGCGATGGACAGCAAATCCGTGATTGGCTCTATGTCAAAGACCATTGCAGCGCTATTCGCCGGGTACTGGAAGCGGGCAAAGTCGGCGAGGTTTACAACATCGGCGGCTGGAATGAAAAACCCAACATCGACATCGTCCACATTGTTTGTGCGCTGCTTGACGAACTCCGTACCCGAGAGGACGGTAAAAGCTATCGCGAACAAATTACCTACGTTACGGATCGCCCCGGTCACGACCGTCGCTACGCGATTGACGCGAGCAAGATAGGGCGTGAGCTTGGCTGGAAGCCGGCCGAAACCTTCGACACCGGCATTCGCAAAACCGTCCAGTGGTATTTGGAAAACCAGAGTTGGGTAGCCAACGTCCAATCCGGCGCCTACCGCGAATGGGTCGAAAAAAATTATACAGGGCGTACAGCATGACAAATACCTTGGGAGTGCATTTGCACGGCATCGCCGCCCGCAGGATGCCGGGCAGGGATAGTTCGACATGAAAATTCTTCTGTTCGGTAAGGGCGGTCAAGTCGGTTGGGAGCTGCAACGCAGTCTTGCGCCTTTGGGCGAGCTAGTGGCGTTGGCTGCCGGCAGTCAGGAGCTGTGCGGCGACTTCACCGATCCGGAAGGTATCGCTCAAACTGTCCGCGCCGTCGCTCCGGACATCATCGTCAATGCCGCCGCGCATACCGCCGTCGATAAAGCCGAGAGCGAACCGGACCTGTCCCGCACCGTTAACGCATTGACTCCCGGCATTTTAGCGCAAGAAGCCAAGCGTAGCGGAGCGTGGCTTGTTCATTACTCCACCGATTACGTGTTTGACGGCAGTGGCGACAAGCCGTGGCAGGAAACCGATCCTACCGGCCCTCTGGGTGTCTATGCTAAAACCAAGTTGGAAGGTGAAGAGGCCATTCGCGCTACAGGTTGCCGGCATCTCATTTTTCGTACCAGTTGGGTTTATGCCGCGCGCGGCGGCAATTTTGCCAAAACCATGCTACGGCTGGCGCGTGAGCGAGACAGCCTCTCTGTGATCGACGACCAGATCGGCGCGCCCACCGGCGCCGACCTACTGGCGGATGTGACCGCCCACGCTATTCGCTCGGCCTTGCAGCGTCCCGATGTCAGCGGCGTGTATCATCTTGCGGCCGGCGGTCAAACCTCTTGGTACGATTATGCCGGATTTGTCATTGAGTTTGCTCGCCAAGCCGGTATCGACATCAAGGTTGCTCAGGAAGCTATTCAGCCCGTGCCTACCAGCGCATTTCCTTTGCCCGCCCCGCGTCCCAAAAACTCGCGCCTGGATACCCGAAAATTGCAAAACACCTTTGGCTTGAATCTGCCCCACTGGCAAAACGGCATTACCCGTATGCTTACCGAAATTCTTGAGAAGTCATTATGACCCAACGTAAAGGCATTATTCTGGCCGGAGGCTCCGGCACCCGGCTCTACCCCGTGACTAAAGTGGTTTCCAAACAACTGCTGCCCATTTACGATAAGCCGATGATTTACTATCCGCTTAGCACCCTGATGCTGGCGGGTATTCGCGACATCCTTATCATCTCCACGCCGCAAGATACACCGCGCTTTGAACAACTGCTCGGCGACGGCAGCGAATGGGGGCTGAACCTGCAATACGCCGTGCAACCCAGCCCGGACGGCCTTGCCCAAGCTTTTATCATCGGCAAAGACTTTATTGGCAACGCGCCAAGCGCGCTGGTATTGGGCGACAACATTTTCTATGGCCATGACCTGCAAATCCAGCTTGAGCAAGCTATGGTGCGCAATCAAGGCGCAACTGTTTTCGCCTACCACGTGCAAGACCCCGAGCGATACGGCGTGGTCGCTTTCGACAAGCAGGGGCGCGCCACCAGCCTGGAAGAAAAGCCCGCGCAACCCAAGAGCAATTATGCAGTCACCGGCCTGTATTTCTACGACAACCAAGTGGTCGATATCACCGCCGATCTTAAGCCATCGGCTCGCGGCGAGCTGGAGATTACCGACCTGAACCGCATTTACCTTGAGCGGAACCAGCTCAATGTGGAAATCATGGGTCGAGGCTATGCCTGGCTGGATACCGGCACCCACGAGAGCTTGATCGAAGCCAGCAATTTCATTGAGACTATCGAGCACCGGCAGGGCTTGAAAGTGGCTTGCCCAGAAGAAATAGCCTTCCGCAAAGGCTTCATCGATGCCGGGCAATTGGAAAAACTGGTGCAGCCGCTCGCCAAAAACGGCTATGGGCAATACTTGCAGCGCTTGTTGAAAGAAGGAGAGTCCTCATGAAAGTGATCGCCACCGCTATTCCCGAAGTACTGATCATCGAACCCAAGGTGTTCGGCGACGAGCGCGGCTTCTTTTTTGAAAGCTTTAACCGCCGTCGGTTCGCCGAGCTCACCGGGCGTGATGTCGATTTCGTGCAAGACAACCACAGCCGTTCGGCCAAAAATGTACTGCGCGGCCTGCATTACCAAATCCGGCAGCCGCAAGGCAAGCTGGTGCGCGTGGTGCAAGGCGCGGTCTTTGACGTGGCCGTGGACATCCGGCGCAGCTCGCCTAGTTTCGGGCAGTCTGTTGGGCTGGAACTTTCGGCCGAAAACAAGCGCATGTTGTGGGTACCTGAAGGCTTCGCGCATGGCTTTGTGGTTATTTCGGAAACCGCAGAGTTTCTCTACAAAACTACCGACTACTGGGCGCCCGAATTCGAGCGCAGCATTGCCTGGAACGACCCCGCTATCGGCATCCAATGGCCGATTCAAGGCCAGCCCTCCTTGTCAGCAAAAGACCAGCAAGCTAAATTATTGGCGGAAGCGGAGCACTTTTCATGAACTCCCTCGCTGTCAATTTTAAGTGACTAATGAGATGTCGCCTAAAGTTTTCTATTCCTTGTTTTTAGTGAAATGGATTCCAGTTAGGCATCGAATTCAAGTACCAAATGCACGGGGAAAGGCCCAACGGACTCGACTTGACCTTCAGGACCGGATGCGCGTCGCAATCCCTGGCGTTTCAACACCGCTTTGAGTATATGCGGTATTTGCACCCGGTTGATATATTGTCCAAAGCAGGTATGTAATCCAAAACCAAAGTGCATGTATTGGTAATCGGGCCGGTCAAGTCGAAATTGACTGGGAGATTTCAGCTGGAGACAATCCATCATGGCCGATTGAGTCGCCGCTATCACCTTGGTACCCTTGGGTATTTTGGTGGCTCGCCACGACCCGCGTCCCACTACGTAATCTTCTGCTGCAAGTCGTGAGATTGCAGGGGAAAAAGAATTAAAGCGTAAAGCTTCCTGCATAAATTGAGTCAGCAGGACGTCGTCATCTGCACGGGCAGCTTGTTGGGCTTGAGCTAACAAATCAGGATGAGACAACAGATAATCGAGAACAAGCACAACGCATTTGGATGTTGTGGGAATGGCGCCAATAATCAAGCCGATAAAGTTATTACGGATATCCAGGTTACTCATGCCGGGCATATCGGCATCCTGCATTTGCAGACAACGCTCAAGGACATCGTCGTGTTGTCGACGATTTTTTTGCCTTTGTACAATAAAATCATCGAGATAGTCACGCGATTTCGCAGCCGCCGCTAATGCGGTTTTTTCTACTTCGGGATCATCGGGATAAAACAGATATTGAAACATTGAGGTAGCGGCATTGGCGAACTCCTCTTCATCCCAGCCGGGGGTGCCGAAGTAATGGCCGACCAGACGCGTGGGGACGACTCTGCTTAACTCGGCGGGCACGTCAATTCGCCCTTGCGCGGAAGCCATGATTTTTTCGGCGCAATTATCAACAAACGGGGTGATTATTTCGGGGAGGTCGGTTCGACGCACGGCCAGTCTCATATTGGAAACGTCACGCGTATAAATGGGCGTATTTTGCATGCCTAAGAAAAAGTTTTCACCTGATGTGACTTTTTCCATTTTCTCTTTATAGGTGACATGAAAAATATCATCATGCGATAAAACTTCCTGAACATGGTCAAATCGAGTAACGAGCGCAGCATTTTTATACACAGCTATCGGCTTGACCCATCTCAATATACTGAAGACTAAATTCAGATTGGCAAGCAGCCATGCCTGAATTTTTGTAGTAATGGAAGCTTGTGTGTTAGAAGCCATTTTATTCTCCTGTCTTATTTAAAAAGCGACTTAACCCAGTCTCAGGTTATTTGATAAATCAATGTGGCGTATGGACGGTATCGTGAGGGTGGGTAAGACGATTGCTAACCCACCCTGTATCGCATCCGATTATTGATGCTTATTCGAATATAAATTTAGGTTGGATCGATTACGCCCTGGGCAATCATTCTCAAGGCTGTCATGCTCGGTATGAAAAAATAATCGCCGCCCCGGGTCTCTACAAAACGCGGGATTTTGGACAAAATATACGGAGTCTCATCGCTGTCCGGGTCAACCTGGATTACAGCTTTACTCGAAAATTTATCATTAGCCGAATGGTTTCCCAGGATGATTTCCTTGTCATTACCCGCTCTGAAGTCGTTGCCGTAATTAATCCACTGTTGCTGGACGAACTCGAATTGCCGGTTTATATCGGCATTGACCATCATGATGATAATGCCATGGTTACCGTTATCTTTGCTGCGATCTTTGACCTCTCCGTAGGGCAAACCACGGCGCAGCAGGCGGCGTCTATTCGACAAGGCGCCCGGGGTGTCAAATGCATTTTGGTTCATTTTTAACGAACCGGGCTTATCGCCCTCGATCATTTCCAGCGAAGCGCGCGGATTGATGCGGCGGATATGCGCGCTAAACGGACATTTTCCGCCACTCATGTCATTGTCGTAAGTAAAGTTACTGAGCAAGTCGTCTTTGCCCTTGCTATTCGCCGCATCGTATTTCTTGTCGAACTCGGCTTTGCTTGCCGCATCGGGCGCGGTGGTTAAAGGCGCGCCGTTGTCGCGCCAGCGACCCACAAACTTGGCTGCGAGTAATTCCTTGCCGCCAGGGAATTTTTTGCCGTGTTCGTCCAGATAGGATTCAAAGGTGGCGACGTTTTCATGCAGTTTGCGGTACACCATATAAGTGCCATTGCGTGAAAGCAGGATAGGATTGGGCGCCGGCGGATATTCCTTGGCTTCATCGATATGTCCGAGTAAAAATTCCCCGGTAGCTAAAGGCGCCCATGAGCCGTCCTCCATTTGCTTGCCGCGGCCATTGATGCGATCGGCATCATAAGGAACGCCTTCAAAGACGGGATCGCTAATGCCATCGGTGTAACCGAAATGCTCCTTGGCAGTCGGCAAGCCATTTTCCATCACGATTTTGGCATCCTGATAATCCAGCAGCGCGCCGTCATCGCCGCGATGGCCGCCCAGCACAGCTACACCTTTTTGATGCTCTTTGATAACGCCCAGCAACCAGTTGTAACTTTCCCCGAGTAAATCGGTGTCTTTCGAGAACTGTGCATTGAGTGCGATAAAGATATGCACATCCTTTTCGCGGGTTTCACGGTTTTCGCGCCATATCGGATCCCAATGTTCAGGCGAGCTTGGGCCGTCATCGCCCAGTATGTCCTTACGTTCCTTCATGCCGCTGACAAATTCCGGCGAGAAGCCAATCAGCGACGATCTGGGGATTCCCAGTTGCTTCAGGCCCTGATAGGTCAACGCGATATTAACCGTCCAGGGGGGCTGTTCGACTTGTCCGGGGCCGTTACCCCATTCAACCGCTGTCGTCACTTTTTTGCTAATCGCGCCGACAAAATCCCTGCCTATGGATTCATCCTTGATATTCAAAAATATATAGCGGGCTACCGGGTAGTGGAAGCGACCGTAGGCACGGAGCACATGGCCTTGAATATCCAATAAATCTAATTGCTTAGTCACAATGTTATCCTCCTAATCTTCTAAACGATATTTTCCCGCAGCCCATGTCGGCGCGGACAGGTTGGCGGGCTGGACGCGATCAAAGAATGCCTGGAAATTATTCTTCAATGCAGTTTTATCAAGCCCTTGATTATCGATGGCAAATTTAGCAAACTCCTGTTTCAGATAGAGTGCTTTCAATTGTTCATTCAGCGGATCATCAGTAGAGCCAACAAAAAAAAGCGTTGCCGTAAGCTGGCATTTTTTCATGTAGGCAATAAACTGGTCTGCGTCGTTAACGTCCTCAAAACCGTAGCAATAGCCCCAGATTTCTTTGATGCGATCGCCGATTGCAACCCACATAGCGCGTAGATAAGCGTCAATAGTGCCTTCAGGACCGCAATAAAAATTGCTGGAAAAAACCAGATAGCGCGATTTTAAATGGTCTTCTTTCGGCCACGCCCAGCGGCGTAAAAAATTCGGCACGAAGGGCAGCCAGTCGACGACGGTATCCCAGGCATTAGCGCCGGGCAGCGTTTCCGTGTAAACATCATCCAGTACGAAAAAACGGCAAAGATAGGTGTCCGGGGTTAGTGCCATCGGACTGTTATATTCAGCATTCCATTCTTGTAGCCGGTTTCTGACGATATCCGCATAGGCTGTTTCATCTTGCAAGCCGTTTTTAATCGGAGACAGGATAGTGAGTGCGTAGGCATTGCCACTGATATTACTTGCCATGATTATTCTCCCCCTTGTTGCAAATCGTTTTTCTCGTGCCATTTTTGCCGCTTTTGTACCTGATAAGCCGACATACTGACGATGGGTGTTGGATGCATATCGCCCAAATCATGCTGCAATCCACGTAATAATGCGTTGTAGCTTTTCATGAAGTCGTCGTCGCTTGCATTCTGCGTATCCTGCTGGAATTGGATGAGTGCGGATTTGACGGATTTAGCGCTTTTGACATCATTGGAAGCCGCCAATGGGTAGGCGTTGTAGTAATGAATGGTTTCGATCTGGTTGTATTGGATGTAGTTATGAAAGGGGGTTAGCGCGACCGATTTGGGATAGCGGACCGTCCACTTCCAGAGTAAGTCCAGCCCGCCAGGAATCGCAAAGGTGAAAGAATCGACATATTGATCCCAGCTTCCGTTGAAATTACTAAAGAACAACATATAGTTGTAACTTAAGTCTTCCTTTGGCTGCTTCGGATCCAGGTGCGGAAACTTATCTCTATCGATAATGACCCAGCGAGCGTAATGTATCAACGAAAGTGTAATCAGACCGGTTAGGTTGCTGGGTTTTTTGGCGGCGTACCAAAATATAAGTTTATTAACCCAAGTCAGATATGGCCTCAACGGTGAAATGACATTCATCGCATAAGCCTTGCCTGCTATATTTGACATACTTATTCCTCTTCTGTTGTATGGACTGAGCGGCTAAAAAACCCAATCAGCCTATGTGTTGTTGAATAACTCAGTAGTAATTTTATAATTTAAGAGAGTTGAAAGTGCGTTAGTATTTACTATCGCCAGAATAAAGAATTTTGAGCAAAAACGAAGTATACGTTTGTATATTATTGATTATATGTATTTAAATGTAACCAAGCGCCCAGAAAAGCCATTCAATATACGTACTATTACTAACGGCTTAAAACATAACAGAATTCTCCTGACAAACCAAATTTTATCAAATATAAGTCATGTAACCGTTCGGTTTTCCTATGTGAATTAAGCGGTAACTGGTACTCGGTCCGTCTTTATGCGTCGGTCGACCTATGGAAAACAGCTTTCAATTTTTGCCGATTATTTATTAAAAAACAACGTCAAAATTTACCGGTATAAGTTTGTATCTTTTTGTTATTATTAATAATAATTGTATTTGTAGTTGGCAATGCCAACGATGAAGCTGGAAAAGTTGGATGCTGATGAACACCGTAGATCGCCAAAGTCTGCTAATTTTTCGCCAAAACGCCTCGATGTGAGTTGCCGTCGGCTTTTCTTCTAACGGAATGCAGGAGTTGTCGCGCAGCCCGAAGACAATAAGCGCCATGATCGCACCAAAGTGCTGGCGCACGCGCTTGGGGTCGGCTTGAGCGCCAGTGCGTTTTTATTGCCTGATGCATGCAGTTGTTCAGCCCAACGTCTTGAGACACCCCAAATGTTTTCCAATGCAATGGCAAAAATAATAAACTGATTTCACCCTTGCGAGTTGGACTTACGTTCGGCGAACGGCTCTTTGGCTTTTAAAATTGTTTGGAATATTTCCCGCGCCTTGGGTCAGCGGCTTTGGATTACCCGTTCGCAATTGGCGGATTTTTCGGAGTCAGATGTTATCTGATGCGTAGGATGGGTATGGACGGGTTATTTTACCCGTCCGCACGGTTAATGATTCAATGCAAGTCGCAGTCTTTGTTATTTAAAACGCTTCCCAGCCGTCGGCATCACTGGTTACCAATTGAGGCTTTTGCCTGATCGACTGACGCTGTTTACCAGCGCCCGTTCCAGTCGGCACCGTTTTCTTTCGCGGCGTCGCTGAACTAAATAAATTACCGGCTTTAGCTTGTACCCCTGAAGAGGCGTCGTGCGAGTCGCCATCCAATTGAAAGTGCGCCACCGTAACCCCCAAATTTTGCGTTTGATCTTCCAGCGCTTCCGCCGCCGCTGCGGCTTGTTCTACCAAGGCCGCATTTTGCTGGGTTACATCGTCCATTTGGGTGACGGCCTGATTGACTTGTTCGATGCCGGAACTTTGTTCAGCCGAGGCGGCGGTGATTTCGGCCATCATATCGGTAACGCCGCGAATGGAGGCGACGATTTCCTCCATGGTTAGTCCCGCCTGACTAACCAGCTTGCTGCCCCCTGAGACTTTGTTTACCGAATTGTTAATCAGCTCTTTAATTTCCCCGGCAGCGTCCGCGGCGCGCTGTGCAAGGTTGCGCACTTCAATTGCCACGACGGCAAAACCTTTGCCTTGTTCTCCTGCTCGGGCGGCTTCTACCGCAGCATTGAGCGCAAGTATGTTGGTCTGGAAAGCGATGTCGTCGATTACCGAGATAATGTCGCCGATTTTGCGTGACGATTCGTTGATGTCAGCCATAGTCATAACGACTTGACCGACCACTGCAACGCCCTTGCCGGCTATGTCGGATGCGTTAACGGCGAGCCGGTTGGCCTGTTGGGCGTTTGCGGCATTATGCTGCACGGCGGAGGTCAATTCTTCCATGCTGGCGGCGGTTTGTTGCAGGCTGGCGGCTTGCTGTTCAGTGCGCTGCGACAGGTTATTGTTGCCCGCCGCGATTTCTTTTGCCGCGATATTGATCGTTCCGGAAACGTCCTTGATTTGATTGACAATAAACTTCAGTGTTCCGACCGTGTAATTGGCGTCATTTTTAAGTTGACCAAAGAGACCGGAATAGTCGTTGTCGATGGTTTCGGTCAAATCGCCGCGAGACAACGCGCCCAGTACCCGCACGACTTCATTGAGACTGGTTTCGCTGGTTTGCATGAGCTGGTTAATATCGACGCCTAAATGACGCAAAAAACCTTCCTTGCCGTCCAGGTCGAAACGCATGCTGAAATCGCCTCTGGCCGCGGCTTCCACGATGACGGCGACTTCATTCTCCGCGATGACCTCGTCGGTGCGGTCGTGCCATTCCGCCACCGTGCCCAGCCGTTGACCTTGCTCGTTGATGACCGGGTTGGCTATCACTACCATCGAACGGCCACCCACCATCACCGACGCTTCATAGTTGCCGGTTAAGGAGCTGAGTATTTTGGCCTGATGCGCAGGATTTTGGTGAAAATCATCCATATTCGCGCCGACCGGATTATCAGCCGAGAACGTTGCTAATGGCCGACTGGCTTCCATGTCGGCCTTGCCGAGCATAGTGATCACTTCTTGATTAACGTAAATAATGTTGCGGTCGTTATCGGCAATCATGACCCCGGTGCTGACGTTGTCCAGCGCAATCTTGACACGCAGGGTTTCGTCCGCCGCTTTGCGTTCTGCCGTTATGCGCGCCAGCAATTGTTGCTGCATGGTTGCCATGGAGCGTAATAAATCCCCGATCTCATCGCGTTGATGAATATCGATGCTGGAGTTCAGGTCGCCATCGGCAATGGCTCCAGCGACCTGTTGAGCGGTTTTCAGCGAACCTAAAATGCCGCGGCTGATCAATACAGTCAAGACTATCGCTATGGCAACGCTGAAAGAGAAAATACCCAGCAAGCCGATGTCGTAGCGGCCGGTCATCGCCTGCGCTCGCTGTTCGTCCTCGGCGATTTGCGCCGCTGTATAGCGTAACAACTCGTCGATAACGATACGGTGCCGGTCGTAAGAACGGCGCATTTCCTGAAAACCGGCGAGTACAGCGTCGCGGTCTCCGGCCTGGACAGCCGGCAGAAAGCGTTGTTCGGCCTCAGCATAAAAAGCCTGCGCAGGCTGGTAAGAGCGTTCAAGCAATAAATCATGGAGTTCCTGATCCAAGGGCTGAGTCGACCAGAAGCTGTGACGGGCATCGTATGCGGCTCTCAATTTTTTAAACCGCGATACCAACGCTTGCGTCTTCAGATCATAAAAGTCTTCGGCAACAGTCAGTTGCAGCGCCACCATATAGGATTCCATGATGTATTCGGGCGGCGGCAGCACATCGGCAATAATGTCTTTACCTTGCACAATCCGCTGATAAACCGGACCGTTAACATTCAGCGTGGTCATGGCCTTGAATGTCGCAATGCCGAACAGCGAGAAGCCGATAACCAAGGTGCCCAAGATCAGTATAAAGCGTATTTTGATGGTTAAGTTCTTAAACATGATACGTTTCCTTTTCGATTTTATAGTTACCGTGATTGACGATGCGGCGGATTCAACCGGCTTCCCGGTATAAAAACTTCAGCGCCAGGCAGAGGACGACTAAACCAATAGCCTTGAAAAGCGTTGCAACCGCAACCGATCAGATAATCAACCTGTTCGGCGGTTTCGACGCCTTCGGCAATAATGTCCAGCTTAAGACTTCCGGCCATTGCGATAATCGCATCAACAATCGCCGCATCATTGTCGTTACAGGTAATGTCTTGCACAAAAGAGCGGTCGATTTTTAACTGGTCGATGGGCATACGCTGCAAATAAGCCAGTGAGGAATAGCCGGTGCCGAAATCGTCGATTGAAAAACGAATGCCCCGTTGTTTCAGCAAGCGCATTTTTTCGATGACCTCATTAACATCTTTAATGATCAGGTTTTCGGTAATTTCCAGCATGACCTTGGCAGGATTAGCCCCGGTCAATTCCAGCGCCGAGATGACTGAATCGACAAAATTGAAGTGATTAAATTGCGCGGGACTGATGTTGATTGCCAAGTGCGGCGCCTCGAAGCCCTGCGCCTGCCAGTCGGCCAGCTGTTGACAGGCCAGGTATAAAATGCGCTCGCCCAGCTCGATGATCATGCCGGTTTCTTCGGCAATCGGCAGAAAGTCAGCCGGCGAAATCGTGCCTTGTTCCGGGTGTTGCCTGCGAACCAAGGCTTCAAAACCCAGTAACCGATGCGCCGCGTCATATTGCGCTTGATAAAACAAGACGATCTGGTCGTTTTGCAATGCACAGCGTAATTCGGTTTCAATATTCAGGCGTTTATTCGCCTGCTCCAACATGCTGGGATGATAAAAACAGTAGACGCTTTTGCCTTCGGTTTTCGCCGCATACATGGCGACATCTGCCTGGCGCAGCAGTTTTTCGGCGCTTTCATCGAATCCTGTGGAAAAAAGAGTAATCCCCAGGCTCGCGGATATTTGCAGTTCCTGACCCTCGATGAGGTAAACCTGAAGCAGCGCATCCAACACTTTTTGAGCCACGCTGCCGGCCGTTTTTTCCGCGTCATCCGGATAATGGCTTAAGCCCGAGAGTAAAATAACGAATTCATCGCCGCCTAATCGGGCTACGGTATCTTCGGTGCGTAAATGGCTTTGCAAGCGTTTGGCGACTTCTTGCAACAATAAATCGCCGCAGCGGTGGCCCAAGCCGTCGTTAATTTTTTTAAAATCGTCCAAATCCAGAAAAATAACCGCTCCGAATTGCCCGGAACGTTTGGCGGCGAAAATCTCTTGCAGCAATCGTTGTTCAAATAACGCGCGATTGGCGAGACCGGACAATGAATCGAGGTGCGCCATTTGCCATAATTTCCGCTCGGTGTGCTTGATGATCGAAATATCGCTAAACGCGGAAATGTAATAGAGCACCTGCCGGTTATCATCTTCAATGACGTTGATCCGTTGCCAAATTGAAAATGAATCGCCGTTTTTATGTTTATTGACTAATTCGCCCCGCCAATAGCCTTTTTGATTAAGCGATTCCCAAAGCTGATCGTAAAACGATTCGCTGTGTACGCCCGAAGCGAGTAAATAGGGCGTTTGTCCGATGGATTCTTCCAGCGAATAGCCGGTAATGGCGACAAAGGCCGGGTTGACATGCAGGATTTTGCAATCCGCATCGGCAATTAACATGGCGTCCGACGAATGCTCAAAAAAACACTGGTACAGTGCCGGTTCTATTTGAAATTGGCGATAGTAAATATGAGTCAGTTGAATATGGCCGGTAGCGAACGGACTATGCTGCCGAAAACTCGAGGTCATCTCTTTTGCCAAACTAGTCGTGAAATAGTCCGCTTTTTTTAATACCGACATGCCATTCTTCCCATCAAAGTTTATTGCTGGAAAATAGTTTAGTGCAGCGGGCGGTCAATAAAGAAATGATATTATTCGATTTTAATATCCAATAAATAGATTTATGAGGGCGGGTTTTGTTGCTTTATGCCGCCTCGTCAGACACGGCTTAGCGGCATGAATTTTTAGCCTAATCGTCCAGCCTGGAAAAATTGTTTGATCCGCTAAAAGGGAGTTGTAACTGATGTTACGCATTGTCCACGAAAGGCACGAAAAAAACATCCTCTGTAGATTTCTCGCTGACGGCTTTATACCCGGCATTCATTCACAGACTCCCAAGCCAAGCTCCTTACGTCATACACCGAGGTCTGTGGGATGCCGTCGTTCTGGCAGGGACAGATATTTGCTCCTGCAATATCTGCATTCCCCACATCCCTGTGGGTTATGCCGGAACCCAGGCACAGGGAGGTGAAACTTCGTGTTGCACAAGTATCTACGGGATGTGTCGTCATTCCGATAGTCCCTGGCCTGGCGTTGGGCAAGAAGCAGGCCGATAGGCAGACCTTCCAGGTTTTTTAAAACCTGGAAGGTCTGCCTGGCAACGTTCTGATGTGTTTTAACTATTTTCGTGTTTTTAGTGGACTACGCTTTTTATTATGAGCATGCGTAACATCCGTTAATAGTTTATCGTCATACCCACATTAAACGAGCGGCCCATGCCGGGTACCGCCGTTCCCACAACACTCCTTTCGCCTATATAGGTGCCGCCCAAGGGAAGGGCATAATTCTTATCAAGAATATTGTCTATGCCGCCATCGATCCGCAAATGCTTCCAGGTATAACTGCTGCGCAGGTTGAGCAGTGCGTACCCCGCTGTTTTTGGCTCCAAGCGGACGGCTTGCACGTCGGTTTTAGGCGCGACTATTTGCGTTTCGATCGTATTGGCCCAACCGCCGCGTTTATGTTCGAGCGCTACCGTCGCATTGAACGGCATTTGCTGATACAGGTTGCCGCCGGTGTCGTTGTTCTGGCCTCTGACATAATTCAGGACGGTTTTACCGGTCAGGTTGCCGTATTTGGCGGTTTCCATTAATAACTTAGATCCGGAAACATCGACGCCGAATAGATGCGCATCGTAGTTATCCAGTTGCAGTAAATTAAATTCGCTGCCGGCTGGACTGGGGCAACGTACTCCATTGGCAGTCTGGCAGAGTCCCGCATCAATATAATTTTCAACATGGGTGTAAAAGGGCGTGATTTTGGTTTCCCAGTCTTCCTGAGCGGCATCATGCCAATTAGCTGTAGCGCTGACGGTGTGCGCGACTTCCGGCTTAAGGTTAATATTGCCGACATAGCCGTTGGCATCGCCCACCCAGTTGTTCATATACATCGCCATAGGCATAGTCATCATCCCCATGGTACGTCCGCGAGACCAGGCAAAACGCTCGTAAAGATTGGGCGAGCGGGTTTTTCTGGCCGCGCCCAGCTCATAAGTCTGCATGTCGTTGAAGGTATAACGCGCCAATGCCGTCCAATCGATATTGATGTCGGTTTGTTTCTTATTTTGGCTGTTAACAGTTCGCGCTTCCGGCGTGATTGTGCCGTAATCCATCACATTGCCCGCATTCATTTCCACCGCTCCGACACGAACGCCGAGTTGAGTCAGCCATTGCTGATTCCAGCGGCCTTCCCATTCGGTAAACAGGTCGATACGGTCGCGCTTTCCTTGGTTGATATTCCAGAACGGTGCCGGCCCTTGCATCATGAGCATGGGATTGGAGCCGACCGGATCCCACCAATCGTCCAACCGATAACGCTGGTACTCGCTGCCGACAGTCAGCAAATGCTTGTCGGTTATATCGATATTGGCTTTTACCGACAGGCCCTGGTTAACGCCGTAGGTATCCATCGGCATGTTGCCGGGGGATTTATCCGCCAGGAAGTTCATCTTGTGCTGAGCATCCTCGTGGTAAGCGCGGGTTTCCAGGTTACCCCACTGAAACTTGCTCTTGGTGAAGACATTGGCGAACCAGCTGTCATCGCCGGTCATATCCATCCGCACGTTGGGGAAAGCTTGATAAGGAATGTTCTGCTGACCGACCTTGATCACGGCAAGATGGTCGTCTTTATGCAAGGCCAGCGACAGCGATTGGTTCTCGGATTTATAGGCCGAAGAAGCCACGACATCACTGCCGTTTTTGGTATTTCGGGTAGTAAAATTTCCGCCCGCTTTGTAATTGCGCGACTGTACCGTCGAACCGGTGTACTTAAGCTCGGCATGTTCGTTGGCTATTGAGGCGGAAATATTGCCGCCTCGCGCGTCGCCGTTGGTGCGATAAAAGGTCGAGGCCTGGCCTTTTATCAACGGAGCCTTGCCGTCCTCGGCAAATTCGGGATCGGCGGAATTAACGCGAATGGTGCCGCCGATACTGTCGCCGCCCATGCTGACCGGCGTGATGCCGGCAAGCACCTGCGCGCTCAGTACGCTGGAGGGGGCAACGTAAGACAGCGCGGGATTCATGTGATTGGCGCAAGCCGAAATCAAATTCATGCCGTCGACTTGAACCCGCAACCGGTCGTCAGCCATGCCGTGGATAACGGGGCGGCTGGAAATGCCGCCACCGCTGGAGAAGCTCACGCCCGGCGTACCTTGAAGCATTTGAGAGGTATCGCTGACGGCCGTCCGGGCCAGGGTTATTTTGGAAGGGTCGAGATAGCTGCCGAACGGCTGATCGATATTGGACTTTTGCCCTTTAATGGTTAGCGTATCTAAAACTATAGGCTCCTCTGTCTTTGCTTTTTGAGCGGATTTGGCGGCAGGCGCCTTGACCGCCACCGTGTTGTCGCCGGTGAAAGTGTAGTCCAGTCCGCTTTGCGCCAGCAGTTTTTCCACGGCCTCGCGTTTACTGTAGTTTCCTTTCAGCGCCGGGCTTTGTTTGCCGACTAAAGCGCCGTCGGCGTAAAAGGGTTGCAATCCTGTCTGCTTGCTCACTGCCTCTATCGCTGCGGCCAGCGGTTGCGCGGGGATGTTGAGGTTGAAAGTGCTTTCTTCGGCTACGGCCGCTCCCATGACCATCGCCAGCGGCAGGTTTGCTATCAGTTTGGGTAGTGTGCGCATCAGATCTCCTTTAAGTTTGTTTGTGACACTAACTTATAAGACTGATTTGGCGATTGTAGACCGCCACTTAGTACGAAAAAAATTGTATCGTTCCCATATTCCAGGGTTCGTAGGGGGTAAATTCACTTCTACAATGGTTTTTCATGGGAGTCGCCATTAGCTTAATGGCACCCTTATAGCGACGCAACGGTAGCAAATGAATGTCCTTTGACTATTCTATAGATACCCAATAGACTGACGAACTGTCATTTATCAAGGGAATCACCATGCGCAAAGAAGTACAAATGTCCATCAAGATGGAGCCGGAATTGAGAGATCAATTTGTGGCTGTTGCAGCCAGTGTCCATCGCCCGGCCGCTCAAATTGTACGAGAACTGATGCGGCTTTATATCGCTCAGCAACAACAGCCGAATCAAGCGACACGCACCGCAATGGAAGAGCTGGAACAAGGTAAGGGAATGCGCTTCGCTTCGGCAGATGAGTTGTTTAAAGACCTGGAAATTTAAGGTGCTCAACCCAATTCATTCCAGCCAATTTAAGCGTAATGTAAAAGTTGCCAAGAAACGTGGTAAAGACATGGATAAGCTAAGGGTATTGCTTATTCTGCTGCTTGAGGAAAAACCGCTTCCCGCAGAATACCTGGATCATCCTCAACGTCCCGAAATCTGAACTCATCGTTCCCACGCGCTGCGTCACTGCCATTAAGTGACGCGGTGTAGGAGCGGGCCATGCCCGCGATGAAAAAGCGACTAGTCTGCAATCGCTGTGCAAATGTCGCGGGCGCGGCCCGCTCCTACGAAGTGTCGATGCGCTTAACTTAATGGCAGTGACGCTCTGCGTGGGAACCCTAAGCGGAAATTAATTTTGCCGGAATCCTAAGCTAATCAGCCGGAGCTATGACGAAGGTATTTGCCGCGGCTTGGTTTACCTTGATGGGCAAGGCGCCGGCAATGGTATTGAGGGCAAGGCTTAGATTGTTGGTGGGAAATACCCCGCTGACCTTAAGCGACTGCAAGCGCGAATCGGGCACTTGCAGCGAGGCGTCATGATAGCGACCCAGTTGCTCCAACACGCTATTCAAGGGCTGGCCTTTGAATACCAGCTGTCCTTTTTGCCAAGCGGTGGTGATAGTCATATCGGCATAAGCGATGGCGGAGCTTTGCCCGGTCGAGTCGTAACTGATCTGCTGGCCGGGAATCAGGGGGTGCGCGGTGGCATTTTGCTTGGCGGCAACGCTGACTTCGCCCTCCAGTACCGTTACCGATACCCGATCGGCTTGCCGGTAGACATTGAAGCGAGTGCCGATGTCCTGAATGCGGCCGCCTGCGGCGATGACTTCAAAAGGTTTTTCCGGGTTGTGAACGACTGAAAACAGCGCTTCGCCGCGTTCCAGTTTCACGCTACGCGCCGTCCAGCTGTACTGCACGCTCAGTTCGGTGTCGGTATTGAGGTCGATGCGCGAGCCGTCGCTAAGCTGGATGCCGGCGGACTCGCCTTTGGCGGTGCGGTAAGTATCGGTGCTCAGCCATGACCAGCCAAGCGGACTGAAACCGGTTATCAGGGCAACGGACAAGACTCCGGCCAGACGTTTTTTAGACAATGCGCGACGAGATTGCCGGGTCTCGCGCAGATAGGCGCGTGCGGCCGCAAGCTGGGGAGCGGCAAGCGGCTCGATTCGACTTAAGCCGTTCCAGAATGCTTCAACTTCGCGGTGAGCGGCGCGATGAGCCTCGCTTTGCGCCAGCCAAGCTTCGAAATCCCGCCGTTCTTGGTCGGTGCAATCGACGGAATGGAGCCGCGTGACCCAGTTTACGGCTTGTTCATGGACGGAGCCTGATGAGGTGTCGTAAATATCAGTCATAGCATAATGGGGTTGTGAATGGCGCAGTATAAAACAATAGCGGCTGCCGGTGCATGCCGGTTTAAGCCTGATTACGCATCGTATGGGTAAAACAGTGGGTAAGCGCCTTGGCGCAATAGCGCTCCACGGTTCGCCGGGGCAGCTTCAAGGCATCGGCGATTTCGAGGTGGGTCAAACCGTCGATCCGGTTCAGGAAAAAAACATGACGATATACTTCGGGCAATGTTTTCAGCGCCGCCAGACAGTTCCGCAGCAGGAGTTCTCCTTCCATCAGCGCTTCCGGTCCCGGCAGCGGCGAAATCAGCTCATCCGGCTCGACTGCATCGGTCTCGGCGTATTTGCCGCGCACGCTCTCCTTGCGGTGGTGATCGAAGCCGAGATTGGCGATCACCTTGTAAAGATAAGCGCGCGGATTGCTGATGGAGGCGGGTTCGGGATGCTGTAGAAAGCGCAGATAGGTTTCCTGCACCAGGTCTTCGGCCGCGAAATCGCCCACCCGCCAACCGGCGAAGGCCAACAGCTCTTTGCTGTGATGATGGAACAGGCGGTTGAGTAGATCGTGATTGGATTTAGGCATTGGAAGTCGGGGGACAGGCTATTGATTGACAGTATTTGATAGGCAAAAGCAGCATCCATGCCACAATGGGATTCGCCTTGCATGCGAATGCCATGCAGCCTGTATTGACAGGGCTTGCGCGGTATCCGACAAGATTTTTTAGCGATGAATTGGGCTTGCTATAAATCGTAAAACTGAGTGATATGACACAGTGCAATACGGCATATCACGTAAGGTTTTTTTATGGGCAGGTTGAGTCCGGCTCATCGGACAAAAATAAACGCCGCATAATCCCGTATGGGATAATGCGGTTTTTTTCATCTCACAACAACGCCATGCAATTCCCCGTTCAACGCCTGCTCAACCGGGCAACCTGGGTTAAGGTTCATCTGTATCTGGCATTAATCGCCGGATTCTTTTTTGCGCTGCTGGGGCTGACCGGCAGTATCAGCGTTTACCGCGAAGAGCTGGATGAGCTGTTGAATCCGAAGCTGGTTATCGAGCAGCCGGAGGGCAAGCGTCAGTCTCTGGATAAAATCATGGCGGCGGTGCAGGCGGCACATCCCAATCGCTACGGCGCTTGGACGCTGGAGCTGCCCCGATCCGCTCACGGCATGATTACCGTCTGGTACGACAAACCCCGAGAAACTTTCTTCGAGCTGCATGCGCCGCTGATGGTGTCGGTAAACCCGTACACTGCGGAGGTCGTTGCCGACCGGTTCTGGGGGCAAACAGCGACCACCTGGCTGCTTGACCTGCATACCCAGCTTCAACTTGACCGTTTCGGCTGGAATACGGTGGGCATGTTGGGATTATTGCTGGCGGTGTCTATCGGCACCGGCGTTTACTTGTGGTGGCCGGGTTGGCGGGGGATTTTGAATGCGCTAAAGATTCGTCATCATGCCGGTATGATCCGGCTTGCCTTCGACCTGCACCGCCTGATCGGGTTGCTTAGCGCATCGATCTTATTGCTGCTGGCGTTCACCGGTTTTAATCTGAGTTATCCAGGGGTATTGGCAACGCTGGTCGGCGCATCCGGCATGGAACATGGCGAAACCGGGCGCAATATCGTCAGCACGGCGATTCCCAACAATCACCCGGTCGGCCTGGAGTCGGCGGAATTTGTCGCGCGCGCGCCGTTTCCCCGCGCCGAACTCAGGCGCGTTACCACGCCTGCCGGCGACAGCGGAATTTACCGCATTAATTTGCGCCAAGGCAGCGAAGTCAATCACCGGCATCCCTACACCACGGTCTGGGTGGACAGGTGGAGCGGTCAGGTCAAAGACGTGCGCGACCCGTCGGCATTTAGTTCGGGCGAAACGTTTGCAACCTGGATATGGCCTATGCATACCGGCGAGGCGTTTGGCGGCATAGGCCGGTTTATCTGGTTTGTTACCGGCATAGGCCTGTTCGTTCTCTACGTCAGCGGCTTGCTGCACTGGCTGCATCGGCACGGCAAAGTCAAGGACAGGGACGTGAATTTTATCGCCAGGGAGGGTGTGCATGCCGCAAGCCTGTCGGTAACAGGCGCGGTGTCGGCGCTGCGGCCGCTGTTTTACCGCTTGCAGGGAACGGGCTATCGCGCCGGGTTGATGCTGTTCCGGTTGGCCGGTTTGCTGCTGCAACGGGCGAAACGCTATGCGCCGCATGCGATGAAAGGCTGTACGAGGCTATGGCGGCGACTGCGTTCGATGATAAGCCAACAGAAACGGATCGGGAAAAGCGACTGGGAGTGAATCAAATGATGAGGGATATAGCGTCACTGCCATTAAGTTAAGCCGTTCGTGGTGAGCTTGTCGAACCATGAATGGCTTAACTCAGCGGGTTCGAATTTTTCCATTCACCCTTCGACAAGGCCTTTAGTCCTGAGCGCGCCGAAGGGTCGGGGCGAACGGAAAAATCTTTAACTTAATTGGCAGTGGGATAAATGCCTTTCCGCTCTCGGGTGCGGTTTTACCTCACATATTTTGCAAGTCGATCCCATAGCTGCGGAAATCGATTTTTTATGGTTGCTTCTTCGGCCAATTCCATATCCTCATATTCAAATCCGGGCGATACCGCTTCACTGATTAAGCCGAACTCGCCCGCCTCTAATTCGGTTGCTTTCCAGCAGCCTCCTCGGACAATTAATTGCAGTTGCTGGCCTTTATCAAAATCAGCGCCAAGCACTTTAGTCTCAAGAGTGCCGTCTGGGTGGAGGATCAAGTAGGTTAAAGGGGAACCGCCATGAAAGTAATGGATAATGTCCGATTTATTGTTATGCAGATGACCAATCGGGCTGTCGTCAGTCAGCATGTAAAAAATAGAGGACAGCAAACATCTCGGTTTCGAATCGGTAGGTAGGCCGGTTTTTAGCTCGGAACTGTAGGTCCTGGCAAAATAGCCGCCCTCGATATGGGCAGCCAATGATAACTGGTCGATAAGCTGTCGCTTGTTCATGTCATCCTACCTGATGCAAAATGTAATGGGGCGGGCAAGTATCGATAATTAGCGGGTCGGCTAATAGGAAAAGGAGGGGATTGTGCTGTGTCGCAAAAACGGCCAACTGGCCGCTTTTGCAATCGGAGTTGATGTCTCGGCAGTCGATTTGGGACTGTCGATTGGCATCAATTAATTGGGCATCGCTGATAATTTTTGTTGAACTTGAGTCGTGACATCAATCTGTTCGCTGGCATAAATAACGCCGTCGGTCAGCAATAAGTCAAAGCTTTGATCTTTAGCTATGCCGCGAATAACTTCAACGATACGGCTTTGCAATTTACCCAGTTCTTCATTACGACGGACGTTAAAGTCTTCGCTGAATTCTTGTTGCGCTCTTTTTGCGTCTCTTTTCTTGTTCAGAATATCTTTTTCCATGTTGGCGCGGGCCGACTCGCCCATCACGGCCGCATCGCGGGCCATTTTTTCATCCATGCTTTGAATTTCTTTTTGTTGCGCGACTAATTGCTTATCGCGCGGCGAAAATTCTTGTTCCAGACGTTTTTTAGCTTTTTCGGCTTGGGGGGCTTTTTCAAGGACGGCGGGGATATTGACAAAGCCAATCTTTAATTCGGCAAAGCTCACATTAGTAATCAGTAACAGTCCTAAAAATAGGGCGATTTTCATTTTCATCGTTAAACAGGTCTCGGGTTGTAGTGAAATAAATAGGGAATAGAAAAAACTTGGAAGTTTTGCTGGATTATAAGGGGGGTAAGCTTATTAAACAAAAGATTTGCATAAATTGTCTTGTAATCTTTAATTTATCCCGATAAATTTTTAATTAGGCGGGATGTATCAAGCTAATGGGCGACAGTCCGGTCGCCCGGCGGTTCATTGTTTGTTCAAATGATTCATTAGCAGCCGGTCTGACTGGCGCACTTTATACACAGGCTGGAATAAGGCACGGCTTTCAATCGCTGTTCGCTGATCGGCTTGCCGCAGACCTGACACAGCCCGTACTGGCCTTTATCTATTCTGGCGATAGCTTGCTTGACCAAAGCTATTTCCGTTCTGGCCGCATTGCCCAAATTATCCAGCACTTCGTCATTTTCCGCTTGGGTCGCCTGTTCTTCAAAGTCTTTATCTAAAGGCTCTTTGACATCATGAGTGATTTTAGCCAGCCGATCGTCAAGATCTTCGAGCATTTCAATTAAACTATCGCGCACTTCTTTATATTCTTTCATGACAAATCCCTCTTGTTGGTTCGGCCTGTATGTACTTGAATCTTGCTTTATAATAAAACTGAATTTCAAGACATTTATAATCCAAACATCCTAACACCCCTCATGCAAAATGCAATCAATCAGCTTTTAGATTCAGCCAATCAGGTCATTCTCGGCAAACCCCGGCAGGTCCGGCTCGCGCTTTGCTGCCTGTTGGCTCGCGGCCACCTGTTGATAGAAGATATTCCCGGCGTCGGCAAAACCACGTTGTCTCATACCCTGGCAAAACTGCTGGGTTTACATTATCAGAGGATTCAGTTCACCAGCGACATTTTGCCAGCCGACATCATCGGCGCTTCGGTATTCGATGCTAAAAATCATGAATTCAAATTCCATCCAGGCCCGGTTTTTAACCAGATGGTGCTGGCCGATGAAATCAACCGCGCCACGCCCAAGGCGCAAAGCGCTTTGCTGGAAGCCATGGAAGAGCATCAGGTGACGGTGGAAGGGAAAACCTATCCGCTGCCCCAGCCTTTTTTTGTGATTGCCACGCAAAACCCGTCCCATCAAATAGGCACGTTTCCGTTGCCCGAATCGCAACTGGATCGTTTTTTAATGCGTATCGAGCTGGGCTATCCCGATCATCAGGCGGAAAGACAATTGCTTGCAGGGCAAAGCAGGCGCAGTCTGTGCGAATCGCTGCCGGTGCAACTGCCGCCGGAACAATTGCAACGGATACAGCAGGCGGTTACTCGGGTTTATGCATCAAGCGCCTTGCTCGATTATTGCCAGGGCATCATTAACTTTACCCGCGAGTCGTCCGAGTATCACTGCGGCTTGTCGCCCAGAGCCGGTTTGGCGTTGCTGACTGCGGCCAAGGCCTGGGCGTTTATGGATCAGCGCGATGCGGTTATCCCGGAAGATCTGCAAGCGGTACTGGCGGCGGTCGCGGGGCATCGGCTACGGGCCGGCAACACGCAGTCGGAAGCCATCGTCGCGCCGATCTTGGCTAACGTTGCCGCAATATGAATCTACCAAAAGAGCCGTCCACGAAAGACACGAACAGCACGAAAAACCCCCATAACACGAGTCTTTCGACTGTTTCTTTCGTGTCGTTCGTGATTTTCGTGGACCCTATTTTTTCCTGCGGGTCGGATTCTTGATGGGATATTCTGTTTCGGGACTCAACTTAAAAGAACGCTTTAGGCTCAGCCGCTTTGTTTCAGGCGAAAAAGCGGTCGATGCGCCGGTCGTTTTAAATCACCGGCGCATCTTTATCTTGCCTACGCAACGGGGTTTGGGCTTTGTGTTGCTGATTACCGTCCTGCTGCTGATTGCCTTTGTTTATAACAATAACCTGGCTTACCTGCTGGGCTTTTTATTGGCGAGTATTTTTTTCGTCACCATCTTACACAGCTACAAAGCCTTAGCCGGTCTGGTGGTGCAAAAATGCCGGACTAAAGCCGTGTTCGCAGGTGAAGCCGCGGGGTTCGAGATCCGTATCGACAACCCTGTCGATGTGGAACGCCGCCAGTTGCAGCTTGTACTGCAAGACGCTCAAAGCCTGGCTATGGCGCCGCACAGCACCGCGCATGTGATGTTGTACTCGATAACCCAAAGCCGAGGCTGGCACCGAGCGGGGACGGTCACGCTATCCAGCACTTATCCGCTGGGCTTGTTTCGCGCCTGGTCGCCGATTCGCTTCGAGCTTAAGGCCTTGGTTTACCCAAAGCCCGCGCCTCTTGAAACAGCTTTTCCAAAAACGTCATCCGCTCAAACCCAACAGGGATTTAGCCGCAAGGGCGCCGATGACTTTTACGGCTTGCAGGAATACCAGTCCGGCGATTCCATCAAACATATACACTGGAAAGCGTTTGCCAAGGGCTTGGGCGTATTCAGCAAACAATACGGCGGCGAACAGTCATTAGAAGAGGTATGGCTGGATTACGAACATGCGCCCGGACACAATATTGAGCAACGGTTAAGCCAACTGTGCCGCTGGGTAGTCGATGCGGAGCAAGCCGGAATCCGTTACGGCTTTGCGTTGCCGGGATTAAAACTGCCGCCCGATAACGGCTTGGCGCATTATCGGAAATGCCTGGAAGCGCTGGCGCTGTTTTGATAATCGATGTTAGGTAATTTTATCGTTCCCGCTCCGGCGTCCGTCCCGCAACGCTGGAGCGTTGCAGACTGAATTCCCACGCCGGAGCGTGGGAACTATAAGAGAGACGATTATGGGTGTTGCTGTGGCGGGACGGGGTTTGCACCCCCGTCCCGCCACAATTAGGTAATTTTATCGTTCCCACGCTCCGGCGTGGGAACGCAGACGAGACGCTCCAGCGTCTCGTGGGAACGAGGAACAACTTTCAATCCAAGCCGGACGAGGAATGTTGTTCCGTTTGAAACGTTGCAAGTTAGACCTTCCAGGTTTTAAAAACCTGGAAGGTCTGCATATCGAGATAAGGGGCTGTCCAAATGACGACGCCTCGCAGATACTTGCGTACAACAATCTCCCTATCTTTACAGTCGTTCGTGAACT
>DAINRH010000020.1:0-35088 GCA_036741905.1 Methylobacter sp. | reverse complement strand
AATGGTATTTGGGCTGAATAATTTTTCGTTTCTATTCTCGGACAGCCTCCTAGTAGTCCCACAATATTTTTTTAGTGCCTGCTGATAATCCTTTCTGTTTAGCATCGCATGATGCCATTCAGATTCGGGCATTACATTAATGTAATAATTCAACTTTATAGAAAACGGATGTCCATCTAAGTCATTACCCTCCAATAGAAGCACTACTCGATCTTTACCAATATAGCCTTCGTTAGGTAAATATTGGGCTTTGTTAGACATGACCCCATGTTCAGGTTCCTGTAACCGTTTTATGGTAATGCTATCCATCCAATCAAAAACGACATTACTCTGATCAGGATTAAGTGAATTATCCCCGAAACCTTGCTTTAGTTCTTTAGGTAAGAAATCCACCAAAAATCCATATATGTTTAAATCAAACTCGGCATGTCCTTTGGTATTTTCTTCAGCTAAACTACAAACACCGTAATTGAGTGTTTTTACAGAATTTGTCGGAGCAACCGCAACTAGGGCTATCTCGCTGACAGGTATGGGTGGCACATCTGCCATGGCTAAAAGCAACATATCGTCTCCTTGTTCAATATCAAATTGGCTTTGTAATGTTTGCATCAAATCCTGCTGAATCACGGCGCTATTTTCTACCACTTCATCAGCTAACAAATTATTTGCCCCATCTATTTCAACTGCTATTCGTTTATTTAATGAAATGCCAAATTTTTTGTTATAACCCGCTTCATTAACAGTACTAATGCCCAACCCCTTTAACAATTCGTTCATACTGCCATACGAGTTTTCATCGTCAACAGCTTTTTTTGCTGTACTGTATTTTTCTTTACGCTGTATATAGTTATCTTTTTCGCTGCCATCGCTGTTAAGCTTTAATTCTCCTTTATTAATTTTTACTACTGTTTCTATAAATTTATTTACATCAGCCGCCCTTGAATTTAAATCCCATGCTAACGGATTTGGTGCTGACGCATTTACTCGCTCAAAACGCCAATACCATGCTCCTATCTGAGCACCAAGTAATTTATTATCTGAAATTTGCTTAGCATTATCGATAAAGTCATATTTCACCGCTAAGCCCGTGACATTACTAGCAGCGCGTTTATTTTTACTGGTTACGGTGTAAACCCCAGTATTATTGGTATCCACAAAATACCCAAACTCTTGCAGATCACTACCATTTTTAGGAAATTCAATGCGGACAGACCAACCAGGAGGAATTGTGCCTGTTACGGTTACCGTCCCATCAGGATTGCCTGTGCTTGTAGTATTGAGTATTTGTTGGGTACCTTGCCATTCGTTATAGCTTGTGTATTTGTTGCTAGGATTAACGGTTGATGAATATCCAAATGTCGCTATTTCGTAATTATATTTCCATGTAATGTGTAAAAGCCCTCGCCCTCTGTACTTAGAACCATCTCCTACAGAAGTGTTACCGTTACTGGGGCCATTTGGTGAATTTAATCCATACCTTGTTTCAGTATAGTTATATGTTACGTTTTCATTGATGGGGTTGACATTACCACCCTCAAATGGCCATCTTAATTGGCCTGTCTCCTGAGCCGCATTAGCAAGGAACATGGATAAACGTTGAGGTGTATTTATATCCGCTGAAGATAATACTTGATTAAGTACATCGACCCATCCTGCTGCTTCATCTTTGGATATATTCATGATTGCAGCTAAGCTGTCTATATCTAATTTTGCACCTAAACCTTTACCGCCAAGGATGATATTTTGGCTATCAATAAGTCCTGCTCCGTTACCTCCTTTACCAAACAAAGCTTGTTGGATCTTAATCTTATCTGCATTTGAAGTTGCCGATGTTATATTATTTATCTGTTCGTCTAAGGAACCGTTTCCATTTACACTGTCATTCAGCGTTGCCGCATAAACCGCTAGAAAATCTTTTAGCGCTTCATCTTGACGATTTGAATTTGCATTACCTATATCCGACATGCCTGCGACTGGAGCACGGTTAGTCTCTTTTAACAAATCCGCAAGACTGTTTGCCACTGTGTAATTCCACTGCCCATTGCTTTGTAGAGCCAGTTGCGCCTTTTGCTGCAAGAGGTCTTTAAGCTTTTCTTGCGGTGTGGCACTTGCGGCATTATTGGCCGTAACATTTTTCAAATCTACACTATTTACATCCGATAAACCCAACAGCCACTCGTTACCATTAATTTGTTTTTGGTTTGTTTGAGAAATATATTGTGTGTTGATGCCAAGTTCTAGGGTTGTGCCTAAATCTCCACTACCCGCGTATTGTAATGCCTTTGTCCTACCTTGAATTCCTGCTGTTTTACCCGATAAAGTCATTAAATCAAATACCCAGTTGGTACCAAACACATTGCCGTTTTCAGCATGATTAGTCCAGGCAGTGACACCTAACTTGGTATTGGTTGTTGCATAAGTGCTACCAGTACTCGCAAAAAACTGCATCCAATGCGGGGCATTGTAGGCATTGAGCCAAGCGAGGGTGATTTTACGTTGGGTGTTAGCCAGATCGGCTTCGATCTTGCCGTCCATGGCCTTGGTCTCGGCGGCACTCTTGAACCCTGCGGCTATGAGTGCGTTTTGTTTTGCCAAGTCGATTGCGATGAGTAATGCGCCATTACTTTCTATAAAGGTTGGGGTATTAGCTGTCGGCAATTGTTTGAAGCTATTGGGAACTTCTTTTAATTCAACTGTGCCTGATGCGGTAACGGTGGCTTTATATTGAATTTCTACCGAAGCATTGCCATAAACACCTTGCCCCGTCCCTATAGCAGTGGTATAGCGCACTATGGTCTCAAACAGTTTGAGTGCCTGTTGTTCGTTGCTATTAAACCTGCCATCAACAATAATCTCTTGATTAGGTTTTCCAGTGGTCGTATCAACAGCGGAAAAGCCTAGGTATTTGAGTCTTTGCTCGACTCTTGTTACATCCAGTAAATCTGTGGCCGTCGTGTCAACGCCGCCTTTCAACAGAAATTTTGTATAGCCGGGGTTATCCAGCGGCCGGTCGCCGACAAAAGCACCCATACCGGCATAATCTTTGGCCGTGACGGTCACAATGCCATGTGCTTCTTCCGGCTGCAAATTTACCGATATCAGCGGTTGCGATTTATCTTTGTAGTAAAAAATAAGCTGGGCAAATTTATCGTTCAGCTTTTCTCCGGCCAATAGTCTTTCTTTATCGGAAAGTGCTACGGACTTCGGTGTGATGCTGTTGTCTGTGATATTTGGCACGAAGAATAAGATGCCGGTCTCTTTAAAGTCGGCATCTACTGTGCTTAGGGTATGACTTGCATCCGCCGATTTGCGCGAAACAAGGGTAGGATTAATGACGGGGGTATTCGCATTTTTGGTCAGCAGTTTCAGCGCTGGGTTTTCTCCGGAAATTCTGCCTGCAAAGAAGTCCAACTGTTGCGGATCCAGGGAGAAGTCTGACAGCTCCAGCATTCTCGTGGTAACGAATGCTTTATCCAGTGAACTCAACTTAGCTAAAGGCGTTTTAACGTTCGCTTCAGTCAATATTCCTTCCCTCAATAGCAATTGTCTGGCTGCCAATTCTTTTAAATCAACGCCAATCACATCACCCATATTGCCTTCTACGCTGCCAACTATCCACTCTGGATCAAACGCTGTGCCTATGGTTCCTTTAAACTCGCTGCCGAGATTGGCGATGCTCTGTTCGGCATTGGGGGTGGAGGTCAGTGAGATGTGCTTGCGCAGGCGATCCTGGCTTGGCTGGGCAAGCGCCGCTGCAATCAAGGCTTTAACATCCCAGACATGGCTTTGGCTGGGCTTTTGGCTTAAGGATTCTTCGCTCAGGATGTTGCCGCTATAAGTGCCTTTCAGTTGCCCGATCAGCACCTTGCCGTCTTCGGACAGGCTGAGGTTGACTAGCCCATAGCCATCCAACGGCAAGGTGGCGCCCAAATATTCCGGGTCGCCTTGTTGGCCGAACGGGTCTTTGACGATGCCGAGCTTGCCGCCGACCGCGACTTTTTTGGCGGAGGCCGAGCCGCCCACGGCAAGCGGCGGGCCTGACGGTGTAAAGACGAAGGTCGGCGCTTCGTACATGGCCTTCCAGTAGGGATCCAGAAAGTGGTAGTTGTCATCGGAGACGATGGCGTATTCGACGCCGTCTTGTTCGACCAGTACCGCGCTTTGCGCCCGCTGTATATCCAGGCGGTCGATGCTGATTTTGTCGGTCGGCTGCGACAGGTGAATGGCCTCCATTTTGGCGCTGGTGATCTTACCGTCTGCATCGCGGGTCAAGGTCAGCGTGGACAGGCCGCGGTTGTAGTCGGCCACGTTGGCGACCAGGTAACGGTTTTCATCTCTGGTCGCAGTGATGATTTGCGGCGCTTTTCCGCTGAGGTTGTCATTCGGCAGATTGGCTTTGACAGGGGTATTGATGGCGCCGGTCTTAAAGTTGAAGGTTTTAAAATCCAGGATCAAGATGTCGCCCGGATTTTGGTTTGGCGCGTAGTAGGCGGTATTAGCCGCTTTGGGTACGGCAACGACCAGGGTCTGCCCATCCGGCCCTACGGTCATGCCTGCTACGCCGAGTTTGCTGCTCTCGATGCCGGTGCCTTGGATGGACTTAAAGGTGTTGTAGGTGCTGCTGCCGGGGTTAGTATCCATGGCATACAGTTGGTTGTTGCCGGCACCGTTGCCATAGCTTTGGCCTTCGCCGACTATCAGCAGGCTGCCGACGGCGGCTAGGCTGACGATGTTTTTGCCGCCTTGTACGACGATAGTGTCGATCAGTTTGAAGGTCAGCAGGTCGATTTCATAGATGACGCCGTTGCCTGCCACGTAGGCGCGGCTTAAGTCGGTGCTAAAGGCGATGGGCTGGACTTTGTTGCCGGTCAGATAAGCGCTGTTAAAGTCTATGGTTTGACCGGTGCCGATTTTGTTGACCAGGTTGACTTGTGCGACGCTGACGGTTTTGTTTTCCCGGAAGAATTCGATACCGGTGCGGGTCAGGGTCGCCGCCATGTCGGCCTTGGGCGTAATGCGGGCGGTGTTGCCGGCAAATTCAATGGGGGCGTCGCCGGGCAAATAGCCCGGAATAATGCGCACCAGTTGCCAGCTGACGCTGCCGACGGCAAAGGCTTTGCCGTCTTGGGTCTTTAAGTTTGCGGTATCGACTGTGATTGCACCGCTGGCGGTGCCGCCAAACTCTTGCACATCGATGTGCGAGCCGTCGGCAAGCAGGGCGCGCAGCATGATTTGGCCCGATTGCTGACCGGGGTTAGTGTTGTTTACGGTGATAGTGACGGAACCAGTTCCGTCCGCTGACGCATCGGTAATGTTAGGCACGACGACGTTGCCGTAAGGCGTCATGACCGGCGGCAGTTTCGCGCTGGTGTTGATGACCGGCGGCTCGTTGGCGGTGGGGATCGCGATGTCGGCAAACTGGGGGACGCCAAAATGGTAGCTGGAGGCGGTTCCCATTGTCGCCATGCTCGCAATGATGCCGATCATGTCGGAGGTGATTGCCAAAGGCAGCGCTGTGCTGCCAAAGCTTAGGCTAAGGCCGGTCGCCCCGGCAAAGGTCATGGCATCGCCGATACCTACGGCGAGCTCGAACGGGCTGCTGATCACGCCCGGCAGTTTTTTATAAACCCTATACTCGCCGGAGGCGTCCAAGCCTCCGTACGGGGGACTGGCGGTTTTGGCGATGGCGTTGCCGCCCGCATCCAGGCTGATAAAGCCGTTATCGACGACCCACCAGGTCTCTTGGTAAATGAGGTTTGTGGCCGTGCTTCCTTCAGCAATCACTTGGCCTTTGCGCAGGAACCAGACTTCATCCCCGGCTTGCGCGGCGATGCCGTTTTGTACCGGGATAGCCAATTGCAGCGGGTAAGCGCTGCCCGCACTGCCCACATCCAGGGTGAATGCGCCGACGACTTCCAGTCCGCCGGCTTGCGCGGCAAAGATCGCGGTGCTGGGGTCTATCGCGGTTAAGTCGATGCGGCTGATCGATACCGGGGTATCCTGTTTTAATGCACCTGCGCCGATCAATACGGTTTCCCCGGTTTCGACGCTGATGGCTGCGCCTTGTTTGGCATTGACCAGGATGGTTTGCGGTGCGACGGTGGCCGGGTCGTTATCGGTGGTTTGCGCGATTTGCACGGACAGCTGGATGTCACGTTGGCCGATCACTTGTTCGCTGACGCTGCCGTAAGCGTCGACCACGCTGCCCAGATGCACGACGGAGACGGTGACTTGGCCGGTGCGTAATGCGGTGATTAAGCCGCTGTCGCTGACGGTCGCGATGCTGTCATCGGAAACGCTATAGCGGGTGCCGCTGAAGACGGCGGGTATGGCGGCATAGACGTAGGTGGTGATTTCGCCGGTGTCCGGGTCTACGTAGTCTTCCGTGCTCTCGGGGCTACCGGCAAAGGCGGTTTGGCTGGCTTCGTGAACATCTGCGTTGAGTCCGGTGTTGGGATCGGTCACATGGACTTTCAACTGCCGGGTGCTTCCTGAAATTAGGGTCAATGTGCCGGGATAAACATCGGGGGTTACTGTCAGTGATGCGCGGGTATCGATCAATTCTCCGGTTTGCGGATCGACCTGCCCTGCCTGCGCGACGTTAATGGCCGCCACCGTGCGGATGGTGTAGGTTTGCTGAGCATCTGTGGCGGTACGGCTAAGACTGATCAGTCCTGCGCCTGCGGCTTTGGCGCTAACCAAGTCTCGGGCATCGTCGATAGTGATCGCAATAGCCCCAACTTTGCCCAATGGGCTAAGATCCAGGGTATTAAGGGTCAGGTAGTCGCCGGAACCGGCGGTTAAATCAACGTTTTGTTCATCGGTAAAGTCGCCCACGGCATGGATGCGGGTGCTTTGGCCGGTTTGTAGGTTGATCAGATCGGCCAGGTTGGTGATGCGGATGGAGGTCAATGCCGCGCCGCTGACGTTCACATTCAACTCGATAGGCGCACCCAAAGCATAGCCGTCATCGGCTTGCAAGGTGATCGTGGCTTGGCCTGCGTAGCCGGCTTCCGGGGTGAAGATCAGGCTGCTGCCATCCCGGCTGAGTTTGGCGCTGCCGTGCGTGGCGTTAATGACGCGCAGGAAAACGCTATCGCCCTCAATATCCTCGGCAATGGCGCTGACGCTTATTTTCGTGGCAAGGTCGGTGTGGGTTTTACCTTGCGGCAGGTTGGCGACGGCAGCAGGAGCCCGATTGGCTTTGAAGCCGTAGTTGGCATAGAGCAGTTGGCGGTCTGCGGCGTTGGTTTAGCCGTCGCCGTTGAGGTCGCCCGTGGGGTTGCTGTCTAATGCAGTTTGCTGCCACGCTTGGCTGTCTGCGCCATCGATGTTGCCGTCGCGGTTGAGGTCGCCTGCTACGCTGATGCGTAGGCTGGCTGCACCGGCACCGTTTATGCGGATCAGTTTCGCTCCGGCTTCGGTCACCCGCACCAGCAGGGTGTTTTTGCCGTTAACGGTCGCATTGCCGATCAGCGTTGCGCCGATCACTTCAATGCTTGCGCCTTCCGGTAGTTCGGTTTCCAGCGCGTAAACAATCGCGCCTTGCGCACCGGGAGTATGTACGGTTGAGGCAAGTTCCGATTCGCGGACGTTAAACGCCAAGGTAGTCGTGATATTGTCGGTGAGCTCGCCGCTCCATTGGTTGGCGCTGCTGTCGCCCAGCCAGTTGACCGCCGCGCCGAGTTTGGCGGTTATCGCGTCGGTCAACAGTTGGCCTTGGCTATCGTAGGCCAGAGGCGTACCCAGGGCGGAACCCTCACCCCCGCCCTCTCCCAATGGGAGAGTGGGTTGCTGCAGGACACGCACCAGGGCAAGACGGCCTTGGGCATCGTAACGATAGACGGTGCTGGCGGTCTCGCCTTGAGCATCGGGGCCGGTGACGCGGTTGATGCGGCCTTGACTGTCGCGCTGGATTTCGACGCGTTGGGTGACATCGCCGTTAACTGCGGCGATGCCGGCATCGGAAACCAGCCATTGCGCGCCGTCCTGGAAGGTGACGGCGGTGATAAGGCCGTCACCTTCCAGGTCGTAGCGGCTACCGTCGGGCGCAATCAGGGTGTAGGCGTTCGGCACCCACGGCAGACCGGTCGTTTGATCATAGAGATGGCTGCCTTGGTGCATCAGGTTTTCGGCACCCTGGGCGGAGCCGGTATGGGCTTGCAGTTGCCAGCCTTGCGAGTCGCTAAACGCCGGGTGGAACACTTGCGGTGCGCTTGGCTCTTCGCCTAGGCGTTCGCTGCTCGTATTCAGCGTAAAGCTTAAACTGAGCGTGTTGGCCGTGGGGTTGGACAGGTTTTCAGGTATTTGCAGCCAGACGCGCGCGCCTTCTTGCCAAGACGCGGTTGCGCCGCTGGCGGTGGTGGCGGACTGGTCGGTGGTCAGTCCGGTGTCGAGCAACGCTAGCTGCCAGTTGCCCAAATCGCCCGTTTGGTTGTTATTTGCCGTTACGTCGATGCTGCGGTTAAAGGCCAGCGTATGCCCGGCCAGCCGGTAGCTGTTGTCGGTCACGGTCAGTCTGCCCAAGTCTTTTTGCGCGCTGTCGATAATAATGCGCGCTTCAATTTCTGTAGTGCGGCCAACCAAATCCCACGCCGACAGACGCAATTGATAGATGCCATTGGCGAACTTGGCGGGATCGATGCCGATCAGGTCAAGCTGCTGGTCGATGTCGATTGCGGCATCGTCATGCTCGGCAAGCGTCTGCCAAGCATCTCTACCCGCCGGGGCTATTTGCAGTTTGTAGCCCATCAGTTGCTGCTCAACTAAACCGGCTTTCAAGACTGTAATTTGGCTGATTTCCACCGGCTTGGTGGCGGTTGTCGCACCGCTTAACTTATCCGTCCATGCCAACAACGGCGCTGCGGTATCGGCCGGGTTTTTAATGCGTACGGTATGGGTTTGGCTGCTGACAAAGCCATCGCGGTCGGTCGCTGTGACACGCACTTCAATCAAGCCGGGTTGGGTGGACAAAAGCTTCATGCGCCCAGCGCTGTCCAGCGCGACCGGTTGCCAGACATCGCCCAAGCCGCTGCCGCGTACTTCGGCGACAATGTCGGCGATACCGCTCCAGGCGTCGGCCCGGACGCTGGCGATGACAGCTTGCCCCGGCAGTGCGGGTGTGCTTGGCGTCGTCGAAACGGTGATTTTGGGCAGGTTAGCCGAAGCTTCCGCCACGACGCGCAAGGTAAAAGTTCTGGAGGTGGTGTTTTTGCCGTCGGAGGCTTGGGCGGTGACGGTAAAGTCGCCGATCTGTCCGGGGCCTGGAACCCAATTGAGTCGGCGCGTTTGCGCATCGTAACCCGCCCCTTCCGGCAGGTTGGCGAAGCTGACCGCTAACGCGGCGGTTTGCTCGGTGCCGTCCGGGTCGGTTGCGCTGATGCCGTTAGAGGCCGCGCCCAATTCAACCGGCAAGCTTAAGGTTTGCCCGATAACCAGAGCGTGGTTGGTCGCAGTCAGTTGCGGCAATCGGTTGACATCGAATACGCGGACTTGCACGCTTTGCGTGGTCGTTGCGCTGCCGTCGGTAGCCTGGAAGGTAAAGCTGTAGGGATGGTCGTTTTCAATCGCGCCATTGACGACGCTTTGGTCGGGCGTCCATTCGAAGTAGCCGGTCGCGCTGTCGAAGACCACACCGGATGGGCTGCTGTTGCCGTAAATCAGGCTCATACCGACCGCGTCGTTATCGGCATCGAAGCTGCGTAGGGTGAAGTTGACGGTTTGGCCTTCGTTGACCAGTTGCAGCGGCATCGGCAGCAGGCGTGGAGTCTGGTTGACGTTGGCGACATTGATTTCGAAGCTGCGCTCGAACTGGGCTGAGCCGTCGCTGCCGCGGACGCTAAAGCGCCATTGCCCGGCGCTGCCGGTATTGCTATCCTGCGCCGCAAACAGATCCGGCGTCCACCGCAACACAGCGAGCTTGCCGTTGCCGGCATTCGGCACGTCCAGGGTCATACCGCGCGGCAGACCGGTCGCGGCCCATTCGATCAGGTCGGCATCGGTATCGCGGCCGAACAGCTCTATCGTAAGCGGCACGCCTTCTGATGCATTGAGTTGAATCGGGGCGGTTACGCCGGTATCGACAATTTGCGAGCCGTTGACTTGCACGCCCAACACTTCAGGCGCGGCATTGGCTGCTCGCACGACGACCCGCAGCGTATGCTTGGTCACGTTGGGCGTTGGGTTCTCAGGTTGCACATAGCCTGCATTTTCAGGCGCAAGGCCGCTATCGGTCACCACCAGCTCAATATCGCGAGCGCCGATGTCATCGGTTGTCGGCGTCCAGGTCAATGTCGCGTGCCCGTATTGAATAGCCGCAAGAATTTCAGCGCCAACAGGAAGACCGTTGGCGGTCCAGGTCAGCGCGTCTTGATCCATATCGTTTGCCAGCAGCGCCACGCTCATCGGCTGGCCGACGACGGCAACGACTTGACGCGGCGCGGTGATGACCGGCGCTTCGGTTTCACTGCGCACGGTCAGGACAAAGCGCTTGGCTTGAGTGAGCACCTGATTGATAGTGCCGTCGCCGTTATCCTGCGCGACCACGGTAATGGTGTAATCGCCACGGTCGTTTGCGCCCGGCGCAAAGCGGATCACGCCGGAAGCGGTGCCGTTGCTGGACGGATTTTGAGTGTAGGTCGCAAATCTCGGCAAGCCGGAAATGCTGATTTGGATAGGATTGCCGTCTGCATCAAGCGCCGATACGGGGATTTCGATCACGCCGCCCTTGTCGACAAAGGCATTACTGATGTCGCCGATGTCCGGCGCGCGGTTGGCGTTACCCACGACAATCGGCAGCACCAGATGGCTTACGGCGGGTACACCGGGAGCCTGTCCTGAGCTTGTCGAAGCCTGTCCTGAGTCCAATCGAAGGGGGTCACCGTCATCGGTTGCCGTTACTGTGATGCTATAGGTGCCCGCTTGGGCGAAACCCGGCGTCCAACGTATTTCCAAGGTCTCGGGATCGAAGGTCGCTCCGTCCGGCAAACCTGACACGTCATAGCTCACCGTTGCCGCAGTGGTCTCAGGACCGCTGGCCGCAGCCCCGGCCTGAAAGCGAATGCGCGGTTCAAAATCGGGGTTATCGGGATCGAAGGCGAAGGTGCTGATTTGTAAGGTCTGGCCTTCCAGGATATTCCAGGTTTCGGCCGCACCTGTGCTGAGCGATGCCGAAGCATCGAATACCGGTGCGCCATTGGCGTTGAGCACGTTTAAAACCACGTCCTGGGTGACTGAGGTAATGACCGGATCGTTGCCGGGCGTATGCCAGATTGCAGTCAAGGTGACCGGGATACGGAATGCGCCATGCTGGTTATAATCTGGCGTCCATTCCAGCCAGCCTGTCTCGGTATTCAGTTTGGCCCCGCCGGGCAGCCACGGCGCGCTGTATTCCAGCGTCACCGCGGTGCCGTCCGCCAGTGCTTCGCTGCCTGCCGCATGCCCCGCCAGTTGCAGGGCGTATCGTTCGCCTTCCCTCAGCGTTTGCTGCGCAACCGAAGCCAAAACCGGTTTGGCGTAACCTTGCGCTACGATCAGGTTAAAATGTCGGCTGCTTGTTGTTATGCCGTCGCCGGCCACAACGGTGATATTTTGGTAGACGCCCGCTTGATCGTAACCGGGCGTCCAGCTCAAGATCCCGCCGGCGGCATCAAACACGGCACCGGCAGGCAAGTTGCGGATAACCAGCGTCAGCGCATCGCCGTCCGCATCGGCGGCGATGATCGGCAAGCTCAGGGCTTCGCCCTCTTTCAGGATAATATCCCTGATGACGTCAACCACGGGAGTGTTATTGCCGCCAGAAACCTGCAATTGGAACTTGCGCGTGGCGACGCCGCCGCGGCTGTCCCGCACGCGCACAGTGATTTCGCTGTTGGCGGCAGCCAATGCAGACGGCGTCCAATTCAGTGTCGCTCCGGCATGATAGCCGTCGTCTGCCGACAGTATGTCGGCAGACGGCGTTAGCGTGACGCCCGCAGGCGCTTGCACCAACTCCCAGTAAAACACGGCGCCATCCGAATCAATGGCCTCGATTTGTCCGGTCCAGGCTTGGCCTGCCGTCGCCGCAGCCAAGCTATCGGCATCAATGAGACCGGCAACGCTTAATGACGGCGGCAAGTTTTCCAGAGGCAGCGCATAGACGCCATGCCCGAGATTGAATTTGACCAGATCGGCCATGCCTGCGCGGGTGGCAAACAGGCTCGCCGGGGTAACGGTAATCGTTTGCCCGGTAATCGTAGCGCCTGCGGCAAATTTTCCGCCGCTTGCCAACAGGGCCGGACTGAGATCGATAGTCCACAAATCCGATTGGTCGCCGCCGCCAATGTCTGCGCTGGCGATCGAAGCGCCGAAGTAACGGCCCGGATCCAGCAATAAAGTCAACGGGCCTTTCAGGTCGTCGGTGCCGATATTGGTCAGGCTGACGTCGTAGCTGACTGCGCCGGTCGCCCGGTCGGCGCGGGTGTTGCTGAACTCAAGCTGCACTTGGCTGCTCATGTCCAGCAAGGCGGTAAAGGTGCTGACGTAGCCTTGCTCCAGACGGATTTCGGCGCTGCTTTGCAGCGTGCTGCTGATGTTAAGTTGGTACTGTCCTGCTTCCAGTCCTTGCACGTCAATCCAGGCGGTTCTTGTTGCGGCATTCCAGCGGATGTTTTGCGGGACACTCACGCCGCCCGCATGAGCGCCCAGCGCTATTAAGGTAAAGTTTGCCGGATTCAGTACGCTGGCAAGGTCCGCCGCTTCCATTCCGGGTTCGCCTGTCCACATGTCCTGATCGAAGACCACGCCAATCTGCGCCATCGGCAACGACACCAGCGCCCCATCGGGCACGGTGATCGCTTTGACGACCGGCGCTTTACGCGGCGCTATCACATCGATATGCCCTGTTTGGGCAATCAGGATTCGCCCGTCAGCCGTTGTAATGATGCTTTCGCCGCGAGTGCCGCCGTCGGCCAGTTGCAGGATGCGCTTGTCGGCCAGTTGAACCATCCAGACCGAAGCCTGATGCGGCACTGCTGCCTGGGCATTGCTCACCGGGCGTTGTTGCAGGTTGCAGGAAGCTATCAGCAAGCCTGCCAACGGTGTGCCGTCGTCTCCAAAGGCGATGCTGTCGATCACGCCGGACAAGCGGTACTCAAGCTCAGGACGTCCCGCGGTACGTCCATTCATTGGAAAGCTGACTATATCGGTGGTCGGATTCGGCTGGGCTGAGGTCACTTCGCTACCGGTCCAGGTCACCGCCCATAATCGGCCGTCCGGGGCAAACGCCAGATCGCCGACACGCTGGTTGCTGAAATGCCGCCATGCTTTAGCCGCATCGGTTTCGCCGGGATGAAAAATTTCAATGCCGTTTCCCGATGAAACGTAGATGTCGCCGGTCGTGGGCTGGATAGCCAGCGCATGCGTCACCGGGTCCTGACCGGGGCCACTAAGGCGTTGCAACACTTCGCCGGTGTTTGCATCAACCTGTAGCAACTCAGCGCCGGTCATCACCCATAATTGCCCGAGCTGATCGACGGCCATGTCAAGCACCGGCGACTCCAGCGTAAACAGCGGCGTCGTGCTGCGGCCGCCGTCTTTGCTGTAATGGAACACTTCATTACGCAGGCTTCCGGCGCTGGCAAGAACGCTGTGGTCGGCGAGTTCGATCATGGCCAATGCGCCAATATCGGCTGCGCTGGCTTGGTAGCCGTCGGCAAATCCGCGCAAGGCAAAAGGGGCTAAGACGCTGCGCAAATCGGATTTTTGCGTGGCCGCGACGTGTCCGGGCAGTTGGCTGCCCGCTTGCTGGAACAGCGCATTGACCGCATAACTGCGGTCTGCGGCGGCCAGCGGGAACTCGGCGGTTTGGCTCAGGCTTTGATTCACGCCCAGCGAATCGAGTATTTCCTGGCGGCTGCCGTCATCGGGTAGAACGGCATTGGCAATAGATGCCGTCTCGCGGTTGCCCGATTTATCGGTCGCCACAGCCAGGAATTCGTAGCGCTTGCCGGTCTCTCCGGTAAAAATAGCTTGGGTCTTCGAAGGATCGACCTGACGCAGCCATATCTTGAAATCGCCGCCATTCTCGGCGACATAAACAGTGACCGATTTAACGCCGCTATCTTCATCGGTCGCTATCCAGCTCACATCGTAACTGGGCGCACCTTGTGCGTTATTGCCTTGTGAAGTCACGGTCAACACGGTGCTTGGCACTTTGGCGTCCAGCGTAACCAGGCTTAAGGCGCTATCGATAGGCGGCGCCGCGTCGACAAAAATACGCGCGGAAGAAATGATCTCGGCCTTTGACGGGGCGGTATCGGACGCCCGCACGGTATAGCTGACAAAGCCTTTCTTCAGTTGCCCGGCATTGGCGACATTGGCATCGGCTGCCGGCAGCAGCAAACCGCGTACAGTATCCTGCAAGACTTCGCCGGTATCGGGATCGATGGCTTGCAATAGCCAGGTCGCAATCCGGGTCGACGCATCGATACCGACACTGACGCGCAGGATGAAGCCTTTGCTGCCGGTAAAATCGAAATCGCCATGGAAATTGGCGCGGTCTACCGGCAGATGGATGTTGATATCGCCCAGTTTAAGGTCGCCAAGACGCAAGCTGCGAATATCCAGGTCGGCATCGATTTCGCTGACCAAACGCAACTGTCCGACACCCGCCTCGGTCGGGTTGGTGAACGACACGGTATACGGCAGCGCGACATCGGCCGGTACGTAGCTATTGCCGTCGCTTCCTGTTACCGCCTGAGGGCCGCGAACGCTGACTAACGCATTGGCGTCGGCGCTCTGCTGAGCCGATTGCTGTAGGTATTGCGACAAGTTCAGGGCTTGCGCGGAAACGGGGTTGAATTTCTCGTCGAGCACGCCGATATGGCGCAAATACTCAAACTCGGTGCTGCCGCCCGCAAAAATATTGAAGTTGATGAAATGGGTATCTTGCTCCGCATTCATATCAAAAGCCTGAGGATCGGCCAATTTCGGCACCGGGATTTCAACGATGTTGCCTTCGCTGTCTTCACGCGTTTCGACATAATCGATGCCTACCTTGACCGCATCAGGATCGCCCGCGTATTTGGCGGTATCGCCGTACCATTGCTGAACCTTGGCGAAAAATCCCAGTATATCGGCCTGTGTACGGTAGCTGTCGCCAGCTTTTGCCAGTAGGATGCCGGTGGCTAAGGTGGCGTTCAGGCTGACCGCTTTCGGGTTCTCGCGGATCGGCGGCGCTTCGTTTAATGGACGCAATAAGCCTGCGCTTTCAAGCGCACCCAGCCAACCGGCTACCCACTGGTCTTGATCGGCGGCGAGCGTGCTTAAACCGGACGGAGCTTGGGCGTCCGCCAAGATGGCATCGCGCAATGTCTTGGCGTGTTGGCTTTGCTCCAGGATAAATTCATCGCGGGTAATCGGCGTTGCCGTGCCGACCACGTTGAAACGGAACGGGATTGCCAACCACTCCAGTTTGGTGACGTGTGTTTCCGGGTCTTTGGACAGGAATTTCTGCGCCAAGCCTGATGAAATATTATCAAGGTCTTGTACGCCGCCATCCAACAACCCTTGCGTCTTCCATTCAGGTCTTAAGGCGTAAAGCTTGTCCCGCAGCCCTTCGAAGTCGTAATTCAGCCATTCCTTCAAACCGGGGTAAGTTTGGACGTTAAATGTTGCGCCGACAAATCCGCCCGCCGCTACATCCAACGCATAGCCGGGGGCCAGATTAAAGCCTGCGGTATTTTGCGCGCCGTCGAGCTGAGCCCAGGGAATATCGCTCCGTAACGTGCCGTTGGTCGGCGTGATGCCGTAAGCCTGGGTATTGCCGGCACTGTCCAGCGTTACGCCGTCCGGCCGGCCGCCGATATTGCTGCCGAAAATCACATAGGGAAGACTGAGGCCGCCCAGCACATCGGCGCTATAGCCCATTTCCGGCGCTCCCACGTCGAAACGGACATAGGGCGTATCGACGTTGGTCAGGCTCTGTAGAGAGACGCTGTAGTTGGCATTGTCGCCCGGATTGACGGTGTGCGACCCGCCGATACCGATGGTGACGTCGGCTTCGATACCGCGCTCGACCAGATAGCGCGTCGCCTCGGTGACGGCCTGGCCGTCGGGATTGATCACGCTGACGTCGTATAAACCGTGCGGCGCATCGCGCAAGTCGAATATCGCACGGATATGCGTTGCATCGAGCACTTGCCAACGATCCGGTTCTACCTCGAAAACGCCCGGACGCGATAATTTGACCAGCGCTCCGGCCTTGAAATGGGAACCGTAAATATCCAAGGTTACCCAGCGGTGATTGTCGTCGCCTACACCGCCTTGGTCCGGCGTCACTTTGGTAATGGACAGCGGCAGCAAGTCCGCCCTTAAGATGACCGGCGTATCGGCAGCGCCTTGGTTGGATCTGACCAATACGTAATAGTCTCCGGCTTGCGTGCTTGGGATGAAAGCCTGTTGATCGGCCGACAGCGGGTTAGTGTAAGACGCATCGAACAGGTAACCGGTCGGCACATCGCCGTAGCGGATATAGATCTCGTTTGCACCCTCCTCCGCTGGGGAATCGAGCAGTACGCGCAAGGTTTCACCGGCGGCGACGCTGACTTTGTACAGGCGGGTTTGCTTGGGGCTTAGCGTGGTTTGCAACGGGCCGGCTACCGTTAATTCGGCAACCTGTACCTGCAAGGTCGCCGCTGAAGCGGTGCGGTTGTTGGCTTCCTGGGGAGGCAAATTCAGGCCCGTGGCGGTGTAGGTGATTTTGCCCTCGAACACTTCATTGTAAAGATCGGGCCTGACGATCGCCCGCCAATTTCCGTCTTTGAGCGGCGGCAGTTTGGCTTTCAGGCTGGCGTTGTAACTGGGGTTGGCATTCAGGCCGCCGTTATGGTCGACTTTACCGATCAGGATGTCGCCCAAATCCCAGTTGCTGTCGCCGGACAGGTAGACGGCATCGGTCCAGCGTCCGAAAGCCGGATTGATGGAGTCGTTGGTGATGGTGTAGTCAACCTGAATGTCGTCGCCGACTTTTGCAGCGGCAGGCAAGACCACGTTACCGGCGATAAGGTCGGCAGGCGGCGGCGTTTCGATCAGGATCGGCTGTAGCGCCGCGGTCGTGTTATTTTGCTCCTTGCCGAATTCGCGCACCTTGCCGTTTTCGCCCGCGCCCCAGGCCCGAGCAGGATCGGTAATGACAAAAACGTAATAGGCGCCTTCAAGGTTTCGCGGTGCGGTGACGGTCAAGCTGGCATCGTAATTGCCGCCGGTCGGCATACCGCCTGCGTGACTGATATAACCTACATAACTGTCCTTGTTAATGTCCAGAAAGCGATCTTTGGACAGATAAATCAGGTCATTCCAGCTGCTTTGATCGCTCGGCGTATCGCCGCCCGCATTGATGACTTCATAGCTCACCACAAAGTCCTGCCCGGCTACCACGGATACCGGCGCATCGACATAAGCGACTTGCAGATCCGGCGGCGTCGCCAGGGCGATAGGCAGATGAATGGCCAAGACATTGTTGCCTTCCGCCGGAAACTCCGGCACCAAGCCGCTGCCGCCCGCATCCCTGAGCACATCAAGGTCGTCCCGGACGGTGCTTAATTCGCTTTTACAGTTATCTTTGTAAACGTTGGTGTCGGCTTTAACGATCAGCTGGAAATCGCCGCTGATGGATTCGGGCAGGTTGACCACTGTCGAATAGGTGTACGACTCGCCCGGTTTCAGGTATTTCGGTTGGTTGTTGTCGTACAAGGACACGGCTTTAACCCGCAGAGCATGCTCCGGACTATCGGCAATGGCGCTGTCTACCAGCGGATAATCGCTGGCGTCCAATGAGGCGTCGCGCGACAGGTAAAGTCCGTCGAACCAGCTGTTGGTGCGCGTTTCCCGAGTCCCTTGGTTGCTGACGGTCCAGGTGACGGTGACCTGCTGCCCTGATGACGGATTGGGATTGGACAGGGTAATGCTGTCGACCCGAAGATCCGGTTCGCGATAGGTAATGTTCAGCGAACCGCGCAGGATGTTGTTGGCGTTACGGCCTGCCTCAAAAGCAGTGCCTGCCCGGTAAGCGCCGCCGATATTTCCGCCCGCGTAAAAACCCACCGCGTTAGTGTTTGTCCCGGACAGGTACTCGTCTTTGGCTGTGCGATTACGCGCTTCAGCCGGGTTATCCTGATTGTCGGCAATGACGTAAATATAATAATCGCCATCGGCGCCGGGCGGCAGTTTGACTTTGGTTGAGGTGGCGTAGCTTCCGCCTGCCGCCAGCCCTTGAATATTCGAGTGCTCGAAAACGCCCAGCAAGGTCGCCCGCTCGGGAATAAAAGACGGATCTTTACTGAGATAAACGGCATCGTTCCAGCTCTTGGTGCCCGCCCAAACCGCATCGCCCAGATTATTGACCGTCCAGGTAACGGTGGCGTCTTCGCCGGAAAAATTTTCCGGCTGTGTGCGAATATCGATGACCTGTAAATCCGCAGGATGATCGGTAACGGCCGATAAATCCGACCCGGTATTATTATTTTCATTGCTTTCGGCAACTTGCGATCCGACGGCATCGGTTTTGACAATCAGGTAGCGCCCTTTAACCGACGGCGCGAGCTGCACGGTCTGGCTGACGCTGTACTGTTCGTTATGGCCCAAGCTGCGCGCTTGGGTGTATCGGCCGATTTCCCAGACTTCTTTCGCCGCAGCAAAATCCGGGTTGTCGGTGATATAAACCACATCGGTCCAATTGCCGGTGAAAATATCGCCGCGGTTTTGTATGGTGTAGTTAAAACTATAGCTGCCGCCTGCATCGGCGGCCTCTTGTCCTGAAATTTCACTCACCGCCAAATCCGGCGGCGTGATGCCCAACACGCTGATGCCGCGGGCTTTGTAGTTGTTATTGTCGACGGCTGCCGGGTCGTCGGCATTGATATGGGTCGCCAGGGTGTCCTCAAGAATGACGTTATAGGTAGTGCTTGAACGAAAATGTTACAAGCCACGACTAGCAAGATGTGCAGCGAAAAAACTGAAATGAGTTTTTTTCGTTTACCCAGTAAAAGCGCCACAAAAACAGAATGTGCTAATGTCATGTGGCGAAATACAGCGTTTCTTGCCTTCGGCAAAATCATTGAACCTTAAAACTCAAACTTAAATAATCGCTGTAAGCCCTGCTAAGAAAGGGATACAGCGTTTTCGTTCAAGCACTAAGTATCGCTCCATACGGTGATGAAATAATCGCCCTACAACACGTTGTCCGGGAGTTTCACCTGTGCAGTACCCAAGTAATCCTGGTCTTTATCAATAATCGAAAGAAACAGGGTGAGTATGGTTGGCATATCCCTCTTTTTTATCCCAACCAAATATAAACATGGGGTATGCATATCCATATGGGGCTACTGGAAGTTGCAGTTTTTTAGCGACCGAAAGAGTGAAAGTCAAAGAGTAATAAATGTTAGAGCTTTGAAACGGAAAACTCATTTAGCCCAACAAAAAAATTGCATTGAAAAATGAACTGAAGAGTCATGTCTTTGCATTAAGAATCACCTATCAGGCAGCTTAAACTAAATTATTGTGTTTGGTGTGTTCAAGTTCGATGAACATCAATGTTCAAATTCACTAAAAACACGTATTTTGCAATGATTGGTGTCGGTAAGTGTTAAGATTCCCCACGGTCGAACAGCCTTGAGCGATTTTGTGTGTTTCCTGGCTATCAATATAACCCACTATATAATCTTCATATCGAAGCTAATCAATACTTTTAAGGTCGGATTGATTTTTATAGTAAGTAGATAATTTACAAAAAATTTGGCTTTATGTCGTCTTTTTGAGTGCCAGTCTTTATTTCAGCAGCAAGTTACTGATGGTATATGTAAGAGAAGGCGGCGAGGCTTAGGACAAACTGTTTATCTTGGTTAAATAACTAAAGTGGACCCCATGATTGATCTCATCAAAAATTTCCTCCCCGGCTATTTCAGTAACTTGTTGGGAATACCAATCAGCACCAATCCACATTTTGTCATCAACGTGGTTGCTGCCTTGCTTCTTTTGTTTTTGGGCTGGTATGTCGGGCAGGCCGTACGGGCGCTAATCTGTCTTGGTCGTGCTGTGCGGGACTTGGAAAAAGCCCGTCAGGAAAAACCTGACGGCGAGATCGTCACCAAGGATGATCTTCAGCAAGTGTTCAGGACTGCTTTCTTCGCCAGTGTTTGGAACAGTTACCGCGATACCTTGCATGAGCAATACGACTATCAAGGCGGCCAAAAGCGTTTGGTGTGCATTCGTTCCACCGTGCCCGCAGAAACTGTATTTAGCCCGCAATCGCTGGTGGATGCCCGGCTGAATATAGAGTTTTTCAAGCATCTGCCGGGCATCTTAACTGGCATCGGTATAATCGGCACTTTCTATGGGCTGATTAGCGGCATTCAACATTTCGACCCTTCGCTACTGGCTAAAGCGAAAAGTGATCCTGCGCAAATGGACACATTGTTCGTTGGGCTAAAAGCTATGTTTGATGAAGTTCAAGGTGCGTTCATTGCCTCTTTCTTTGCGATTGGCGCGGCAATGCTGATTACTGTGTTGGAGAAAGTTCTACTCAATTTCTGCTACCGCAAGCTGGAGCAGCTTTGCCGGATACTGGATGCGCTGTATGAAGGTGGCGTGGGTGAGGACTATCTTGCTGCGCTGGTCAAATCCTCGGCGGAGAACGCTACGCAGACGGCGCAACTCAAAGCTAGTCTAGTAACTGATCTGACCAAACTGCTTTTTGATTTGAGCGCAGCGCAGGGTAAGCAATCGGAAGTCCTTGGAAATCTTCTTTCAGCAAAAATTCAGGAGCATATTGATGCCAGTGAACACCATGGCGAAAGGTTTCGAGCTGAACTCAAAGAGGGTTTGGCCGATATTGGCAAAACTGTCGCTGGCGTCACCGACGGGCAGGGTGACACGATGACAGGAATGCTCGAAGGTTTGATTAAAACCTTTTCGGACAATATCCAGAATACGTTTGGCGACCAGATGAAAGGTCAGGCTGAAATGATGAATACCGCCATCGCCTCGATGGCGGAGATGCAAACCGGCTTCAAAGAGTTACTGCAAGATTTGCGCGAATCAGGCAAGACAGAGCGCGAAGACTTGACATCTAAAGTCACCTCTTTAGTTGGAGCGCTCGAAGCGCAGCAAGGTAAGCTTGAAGCCCAGATGATGGACATCATTAAAGGTATTCAGGATCAGATTGGCGAGAGCCAGACGAAAACCTCGGAACAGGTGGACACAAACATCGAAAAAATTCAAAGCTCGGTAGGTACGATACTAGCCAAGATGGAAGATGAGAGGAAAATCGCAGCAGCGGGAGAACAGAAGCGGCAGCAGGAATTTTCCGAAAAATCGACAGATCTGATCAAAACTATGGAGTCTCAAGTCGGCGACCTCGTCAATAAAATTGCAGATACGACAGTCGCGCTCAAGGATAATGTCACGGCGTTGAATAATACCTCCATTGACTCAATCAAGGGCATGAAACAGGGGGCAACGTTAATTTCATCAGCGGCTGGACATTTTGTGGAAGCAGGCAATAAAGTTAGCGGGGTGATGAAACAGGTCGAGACGGTTTCTGCCCAGCTTACCAAAAGCACCAATTCGTTAGCCCAGGCCTCCACCTCATTAGATAGCCAGTTGAGCCAATATGCCACTACGCGGGATGCCCTCGCCAGAATGGTTGGCGAAATGAACGCAATGCTGGAAAGAGCCAAGGACGAAGCGGGAATGAATCAGCAAGTAATTCAGAAAATGCAGCAGACCGTTAATGAGTTCGAAAAATTGAATGTCATAGCCGATCAGTCGTTTGATGCTATCTCGGAAAAACTGGCCGAAACGCTGACTAAGTTTCGTCAAGATATGGCGAAACATGACAGTGAATTACACAAAAACCACGCCGATACGCTCCATCAAGTCGCTTCGGCTTATGAACCCCTAGCAGCGATGATCGCGGGTCTTCAAGACATGTTTGCCAAAACAAGGCACAACTGATGTTCTCGCGTGGCATTCGCACCCCGCGAGGAAAGGAAGAAGGCGAAAAACCGTTCTGGATTTCCTATGCCGACCTGATGACCGCGATGATGATGCTGTTCCTCATCGTGATGACTTTCTCTTTAGTCATTATCACCAATCCTGGCCCGGAACTGGAGCATCTAAAAAAAATCCAGCAAATCTGCGATGAGATCAAAACGGCGGCTAAGGATGTCCAAGGCGTCACCGTTGATTGCATCAATAACCGTATCGACTTTGGTGTTCAAGCACAATTTGACAACAACGACTCAAAACTTCCCGAGAATGCTAAGCAGAAACTGCGCGAATTTGTGCCTATTTTGCTGAATGTAGCCCGCAAGGATCTGGGCAAGCTGCTTAAGCGTGTGGTGGTGGAAGGCTACGCCTCGCCGACCGGTAGTTATTTGCTCAATCTTCAACTGAGTATGCGCAGGGCTGAAACCGTATTGTGCAGCCTGTTTGAAGCGCCAAAATCTAATGAAACACTTTTGTCCATCCCGGACAAGCAGATGGTGCGAGACCTGTTTCTAGTGGGTGGCTACAGCTTCAACAACGGACAGGGAAAGTCTGCGGCAGAAATGCGGCGGGTGGAATTCAAATTGGATTTTTTAGGTTTTGATGAACAGCCACCTACGACAAACTCCAGCGACATGGATAATTATGGGCAGTGCCAATGAAGCACTCGCCTAGAAATCAAGCATATAGCCGTTTGAGGGTGAAATGATGAAATACCTAAACGGCTTCAACCATCACATCAAGAAATATGAAAACCAATACCCTTTACCTCGGCTAGAACTGTCCATCCTGCATATTGAAAGTATAAGGGAGCAAATTGAGGAAAAGTTGAAAGATGCTGTCATGGGAGAGCCTAACCCAGAATTAGTACAGCAGACCATCGAAAAGTTTTTTTGCTGGGCGGTAGAACCGTCAACCGAAGATTTCAGTTGGCTGGAAGTCGCTTTATTGTGTCGTGGATTATTAATTGAGACTCCAGAAGAAGGTTCCTTGATGGAATCCGAATACGCTATTAAGATTTTGCTAAGAATGTTTTCAGCTCAGTATCAAAGCCAAATGTTGAGCGCCTATCCTTGGCAAGGTTTACTCAACACTTATTTGAATGTTTCCTCTCGCCAAAATCCAGTGCTTGAAAAAAACTGGCTGGAATTGCGAATGTTTTTGATAAACACACTGGATAAAGTTGCTGCTCAATCGAGTTTTAAACCGCGCTGGCTGGAGGCGCTGGTTTCTCATCGGATTGTGCTTGAGGAAAACGCGACGCAAAATCTGGCAATAGATGCCTTGCAGGGCCGAATGGAAAAAGTGGAGCACATCGCCCAAGAGGTGAAAATACCACCAACAAGCTGGTTTTGGCCCGAGTTGCTAATGTCTCAAATTGAAGCTATCACTGCTTACCCTGATGAGAAATTCAAACCGGCTATCGACCTTTTATTGCCACAGTTGCAAAACCGCAAGGAGTGTTTGGACGATGGATTGGCTCGGATACTTAACCGGTATTCCAAGTGCGCTAACTTGGAGTCTCACCAAGAACTTAAAGCTACCGTGGTTACCCGCTGGAAAAGTCCATCATTGGAAATACAGCGTAATTGGGAGCGGGTATCCTCAGAAGCCAAACAGATGGTCCAGCGCTGGCTGGTGATTGAAGACCTAAAAGATTTTTTCCTAACCTTGAGGCAAGCATCAGACGATGATTCTTTGGATCGACGGCGATTTGAATTCTGGATGCAGTATCTGGGTAAAATAGATTTCTCACACCTTATTTTGGGGTCAGATACACGAGCAAATTTTCAGCAGTTAATGACCGGAAAGGTTGGGCGTTATAGCGCTTTGACAGGAACTAATTCAGCAAATAATGCATTCTTGATAAAGATTGGAAGTAGCTATATTGTCGAATTTGGCGGAGTGGGTAAAACGTGGGCCTATGACGAATCCACAATACTGCCTTTACTTAAAAACGAAAATAGCTACAACAGTTACAACAGCATCAGCTATGACGAGCTTCGCGCTCCTTATCGTAGTTTATTTCAGGGATATTCCGAGAGCGAAGAAGGCGGACTGGCCCATCGCGGCGCTTGGGAAGGAAAATTCCACAGGGCTTTGGACTATCTTGGCATTACACCTGACGCCATGCGCTTAAATGATTTATTGGAACGTTATCAAATCATCCAAGAAAAAAGTCCTAGCGGAACGCTTTGGGTCAGACATTCCTATTATGATGGCATAGTTGCGGATTTCCTCCGCAAACAAGGATACGCTTTTAAATCAAATGCGGAAGGGTTTTATCTAAATCCTCATAATATGGGAAGTTATTGATTTTATGTTCTTCACAAGAAAGCCTCGCATAATCCAGTCCACGGTAAAGTTTTCCGCTGATGGCATAATCTTTCTCGATTCTGAGGCCCCAGACCGCACTGCTTATTTGGCGCAATTGGCCGAAATCGGTTTAGCCGCGCCTAAAGAAAACGGCTATTTCCTAAGTTGGCCGGATTTGTACGAATTAGCCGACGATGCTGAACATGCGGATAGTTTAATCCTGCTGGCGTTGCCGTCTTGGAGCGAAGCCAGACCCGCATTGTCAAGTGCTGGGGCGCTGACCGATTCCGCATTTCAGATAAATCTTCAAGGCTGGATCAACCTGAATGGTATGCCTCTTCGTAGTGTAAAATTGATACAAGGAGGCTTGATTGAAACTGGCGGGCAGAAATTTTTGCTACATCAGTCAGTATGGGCCTTGGTCGATGCGGTGATTCGCTTTGCATCCCTGTCGTCGAGTGAGCGAACCGTAGAGATGAACTATCAAAGCTGGGGCAGGATTCGACGCTTAGCGCTTGCGGCAGGGGCAAACCTAGACGATTTTCTGACTAAGACGATTGTACTGACGCCGGAAACACTGAGCTTTGATCTTGAACGCTTGGAAACCCCGTCAGGGACAGATGAATCAAATCCTACAGTATCGGCAATCCGGGTAACCCCCACCTTTCAAGACGCCCCAGAGGAATGGCTGGCGCGTTTCGACCGTCTGCCAACTATCCCCGATTATTACATCCTTCCTCAATCGAACGGCGGTTTAATTAATGTCGCCATTTCTGAACCCGTTAAAAAAGTGTTGGCTGAAATCAAGCAGATGCCAGGGCGTGTAGCGCGTAGTCCGAGGGCGCAGGCGTTTATCCGTAATCCTTACGCCGTGCTGGGCGATGTCGCCGAAACGGTTATTCCGCCGGAGCGTTACGAGGCTTCACTACGTAGCGTGGACATTGTGTTTTATACGTTTGAGCTTAGTGCCAAACAGGACGGCAAGGGCAATATCGACGCCGTGTTTATCGATTTGGAGGCTACCCGCATAGGTGTCATTCCTGCCTATCATCGCCATACTTTTAAAGCGCCTGATGAATTGTTGCGGTTGATTGAAGAAATCCAGCACCAGTTGAGCGCGAATTACCCCTGTTTTAACTGGCAGGGCTACGAGGTCGAATTGCGCGGCGATGCAGGGGAAAAACTTCAACAATTGCAGACTTGGCATGAACGCTGGCTAAATCCCGTGCCAGCGATTACCTATGAAGATGTGTATGGGTTTTCCGGCTACGCTCAGCGGGTGATCAAAATTGGTGGGCGTGAGCCCTATTATTCTCCGTTTATCTTTAAAACCGAATCAACAGAGTCACCTTGGTTGCCCACAAATACCTTGGTTGGCTTCGGCGAGTCCACAGATGGCCCTATTTCGCTAATTCGTACTCAAACAGATTTGGACAAATTTACCGCTGCTGTCAAGCAAGCCAAGCATCAGGGCAAAGAGGAATTCGATTATCCCGGTCTGGACAAGCCAATACCCGTTCTGGAAGCGGAAACAATGATTCCTTTGCTAGAGGGAGTTATGAACGCTACTCAAGAAGGCAAGCCGCCGCCTAATAAAGTCGAAATCCCCCCTAAACCCAAGCAAGGGATGCTGATCGAAACTAATATTGAAGTGGTCGGTTATGCGGAAGGCCAGCGCTCAGCGCATTTGGCTTTTGACAAAAATCTCACTATTGGCTTGGAGCTGCCTTCTACGTTGCAGGTCGAGTTGAAAGAACACCAAAGTATTGGTGTTGCGTGGTTGCAGCATCTTTGGCGCAACAGCCCTGAATTCTATTCCGGTTGTGTAATGGCCGACGATATGGGCCTAGGCAAAACGCTTCAGTTGTTGGCCTTCATCGTTTGGTATTTGGAACAACCGAATTCTCTGCCTGTATTGATTGTCGCGCCAGTTAGCCTGCTAGAAAACTGGCAAAACGAAATAAAAAAGTTCTTTGTATCAGGCTGCGTCCGTGTGCTGACCTTATATGGTAAAACACTGGCCGACAAAAAAATCCCTCAGAATGCCATTGCCCCAGGCCTGTTACAGAATGGTCTGACAAAGTTCCTAGCCGACGATTGGTTAGGCGATGCTAATTTGGTATTGACCACTTACGAAACGATGCGTGATTTATCCATTTCGTTGGGCCAACAAACTTGGAGCATCATGGTCTGCGATGAGGCACAGAAGATTAAAACTCCAGGTACATTGGTCACGGATGCAGCTAAGGCGCAAAACGCCGGATTCAAAATCGCCTGCACCGGAACGCCGGTGGAAAACTCGCTGACGGATTTATGGTGTTTGTTTGACTTTGTGCAGCCCGGTTTATTAGGACCACTTAATCGGTTTGGCCTGAACTATCGCCGACCCATTGAAAGCACCAGCGACGACGCAGAACAGAGCGAGGCATTAGAGCAGTTGAAAACCTTAATCGGGCCGCAATTGCTACGCCGAACTAAGAGCGAAGTTGCCAAAGACTTGCCGATTAAATATGACGACAACCACGAACACATACGACAAAAAAACCGGATACAGCTGAACGAGTTTCAGCGAAAGTTATACCGCGAAGCCATTGCGGATTACCAGCACATGTTGCAGGCTGCGCAGGGGGCAACGCAACGCAGCAACCCTATACTCGCTGTGTTGCATCGGCTTCGCGCCATTTGCGCCGATCCCAGGCCGAAAGGTTTGCAGCCTGACCATTGCCTTTCAGTTGAGGCCTACCGAAACCAATCGCCCAAGTTCAATTGGTTGATTGAACAACTAGACGATGTGCGCAGCAAAAAAGAAAAAGTTCTAATCTTTACCGAATATTTGGATTTGCAAAGAGTTTTACAATATTACACGAACCAACGTTACAATTTATCGTCGCGCATAATCAACGGCTCGGTGAAAAGTAGCAGTGAAGCCACCGAAAGCCGACAAAAATTTATTGACGAATTTCAATCGAGTGAAGGCTTCAATGTCTTGATTCTGTCGCCCAAAGCCGCAGGTTTCGGTCTCAACATTCAAGCAGCGAACCATGTGATTCACTATACCCGCCCATGGAACCCGGCAGTTGAAGATCAAGCTACTGACCGCGCGTATCGTATCGGGTCAACCCGCGATGTTTACGTCTATTACCCAACTGTTTACGATAATGAGCAGTTGACGTTCGAAGCGAAACTGGATGATTTGTTGCGGCGAAAAAGGGAACTGGCCGGCGATATGTTGAACGGGACGCCGACAGTGACCCAAGATGAACTGTCTGATTTGCTCGGTGAGGCAGGACACGATCCATCCGTCCAGTTAGAGGAATGGATTACGGCAGAACATTTACCCTGGATTGTCGGTAGGCCCTTCGAGGCGCTTTGCCTCGCATTATGGGAATGCCAAGGCTACAACTGCTTATTAACGCCTACCACGGGAGATGGAGGTGTTGATATTGTCGCCATCAAGGGGAGGCAGGGCTTGTTGATCCAGTGCAAAGCATCTGGATCAACAAAAGGACAGGGCTGGAATGCTATCCAAGAGATTGTGGCAGGCTCCGCAGCTTACGAACAGCAATTCCCGGATGTGAGATTCACCAAAGTGGCGGTCACCAATCAGTTCTTTAATGACAATTCGATCCGGCAAGCGGAGTATAACGAGGTTTGTTTGGTTGATAGCTGTATTTTGACGGAGTGGCTTTCGCTGTATCCTCAGCCCTTTAACGCTCTACAATAATAATTATGCGACGGGATTTGAAGTTCAACAGAATTAAACCGTGCAGAAAACCCACCGATCTTACCCGTAAAGACTGTCAACCATTGTTTTTTTATACCTATTATCTTAATTGATCGCAAAATTGGATACAGAAAGAGAAAGCAGGAAAATTGTTGCAGCCGCCTATTGATGAATCTTTATACGTTTATTAGTGGGACTGTCCGATAGCTCATTTAGCGCAACATATAGTTTTTAATATATGGAAGAGTAACATCGACTTTTTTGTGTTTGTCCTATGGAGTTTTGACATTCGTAACAATATTTCCACCTAACCTAACTCTGGAAAAATAACTTTATATTTCCTCCCGCAGGAATCTCCAACTTTAAATTCGGCATCTCAAGAAACACGACAAAAGTCCCGCTTGCCGCATCAATCAAGCGATCGACCATATTCACTTTGGCGGAATAAAGGCTGCCTTGAGGAATCTCCGGCGTAACATTTGCGCTCATGCCCTGTTTAAGCTCGCCAAACACCTGCTTCGGCAAGATGACATGCACCCTCAGCGGGTTCATTTCCGCAACTTTGAAAATATATTTTTTATTTGAACCCAACTCGAACACTTCTCCTTGAAACGCACCTTGATCGACTACAACGCCTTCTACGGGGCTTTTAATAGTGCGTAAATTGAGCAAGCTGTTTTGTTGCTGAAGTTCCAACTTGGCTATTTGGCGATTTTCTTTGGCGACTTGAAGTTCGGCCTCGGACAAACGAAACTCCGCTTCGGTATCTTCGCTGTCTTGCAAAGCCATTAGCTTTTGGCTCGCCATCTCCTGGCGTCTATCAAGTTTCTTTTTAGAGAATTCCATTTTGCCTTCAGCCATTTGCGTTGGGCCTACTTGCTGGGATTTGAATTTAGCCAACTCCGAAGCCGCGCGTTCTGCATCCGACTCAAGCGTTGCCAGGGTTTGCATTTTTTTTACCCAGTCGCCGCGCTTAACGTAAACGCGATCGATCCTGCCGGTGACCGAGCTACCTACCTCGACCATTTGCGTGGGTTCTATCAAGCAATCAAACTCAGCCGCCATGCACTGTGAATACATCAACGCCGCAACCAACAAAAAGCCCGATCGGCTAAAGATACTCAATAGCATGTGATAAAAACTGTAATCATCTGTTACGGACAATGCCGTAAACCCGTTCATCATTCATCGTGTTCTGCGTTCTATTTTTATAAACTGACTCGCCGAAAGATACTAGAACTTTAACTATGCTGCAAACATTTAGAATCAGGTGGGCTGTTAACGCGAGTAATTCTTCCAACGCTGTTTAAATTCTGCGTAACAGCCGCCCGGCGTTTCCACGTCGGGCCGACGGGCTTTATCGGGCGATAATCAAAACCGATCCGAGCTTTTGCATTTTCTTTTTGCCGGAACCAGTCGATAATAGCCGCATTATTAATTTAACTATCAATGAGACAAAAATGAGCAACGTATTTAGTTTTACCGGCACTGTGGGCCGTGATGCGGAAGTCCGGTATTTACCTTCGGGCCAAGCGGTATTGAATGTTACCGTCGCCAACAATATCGGCTTTGGCGATAAGCAGCAAACGCTATGGATCAGGTGTGCGGTATGGGGCAAACGCGCCGAAGGACAGTTGCAAAATTATCTGAAAAAAGGCCAGCAGGTGTTTGTCTCCGGCGAACTGAGCCAAAGCGAGTATCGGGCGCAAGACGGCTCGACTAAAACAAGTCTGGAGCTTAATGCCAATATTATCGATTTGGTCGGCAAAAGAAACGAGTCCAACCAGCCGCCGCAACAAAATTATCAATCGTCCGGCGCGCAAGGCCGTCCATCGGCCCCGCAAGGCCCGAGCCATGATAATTTCGATGCGCCGTATGACGACGACATCCCATTCTAATTTGATGAAAAAAATATCCGATAAGCCGACAGAGCGGCAAACGGTGACGGTTACTGAGCGTAATCTGTTGCTGGCTCATGGACAAAGTAAAAAACTGGCGGATATGCGCAAAAGACTTCAGCCGGATTTGCCGGTTGAAGCCGTCGCATTGCCGGGCAAGCAATTATCAGCCGGGCTGAAGCCGGAAGTCGCCACGGAGCTGAATAAAGCAAGGACGCTTATCGATGCCCGCATTAATGAAATAATGCGAAGTTTCCCTGAAGGCAAGCAAAACAAACTGTTTAGCTTCAGATTCGGCTCTGCCGATGCCTTAAAAACCGGCACTATAAAAGCCGTTTTTATGGCCTTAGGCATCGACGCTACGTTGGTGAACATGAAGATGATTGCCGCTTTGGATTTTCATGGCAACCCTGTTAAAGGACATTAACGCCCACGATTTTTAATCGTCAAAAAAAGCAGGAGGGAATGTGAACACACTGCATAACTTACTCGCTTCTATCGCCGACCAGTCTTTTCAGAATATCCGCAAGCTGGGCGGCAGCTATCATTTCCCCGGATTTGAACTCAGTTTTATCAAAATACAGGGCAGCCCCGGCGCTAACCCCGCTTCCATTGCAGCGGTAAAAATAACGCTGCAAGACAGCGCAATCCCCGAGGAATTTTTCCAGTCAGCCGAGTGCAAGCTGGCGGTAGCGGATTTTTTGATTCGGCGCTTTCGTCACGGCATCGATCGATTCGCCCGGCAAAATCGCGGTAAAGACGGCAGCGGTTCTTTTAACACCATCGCCTTGAGCCAGAAGATGCTGAACAGGGATAGCGTTTTGTTTGATGACCAAGCTGTTTATTTGCGCTTTATCATCAGCCTTCCGGCTAAAGGGCAAGGCGGCGTTTTTGATGCCGAGCAGGCCTGGATCATGTTGAGCCGGGAGCTGACGGCAATCGTCGACGCGACATTTTTTTATCAACACTACGACCGGCAAAGCAGAGCGCTGCTCCGGCAGTTTGTCGATGTGCAAAAAATACGCGCCGAAATCATTCAATTCATGCGGCGGCATGCGCTGGTCGCTTTTATCGCCAACGATGCCAAGCTGCCGCGGCATAGCGGCGTCGATGACCGGCCGTCGCCATGCGAGTCCGTTAAAGCCTTTCATTCCCCCGCGTCGTTACAAATAGACATTGCCTTGGCGGATGGTCGCCGCCTGTCCGGCATGGCTATTAAAGAGGGTATCACTTGCATTACCGGCGGCGGCTATCATGGCAAGTCGACCTTGATGCAGGCGCTTTTAGCCGGGATTTATGCGCATATTCCGGGCGACGGGCGGGAATATGTAGTGACCCGCGAGGATGCCTTTTTTATCAGGGCCGAAGAAGGCCGCAGCATTAGGGATGTCGACATCAGCCCGTTTATCGGCGACCTGCCGAATGGCCTTAAAACCGATTGTTTTTCATCCGACAATGCCAGCGGCAGCACTTCGCAAGCGGCCAATATTGTCGAAGCCATTGAGAGCGGCAGCCGGTTGCTGCTGTTTGATGAAGATACCTGCGCAACCAATTTTTTGGTGCGCGACGAGTTGATCAAACAAATTCTGGATGCGGCGCAAGAGCCGATCAAACCGCTTTATTCGACGGTGCGGTCGCTGTGGAAAAAACACCGTGTCTCGATGATTTTTGTGGTCGGCGGCCTGGGTTATTTTTTGCAGAAAGCCGACACCTGCCTGCTGATGGACAATTACCGCTGCGACGACATTACCGCCAAGGTGCGCGACAGGCTGGGGCCGATAGCTGAGGAAGATGCGCCCCTGACCGATTTTTCGGTATCGCGCCGCCTGGCAATCGATAATTTCGATCCCGCCTATATCAATCGGCGCTTGAACAAGACCCTACCCCAACGCATAAAAGATTTGCGCAACGCTCCGAAGCAGCTGGAATACGGCATGGATCTGGTCAATCTGGAGGCGGTGGCGCAAATCGCCGAAGCGCCGCAAATCCTGGCTATCGGCTATTGCCTGTTGGCGTTGCGAAGCAAACTGAAACAATCGGGCGATAAACCCGAGACTATCCGCTACTGGATTGAGCGGCTGGAGGATGAAATAAACAGCCACGGCTTAGACATATTGGAACCTGATTATCCAGGTACCCTGTCCATGCCACGCAAATATGAACTGGCTGCCGCTATCAACAGGATCAGGTCGTTAAGGATTGTTCAGGAATGATGTCGTCGAATGTCATCCGCTCAGGATGCTGGAAGATGACCGTGCCGGTCAAAAAAAGGCCACCCCGGAGAGAAAGGAGGGTGGCCTTTATAAGAGAGATAATTTGACAAAAACACGGCATCCTGCCCCTCTTTGTCGCTTACAGATTAACAACATCGGCAGATAAAGTTTATCAGTACGAATACCTATAGCAACAATCTCTATCAGGCAACACTGCGTTATACCGTCAAATTAATATCCTGAACGATTCCGGTTTTGCCATCTTGCCGGTATCGGTAATTTCCCCCAGCGCTTGGTTATCAGCTCACATCGCAATTAATTGGCTCCCGGCAGCAACTACAGGACAGGGATAGCTTGGTGTACAATAGATTTTTTTTATTTAGATTTAGGAGCAACAATGGAAACCTACCCCGAGAAAACCTGTTCGATAGACCGCCTGGTCACTCATGCGAAGTTGGTAGAGGCGACAAAAGCCGGAATGAAAACGCAGCAACGTCGTGATGGCGTATACGGCTGGCCCGGCGAAACTTTCGACCTGGACGGGATGACTTTTGTGGTTACCGAGTTAAAACGTCAGCGCTTAGGCGACATGACCGATGCCGATGCCAAAGCGGAAGGCTACCCCAGTCTTGATATGTACCGGGATATTATCTTGAAAATGCATGCCGGAATGAGCTGGGAAGCCGACGCGCTGGTATGGGTGCATAGCTTTGCCGCTCAAGCAGAGTAGTTGAACGCATAACCCCCCGGCCTTTCCCCGGGCCGGGGGTTAGGCCGTTTCCATGAAAAAACATACCCGAATTACGCATTATTTTCTCACCACGAAGACACGAAGAGCACGAAGAAAAAACATAAACATCGCACCTTCGTGTCTCGGCAACTGCTCCTGCGTCGCCTAAAGCGCCTACTGTTGGTGCTCTACCTCCTGTATCCAAGTCGTTCGTGGTGAATAAAAAATAAATGATACGAGGTATAATATTCTTTACCGGACATCGCCTTAGTATGGTCGATCTTGTTTATGCCCGGTTAGCGCTGCTCCGGCAGCGGCCGCCTTTAAATCATTGGACATCGACGCCGCCATTCTTTGAAACGGCGACTCGATATACCGATACGAGATCATTGCAAACCCAAAAACAACAGCGATGTACGCAAAAGTTAGCCAGCCGACGTAATTCCCGGTCACTAATTCCTGCCACAAGTACACCGTGTAAGAGATTCTCCCTAAATAGCATAACTGCCTGTTTTTAAAAACAACGGCGATCGCTTTAATCTGCATCGGCGTACCCAGCACCATCAGCACAATCAGCACCGGGTAACAAACCGCCTTAACCTGCTTTTCGATGCCGACCGGCACATAGCCTATGCAAATCAGCAGTAAAGCAATCACGATTAGCCAGACTGCGAGATGCATCCGACTAATGCGGCTGATGATCTGTTTAGGCAACAGCGCCGAACAGCAGCCGATGAGCAGAAAAACAAAATACATCAAATATTCGCTAAAAAACGGCTGTCCCGTCCTGTTCAATAACACCGATGCGATAGCCAGGCCGCCTATCGCCAAAGCAAAGCGAAGACTGTTATTAATCAACGGTACAAACAGAATCAGCAACGGAAAAATCAGGTAGAACTGCTCCTCGTAAGCCAAGGTCCACGTGTGTCCCGCAAACCAAGAACAGCCGTCGGGAAACGGCATATTGCATAAAAACGACGCCGAGGTCAGCGCTTGCCGGGGCGATATTTCAATCATGCCCGCCGCATTAAGCGTCAATAGCGCCGATAAATACAGCCAAAGCGGCGGAATAATCCGGAAAAACCGGCGCACATAAAATGCGGACAGGCAAATCCTGCCGGTCCGGCTTTTTTCCGCAACCAAACCGGAACAAATGACAAATCCGCTGATCACGAAAAACACCAACACGCCCAGCTCGCCGAGCCGGTCCAGCGGGTCTAAATAAGGCGTCAGGAAGGGTACTTTTAAGCCGCTATAAACGAAAATATGCGATTGAATGACCATGACAACGGCCAGAAACCGCCAAGCATCAATGTAATCGATTCTTGCCGGTACAAGGTCTTTATGGGGGTTACACAAGGTGACTTATCCTGCTTTAGGAAATGGCAGGGCTACAAGTAGCCCCGATTTTACGCGCTGTCAGTCTTTGACTGTATTCGGAAATAGCACCTGATTAGTAAGATGCTTCAGCTAGCGCCGTCATACTGGCATGGATGCCAGTATGACGGCGTTTTTTGCGTTAGCTGAAGCAGCTTTATAATCAGGAAATAGCTTGGCTATTTAAAAGAGTGCTTTATTTAGCGGAGTACTGTCTTGTTAACAAGCGACTAACCGGCGGCTAAATAATACAAGCCGCTGCTTAGGCATACCAATGAAAACAGGGTGTTCATACGCTTACCCGTGCTCAGCCCCAAGACGCAACCGCCCAGGCAAATGATCAGACTCATCAACATTAACGACGAGAAGTACATGACGGCGCTGGAATCGGCCGGAATTTCCGAGGCATGCGCATAGCCGTGGAATACCGCGAAAAACGATACGCCCAGGAAGAGGATTTTAGCGCGTTGTTTTTGACTGATAGTCACCAGCAAGCCAAACGCTACCAACGATAAGGCGATTAACGATTCAACAAACGGAATTTGCACCGCATAAGCGTTAAGCGAGGCTCCGGCAGCCATCAAGGCCAGAAAAACAGCGGGAAATACAAACACCGCTTTGACGCCCTGTTTGGCCGCGATCAGGCCAACCGCCAGTAATACCAGCAAATGGTCGATGCCGGTTAAAGGATGCAGTAAACCGCTCATCAAACTGTGCTCGACATGGCCTCCGGTATGAGCATAGAGCGAGGGAGATACAAGAAATAAGGCGGCAATCAGCCAGTGTTTAATGCGCATAAATGAGTCC
>DAINRH010000019.1:1024-36542 GCA_036741905.1 Methylobacter sp. | reverse complement strand
CCTGCCAGAACGACGGCGTCTCGCAGAGATTTGTGTATAAAGACGAGCGCTCTGCGTGGGAATGCCTTCAAGGCGCGCTGCGCCGCGAATCATGGGCAACGTCTGCGTATACGGGACGCAGCGCGTCCAGCACTGCATTCCCACGTAGCACGTGGGAATGAGGTGTACTTGAGTATTTGTGTATAACGACGAGTGCTCTGCGTGGGAATGTAGCCTGAACCGCTCTGCGGTTCGGGGCGCTGGAGAGCGTCCTGACTGGATTACCACGCAGAGCGTGGCAACCCTAAGCGGAAGTTATTATTGATGGCGTCCTTATGGGCAAGTCCGCCGGGCTACGGCAAGGGCATGACGCAAGAATGACAGACTCCGTCAGTACCAAAACCCGCCTAAATGTCGGCGCGGTTTCCTGATTGATTTTTGATAATGGACGGGTACGGAAAATCTGTCGTGGTTTGAATGCGTCAAAGCCTGTTGCGAGTTTTTTTTCAAACTTAATAAGCGTTTTATTCTTTCCTCGGTATCCGGGTGCGTCCTGAGGACGGATGGAATCGATCCTCTATGGCCTCGACCCAACAGCATGTCGAAAATCGAGGACTCATAGACGTCCAGTTTAGTTAATGCCATTGCCAGACCTTCGGGATCGCCCGTTAACAAAACGGCTTGGCGATCGGCATCAAACTCCTTCATTCGCGATAATGACAGTTGCAGGAAACCCATAATGGTCGGCGCTACAATCAGCACGCCTAATGCAAACCAGGAAATCGTCACCAAGCCCAGAAAATACAGCGGCAGGTTTAAAAAAATCAACAAAAAGCCAGTCAAAGACAAGGTGTGGGTGATCCGGTTGAGGACATCGGCATAAGTCATCACCCGCACATCATTATGCTGGATATGACTGATTTCGTGTGCCAGTACGGCAATAATCTCCCTCATACTCAGTGTATTCAGCAACGAATCACTAAGACCGATTGCCGGATTTGCCGATGTACCTACCGAGAAGGCATTCATAAGTTGACTGGGCAGGTAGTAAAGTTCGGGCGGCGCAGCTAAGTCGGCACGAGCGGCCAACTCTTGCGTTACCCGATAAAGGCCGGGCGCATCGTTTGCCGATAGCAATCTGCCGCCATACAGGGAAAAGATGAACGCGGGCGATATGTTCGGACTGATAACCAGTATCAGAACGCCTAAAATTGCCGCCCACAAAATGCCGTCTACCCCGGCTAAAATAAAACCGACTAATGACAAAATGGCGCCCATGCAAAGAAAAAGCGCCAACGTGTGAACGAAGTTTTTTAGCGTGCGGTTAAATTCCGTCATCAGGAATCTTTTGCTGAAAGCGCTTCGGCATTACGCTTAACCAAGCTATCAATAACGGCGCTTAATGAACCTTTGGTTTGAATTTCGTCATTAAAAGTCGAGCGGTAATTCGTCACCAGGCTCACGCCGCCAATCATTATGTCGTAGACCTTCCATTCGCCTTTAGTCAGGAACATCCGGTAATTGACGTCGACAGGTTGCAGGCCGGGTTGCAGAATCTCTGTTTTTACGACGACTTTTGTGGATTCATGGGACATTTCAAGCGGCATGAAACGCATGGTCCAGTCATTATATTCTACAAACGCTCTGGAATAGGTTCTTACGATCAGGGTTTGGAACTCATGTTTAAAACGCTCCTGTTCCCCGGCCGTTGCCGTTTTCCAGTGTTTCCCCAGAACTAAGGGTGCGATTTTGTCGAAATCGGTATGCAAGGAAATAACGCCGTCAACGAATTGCGTAACTTGCGCAAAATTCCTGGTAAAGGATTTGTCCTTCAGTTTTTGCTGCAACTGTGCCGAGACAGTTTGGATGATTTGCTGAGGCGGTTGCAAATCATCGGCTATTACTTCGGCGCTGGGCAGTAAACCGAGTAATAGCGCAAAAAATAAACCCAATATTACGTATTGTTTAGTTCGATTTCGCATAATTATCCGGTTTTAAAATATCAATATTAAGCAATGATTGGGTTACTTGGGTTTTGCCATCTTTTCATGACTTTCAGCATGTATCATGATGTAGGCAGTTCTAACGAAGCACAAGCTGGGACGATTGCGTATTGACAAATGGCAGTCAGGATGTCTCGGCAAGCATCGGAAAGTATAGTCATCATGCCGGTTTAATAGGCCGTTGTCATTGCATGCCCCAGTTATTTACAAAAAGCCTATCAACTCAAAGGCCCGGTCGATTTCCTCAAACGTATTATAAAAATGCGGCGAAAAACGTATGCCGCCGCCGCGCAAGGCGCAAACCACGCCGTTTTCCTGCAAGTATTTATATAACGTCTCGTTGGCAAGCGTCTGGTGTTTAAAGATGACAATGCCCGATTTAAGCGGACTTTGCCGCGCCGACAATAAGATCAACTGCGGGTTCTTATCGATCGCATCCTTTACATAATCGGACTTTTCTAAAACCTGCGCTTCGACTGCGGCCATGCCGGTTTCCAACAATAAAGACAAGCTGGCGGAAAACGCATGGATGCCCAGCATATTGGGGCTGCCGCATTCAAAACGACGGGCGGCGGGGTGAATTTCCCACGGCTGGTTTTCATAATTGCGGATGTCTTTCATCATGTGCCAGCCGTATTGGGTCAGCTTTAGCTTGTCCCTGGCCTCGGGCGTGGTGTAGAAAACCCCCAAACCTTCTGGGCCGAGCATCCATTTATGACCGTCGGCCATTACAAAATCCGCCTGATAAGCCTGTACATCAAATTGCACCGCGCCCAGGCTCTGGATGGCGTCAATGCAAAACAGGATGCCGCGCCGCTTGCAGAATTCGCCGATTCTTGCCAAGTCCATACGCAGGCCCGAGGCGAATTGTATGGAACTGATGGTCAGTAAGCGGGTGTTGCCATCGACCAGCGCAAATAAAGCATCCTCCGGCGTCCCGGCGCTGTGCAGGTCGGCTTGGCGAAATTCCACGCCCTGATCGGCCAAGGATTCCCAAGGCAATCTGTTCGAGGGAAACTCCTCGTTACTGGAGACAATATTATCGCCGGGCCGCCAGGTCAAACCGTAAGCGACAAAGGACAAGGCTTCCGAGGTGTTTTTAATCAGCGCAATATCGTCAGGGGAGGGGGCGTTTAACAACGTCTGTAATTGGCTGCGTAATTCGGTTTCCTTGTTCAGCCAGTCCGGATAAAAATACGAGCCGTAACGGGTGTTTTGTTCGGCAAACTTGATTACCGCTGCGCCGGTTCTTTTAGGCCAGGGGCCTACGGCGGCATGGTTGAGATAAATTAATGCGTCGGTTAGCGGGAATTCAGGGTGTTTCATGGCGTCCATCAGCAGGGTAAGTTGAGATAAGCAATTTAATCACAAATGTCGGGTTCGCGACCTACAAACTGGATAGCGCGCTGTTTTAGACGGCGAATCGGAAAGCTGCATAGTACGAGCAGTCAGCTTTTTTGCAAGTCCGTTGATAATTTAACTGTGGGAGCGGCTTTAGCCGCGATTGTCGCGGCTAAAGCCGCTCCCACATCATTGCCATGCTTAAATCGTCGTGGGTGGGTTAGGGGCTGGAGGGCAAGGCACCTATTTTTCCGCGATCAATCCAAGCGGTATCCGGTTTAAAGGGCAGGTCGCAGCCATTGTGGGTATCACAACAGATTGCCGATTTCTTCGCCGGCTTCACACAGGGTTGATAAATTTCAGCGGGGCTTGCGAATCGCAGGTAATCCAGGCCTTCCGCTTATGTATTCGGCTTGATGTTTAAGCGCTGAATCTGTCCGTTAATAGCAGTATAATTATTCGATCAGGTAATAACGTGATCGATTGCTCGGCTCAGCACTATTCACCCTCGTTCAGAAACAATTTAGGAAAGTCTTTATGATCGGATACATAACCATTGGAACCAACAATTACGAACGCGCCGCGGATTTTTACGACGCGCTGCTCGCCGAATTCGGCGCAAAGCGCATCAAGGAAACAGATCGATTTATTGTCTGGGGAACGGGGACTAAAACGGCTTTAAGCATCGTCAAGCCTTTCAATGGCAATCCGGCAACCGTCGGCAATGGCGTCATGGTGGCGTTTGCCGCGGATAGCGCTGAACAAGTCAATGCCGTTTACGAAAAGGCCTTGAAGTTGGGGGCGACTGATGAAGGCGCACCCTATCCAAGCGGCGACACCGGTTTTTACTGCGGCTATTTCAGTGATCTTGACGGCAACAAACTTAACGCATTTTTTATTGGCTAGTTTGTAGAAAAAGCGCCTATTAACGTTCCCTCGCCGGAGCGATTGCATTGGATAGCGTGTCTTGATTGGCGGTTTGCAAAAGCGAAATCGCACTACCCATGCTACGACTTTACGTATTTATCGATTTAAAAAGGATCTGCCTCTGATGTATACGCGGAAAATAATTTTATAAAACAATAGATTATTTTATATTTTGCGCAATCAATATCTGCAACCTAGCCGGAAAGTCGTCATGCTGGCAGGGATGCCGGCATCCTTGTCGGAACGACGAACTTGGGAAATTTGTGGGGATGCATCAGGATCTGCCTACCTTCTCGGCACAAATGGCTTCGCGCAAAATATCCACTGCTTCCCGACAGCCCAATACGCTAATCGGCGGAACATAAGTACGGTGAAAAAATAGGTGGCTCCCAATGTGTAATCTCGGCGATACTGCCTGCGAATGTCAATCGTAAACAGTTTGCCCGATGCGGTTCCATAACAATAATCGATAATAAGGAACAAAATGAATAAGAAAAATTTAGTGTTTATCATGGCCTTATGCTTTGGCTTATCGGCATGTGGCGGCGAGAAGGATAATGGATACCCAGTTAAATCAGCTTACATTAATAACTGTATAAAGCAGGAGAGTTCCACGCGCTCTGCGGAACAAGCCAAATCCTACTGTGATTGCGCGGCTGATTCAGTGTTTAGCAATAGCGATATTTCCGATGAAACAAAAAACCTGATGCCGACTATGAGCGATAAGGACAGTAAGATCCATAAACAAAGTGACATTGCAACGGTCAGGGGGCTGCTGATGTCCTGCTACACCAAAAAGTTTTATAAAAAGTAAACCTGAAAAAACGACCTGATTAGTAAGCTAGCTGAAACATCTTCATAATCAGGAAAAACGATGTTGCTCAGTGGATTCGAAAAACACGAAAATAGTTAAAACATATCAGAACGTTGCCAGGTAGACCTGCTTCTTGCGCAACGCCAGGCCAGGGACTATCGGAATGACGACACATCCCGTAAATACTTGTGTAACACGAAGTTTCACCTCCCTGTGCCTGGGTTCCGGCATAACCCACAGGGATGTGGGGAATGCAGATATTGCAGGAGCAAATATCTGTCCCTGCCAGAACGACGGCATCCCACAGACTTGGGTGCATGACGAAAGGAGCTTGTCTTGGGAGTCTGTGAATGATGCCGGGTATCACGCCGTCAGCGAGAAACCTACAGCGGATGTTTTTTCGTGCCTTTCGTGCTTTTCGTGGACAATGCGTAACATCAGGTATTAACAAACAACAGGAACAAAGCCTTATGTCTACATGGTTAGCCTCATCCTTTTTATCGAAACATAGAATTATTGCCAAACCCGGTTTTAACCGCTGGCTGGTCGCCCCGGCTGCATTGGCGGTGCATCTCTGTATCGGCCAGGTTTACGCATTCAGTGTTTTTAATCTGCCGTTGACCAAGGTACTGGGCGTGACCGAGTCGTTGCCGGAAGACTGGAAGTTGACCACTTTGGGCTGGATATTCAGTTTGGCTATTGTGTTTTTAGGGTTGTCGGCTGCATTTGCCGGTAAATGGCTGGAAAAAGTCGGGCCGCGCGTCACTATGTTTTGTTCGGCGCTTTGCTTTAGCGGCGGCTTTTTTATCGCGGCGGCGGGAATACAATTGCATGCAATCTGGCTGCTGTATTTGGGTTACGGCGTGTTGGGAGGTATCGGCTTGGGGCTGGGTTATGTGTCGCCGGTTTCGACGCTGATCAAATGGTTTCCCGATCGGCGCGGCATGGCGACGGGGCTTGCGATTATGGGCTTTGGCGGCGGCGCAATGATCGGCGCGCCGTTAGGCGTGTTTTTGATGAAGCATTTTGCGTCGCCGACATCGGTCGGCGTTGCCGAGACTTTTATGACTATGGGCAGTATTTACCTGGTTTTCATGATGATCGGCGCGTTCAGTATCCGTTTGCCGGCAGAGGGCTGGTTGCCGGTTAATTTTCAGCCGGATATGCGTAAAAGCAAGCTGATCACGGACAAGCATGTCCATGTCGAACAAGTGCTTAAAACGCCGCAGTTTTATCTGTTATGGCTGGTGTTATGCCTGAATGTGACGGCCGGAATCGGCGTGCTCGGTCAGGCTTCGGCGATGAGCCAGGAGATGTTTAAGGACCAGATTACGCCCGAAAAGGCCGCCGCGTTTGTCGGCATGCTGAGTTTCTTCAACATGGGCGGGCGTTTTTTTTGGTCGACGCTGTCCGATTACCTGGGCAGGAAAAGTACCTATTTCACCTTTTTCATGCTGGGCTGTGTGCTGTATTCGATTGTGCCTTATACCGGACGCATGAATAATGTGGCGCTGTTCATGGGCTGTTACGCGGTGATTATGAGTATGTACGGCGGCGGTTTTTCGACCATTCCGGCTTATCTGGCCGATATTTTCGGCACGAGGTACGTCGGCGCCATTCATGGACGGTTGCTGACCGCCTGGGCTACTGCGGGCGTTGCAGGCCCGGTGCTGGTTAATTATCTGAGGGAAAGTCAAATCGCGCAGGGCGTACCCAAAGCCGATGCCTACAATGTGACCATGCAGATCATGGCCGGATTATTGGTGGTGGGATTTTTTTGTAACCTGGGCATCAAGGCCGTCGATGAAAAGCATCATCTCAAGCATGATGACGTAAATGATCAGTTTGATGCGGCTTGAAGAGGTTGAAAACGGATTTTTAAAAGCCGAGGCTAAGTTTGCTGTGTGCTTTTTAAATCCGTGTCATCTGTCGATTGTACTGATGTGTTGAAGCTACGTTTTTTTAAACAGCGCGCGGGTCGGCGCTTGCATAATCAGTTGCGGAATGGCCGACAACGGCAGGATGCCGTCGACACCGCCCAGCTTGACGGCTTCCTTAGGCATGCCGTAGACCACGCAACTGGCTTCATCTTGGGCTATGGTCAGGGCGCCAGCATCGTGCATCTCCTTCAGGCCGTGAGCGCCGTCATCGCCCATGCCGGTCAGGATAATGCCGACTGCATTGGCGCCGGCAGACTGGGCGCCGGAACGAAATAATACGTCAACTGAGGGCCTGTGTCTGCTGATCAGCGGACCGTCTTTGATTTCAACCCGATACTGTGCGCCGCTACGTTGCAGCAACATGTGTTTGCCGCCGGGAGCGATTAAAACCATGCCGGGCAAGACGCGATCGTTATGCGCGGCTTCTTTTACCGTTACTTGGCAGATGCCGTCCAGCCTCTTGGCGAAAGCCGCGGTAAAATGTTCCGGCATGTGCTGTACCACGACGATCGGCGGGGCAGTGCGCGGCAGTTGGGTGAACAGGTATTCTAATGCCTGCGTGCCTCCGGTTGAGGTGCCGATGACGATCACCCGATCAGTGGTTTGTACCATCGGTTTTAAGGCCCCGGCGCCGAACAGGCTGTTTGCGCTTGCCGCGACGGGGCTGGGCGAGGCGGTGCTTGATTTGATTATCCGGGGTCTGGACCCCGCGGCAGCCTTGATTACATCGATAATGGCGGATTTGGATTCTTGCAGGGAGTTGCGCAAGTTTAGCTTCGGTTTGGTAATAATATCGACCGCACCGGCGCTCATGGCCTGCATGGTTACTTCGGCGCCTTTTTCCGTTAAAGTGGAACAAATGACGACGGGAGTGGGATGCTCGCTCATCAGTTTTTTTAAGAAAGTTATTCCGTCCATGCGCGGCATTTCAATATCCAGCACAATGACATCGGGCCATTCGGCTTCCATTTTCTTCATCGCAAAAAGCGGGTCGGGCGCAGCCCCGATGACTTTTAGTCCCGATGTGCCATCCAGCAAACCGGTTAATACCTGCCTTACTACGGCAGAATCGTCGACAATTAGTACTTTAATTTCAGTTGACATTTTTTTAATAATTTAAAGCGTTGTTACCAAAAATCAGCCTGATCCGATGGCTGCGTAATGTGTATGTCGGCATTTTTTTTCAGGAAACGTTGTTCCTGATTAATAACAGCTTGTTCTTCGTCATGTTTAATGCGCTTAACATAAACGGAAAAATCGCTGGCCAAGAAGAAGATGTTGCGCCCTACGTGACCGCCTAAGCAGGAAGCTACCAATGGGATATGCTCGGTAAGCAAAAAGGTTTTAATAAATTCGCAATTAACGGCGCCAATGGATTGGCCTCCTCGCAATCCATTACCCAGTTTCAGCACATCGCCGCCGCCAAAGGCTTTAGCTTTTAAATGAATACGTTGCGCGCCCTGTTTCAACATCTGATTAATCAGCAGCTCCATCGCATGAATGCCGTAACGGCCGCCTTCCGAAGCTAGCAGGGCGGCATTATGACCGGAATGCTGCTGGGCCAGTAAAAAATGATTCATGCCGATCACGCGATTAACCGGATCATACAAACATGCCGCCACGCAGGAACCCAGCAGGGTGGAAATAATTTCATCCTTTTTGGTGACATAACTTTCGCCGGGGTCGATGATGATCCTCGGCAGTCCCTGAAACTGGCCTACTTGCATGGTTTTCGATAAACGGACGGCGTGACCATGGATAATTCGGTTTTAATGCTGTGCAAGGTTTCGGAATGACTGATAAAAAAATAGCCGCCCGGCTTTAACGCCGAAATGACGCGTTGGACTATATCCTGTTTGGTTTCCGTGTCAAAGTAGATCAATACATTGCGCAAAAAAATAACATCGAATTGGCCGAGGCTTTTGGGCAGCGACGTTTTAAGGTTGATTTGTCCGAAACTGACGCGGTTTCTTATTTTTTCATCGACGCGAAAGTAGCCGTCCTGAGAGCGTACGCCTTTCAGGCAATATTTATCCAGGTAACGTTTGTCCATATTATCCAGCCTGTCCATCAAATAAACGCCTCTTTGCGCGGTTTCCAACACCTCGGTATTCACATCGGAGCCGAAAATTTCCCATTTTCTCATGCCCAAGCCTTCGGCCAAGGTCATGCCGATCGAGTAACTCTCTTCCCCGGTAGAGCTTGCAGCGCTCCATAAACGGAAATTATCGCCCCGCCAGGGCCTGATAATCTGTTCTTGAAGAAAGTCGAAATGCTTGGGCTCGCGAAAAAAATAAGTTTCATTGGTGGTCAAGATATTGACCATCAATTGAAATTCGTGGGGATGTCGTCCTGAATTAAGCAATTGATAGTATTGCCCATAAGTTTGCAGGCCATAGTGCAACAGGCGCTTAGCCAAGCGGCTGGCCACCATGATTTTTTTCTCCGGAGCCAGCGCGATGCCCGCATGATCGTAAATGACACGTCTGAACTGGGCAAACTCTTCGGCGCTGATGGGTTCAAGGCTGATAATAAACTCTCTTTTTGTAATAAAATTACGGATGTAATAGTGCTAAGTATAAATACATATTAAACTACGAAATCTACTGGAACAACGGAGGTTTTAATGCGGAACGGTCAAAATAGCATCGACAGTAAATTTTTGTACGGTTCATTGCCTGCATTGCCGATTATTTTGAGTGCGACAATCTTTATCTGGCAAGGCGGGGCTACTTTATATGGCGTGGTTGTCGGCCTATTGTTGGTGCTGTGTGGTATAGGAAGCGGTTGGCTTTTGTGGCATCGCCATGTTAGCGAATTGAAGCAAATTAATGCCCGTTGGGAGCAGGACGAAATCGGCAAGATCAATACGGTTGCCGCCTATACTGCCGAATTGGAGCGCTTGCTGTTGACTATCAGTCCCATACTTTCCCAACAGGTAATGGTTTCGCGCGAACATACCGAGCAAGAGATTATCTCGTTAACAAGTCGTTTCGCCGAGATGGTTGGCGAACTTCAGCTGATTGTTGACGGTGCTGACCACACCTTGACCGGACAGCATTATCATTTGGACAGTGTAATCACTACCAGTCGCGATTTGTTGCAACCCGTTCTGGAAGCGCTCAAACAAGTTCATACCGTCAACCATGATGTTTTGGACGGGTTGCAAAAATTATTCGGCCGCATGAGCGGATTGACTGCGGGGGCAACGGAAATAGCCGGCCTGACCGGACGTATTAACCGGTTAGCGATTAACGCGGCTAATGAAGCTGCTTTAGCCGGCGAGCAGGGCCAAGGCTTTGCGGTTGTTGCGAGCGACGCGCGTCAATTGGCGGATGATTTTTTAAACATCGAGCAGCGATTGGGCAACGAGATTAACGAGACGGTTGCTGCGGTAACGGCGACGTTAAAAATGTCGGAACATTCCGCGCAGGTTGATGAGTCAAGCCTGTTTCAGGCCGAAGCCAATATCGAACACACTTTATCCCACTTGAGTCAGGCTTTGGCCCATTATCGCGACGACGCCTGCGCGCTCAGAAACAATGCCGAGCAAATCCGCGGCGAGATCAATAACGTGTTGGTCGCCTTGCAGTTTCAGGATCGCGTGAGTCAAATATTAATGCAAGTCGAAAATAACTTGCTGAATCTGCAAAAAACCATTGAAAAGATACAACAACAAGGCAGTAACCGCGACGGCAATATGCTCCGGGTCGATGAAGCCGTAGAGCATATAGAAGAAAACTACAAATCGGTTAGCTCGAGGCCTGATCATGTACAGGACAGCTCGGACGAATTAACTTTTTTTTAATAGATATAAAGGCAGGCTTTTACTTATGGCAAAAACAATTATGATCGTGGATGACTCCGCTTCAATGCGGCAGGTGGTCGGAATTGCACTTAAAGGCGCAGGATACGATGTAATCGAGGCCTCTGACGGCAAGGATGCATTAGGCAAGCTGAACGGCGTTAAAATTCATCTTATTGTCAGCGATATTAATATGCCGGTTATGGACGGCATTGCCTTTGTTAAAGCGGTTAAACAGCTCGACAATTATAAATTCACTCCGATCATTATGCTGACCACAGAAATGGAAGAGGATAAAAAACGCGCGGCCAAAGAAGCCGGCGCTAAAGCGTGGGTGACCAAACCCTTCCAGCCGCCTATTTTACTCGCGGCCGTCGCCAAATTAGTGCTTCCTTAATCCTATCACTTATTTGAGAAACGTCATGACCGAGAAAGCCGATAAAAACGACGGGATACTGTGTGTGCCTATTATGGATGACATGACTATCTATAACGCACAGTCGCTAAAAGAAACCCTGTTAGGCTACTGCCATGCCGATACCCGGGAGTTGCAACTTGATTTATCGGCGGTTACCGAAATAGACAGCGCAGGTTTGCAATTGTTGCTGTTGCTAAAGGCGGAAGCGCAAAAACGCAGCTTTACCCTACGCTTGCTTAGGCATAGCGAAGCGGTGATCGAGATTTTCGAGCTGCTTAAACTCGGCATGTACTTTGGCGATCCCATTGTTATTCCCGCTAATTGGAAAAAATCATGAGCGATATAAATCCCGCCTTGGAAACCTTTTCCCAGGAAGTTGACGAATTGCTGGCGGCGATGGAAGAAGCGTTGCTAGGCTTGGCAGTAGCGTCTGTCGATGCCGATTGCATCAACAGTATTTTTCGTGCCATGCATACCATTAAAGGATCCTCGGGACTATTCGGTTTTGACGATGTAGTCGCCTTCACCCATGAGGCCGAAACCGTATTAGACCGGGTTAGAAACGGCGAGCGCGAGATTGACGCAGAACTTATCTCGGTTTTATTGGCCTGCAAAGATCACACGGCACAGATAATACAGCACGTTCTTTTTAACGAGGGCGAACCGTTGCCGGAAGCGCTGCAACAACAAAGTCAGGCGTTGATTGCCCAATTAATAGGCCAAGCCGCCGGAGGCATGCGCTCGACCCAAGATGAACAAGCCGATCATTTTGAAGTTGATCCCAACACGTCGGACAGTAGCGACAATTGGGTAATCAGTTTGTCTTTCAAGCAGAACGCATTACGAAACGGCATGGATCCGTTGTCGTTTATTCGTTATCTGCAAACCTTGGGTAGAATCAGCGAAGTGATTATTACCATGCCGACGATTCCCCGTTTCGAGGATATGAACCCTGAAGACTGTTATCTGAATTTTAAAATAGCTTTTAACAGCAGCGCCGACAAAAAAACCATAGAAGACGTGTTTGAGTTTGCCGAAGACGATTGCGATATTCATATTTTGCCGCCCAATTCCAGACAGGAACACTATTTGCTGTTGTTGGCCAATATGCCGGAAGATCAAGTTAAACGCTTAGGCGAAATGCTGATCGAGATTGGGGCCTTAACTGAAAAAGAAGTCGCGCTCACTCTTAACGAACAGCGCGACGAGGATAAAGAAGAGGCCAAACCTCTCGGAGAAATGTTGCTCGAAAAAAATATTTTGCAGCAACCGGTCATCGAACAGGCGCTTAAAAAGCAAGAAGCGGTTAAACAAAAAATCAACAAGGAATCCAATTACATCCGGGTCGATGCCGCCAAACTGGGTTATCTGATAAACCTGGTCGGCGAACTGGTGATTTCAGGCGCGGCGATGCGCTTGATGGTCGATAAGCACGGCTTATCCGATGTCGACGATGTCGCCTCGACCATGAGCCATCTGGTCGAAGATATACGCGACACCGCCTTGCAATTGCGCATGGTGCAAATCGGCGAGACTTTTACACGCTTCCAACGCGTAGTGCATGACGTCAGCAAGGAATTGGGCAAGCAAATTCAACTGCAAATCACCGGCGGCGAATCCGAACTGGATAAAACCGTGGTCGAAAAAATCAACGACCCGCTGACCCATCTGGTGCGCAATTCGCTCGATCACGGCATCGAAACACCCGCAGAGCGACTACGGGCAGGCAAGCCTGAAAAAGGCACCATACAGCTTAATGCCTATCATGACTCGGGGCGTATCGTGATCCAGATCAGCGATGACGGAAAAGGCCTGGATCCGGAAAGAATCGTCGCCAAAGCGGTAGCCAAGGGCCTGATTAAACCCGATCAAGTACTCAGCAAGAACGAAATTTACAACCTTATTTTTGAGCCCGGCCTAAGTACCAAAGAACAGGCCAGCAATCTGTCCGGCCGGGGCGTCGGCATGGACGTGGTCAAGCGCAATATCGAGGCGTTACGCGGCAGCGTCTCGGTCGATAGCGAATTGGGGCAAGGCACCACGGTAACCATACATCTGCCGCTAACGCTTGCGATTATTGATGGATTCATGGTGGAAGCGCAAAAAGAACGCTACATCATCCCGCTAAGCATGGTTGAGGAATGCGTCGAAATGAGCAGCGATCAATGGCAAATTGACGAAGTTCAGCATTATGTCAATTTACGGGGGCAAGTTTTACCCTATCTGCGCTTGGGCGATTTTTTTCATAAAGATAAAAAGCACGCTCGTACACAGCGGGAAAGCTTGGTTGTAGTGCGTTTTGGCGAGGCAAAAGCGGGTTTTGTAGTGGATGAGTTGCACGGTGAAAATCAAACCGTCATCAAGCCGCTCGGAAAACTATTTGAAAATCTTAATGGAATTGGCGGCGCGACTGTATTGGGCAGTGGCGATGTTGCGCTAATTCTCGACGTGCAGGGGCTTATCCAACATGCAAAAAAACGGGTGAATCATACTTTGGCTTTAGCAACGACTGGTTGATATTCAGTTTCTGAAAGTTTTTAAATGATTTAAGTTCCATTTCTATCTAAGAGAACGCCTTATGAAAATTAACATGCCAATCACTAATGTTGAACATGTTCTTACAGAGACTGATTCCATTACCACCAAGACCGACCTGAAAGGAAGGATTACCTATGCTAACGATGGGTTTATCCGAATCAGCGGGTTTACCCAGCAAGATCTGATCGGAGCATCGCATAATATAGTCCGCCATCCCGACATGCCGGTTGAAGCTTTCGAGGATCTTTGGAAATCGTTAAAAGCAGAGCGCCGATGGTGCGGGATAGTTAAGAATCGGTGTAAAAACGGCGATTTTTATTGGGTGCTGGCTAATGTTACCCCGTTGTATGAAAACAATAATCTGATCGGCTATATATCGGTGCGCAGCAAACCCAGCCAAAAGCAAGTTGTAGAGGCTGCCGATGTCTATCGAAAGTTTCGCGAAGGCAAAGCAGGCAATTTGAAAATCCAGGACGGGAAAATCGTTAAAAAAACAGCCCTGGGGACATTGAATATATTAAAAACCATTAAAGCCCGTTTGATTATACTCGTGGGGCTTATGTCCTTGCTGTCTGTCACACTGTGGATACTTGGATTGAACGGGATGCAAAAAGCCAATGAAGGCTTGCTCACCGTTTATGCCGATCGCACTATTCCGATGGGGCAGCTGTCCGAGATCAATACAAAATTACTGGATAATCGCATCGCAATGGTCAACAGTTTGGTATTCAAGGGAGAAGACCAGAGAAATATCGAGCGTGTCAGGCAAAATATACTGGATATTACCCGATTATGGGATGCATACATGGCAACCACGCTGACTGAGGAAGAAAAGAAGCTGGCCGACCAGTTTGCAAAGGATCGTAAACGCTTTGTCGTTGAAGGCTTAAATCCCACTATGGAGTATCTGGTTGCCGGCAATAGCGAGGCAGTAGAAAAAAATATCAAAGAAGCTGTACGCCCATTATTCGTACCGGTTAGAGACGGCATAAATGCGCTGATGCAGTTACAGCTCGATGTTGCCAAACAACAATACGATGCCGCTCAAGCGCGCTATGAAGATACTCGTTTTATTTCAATAGTGCTGTTGGTAGTGGGTTTGTCGTTGTCGACGGTTATCGGCTTTTTACTGATTCGCGGTGTTTTTCGCTCGCTATCGTCCATGCAACAGTTTACGGAGTCATTGGCAAAAGGCGATCTTACCGCCCACATTGACCTTAAGCAGGATGATGAAATCGGCGTTTTGGCCCAAGCTATGGCCGGCATGCGCGACCAGCTTAGCGGCGTCGTGAAACAAGTTCGCCTCAATTCCGATGCCTTAGGCAGCGCCTCGCAGGAAATCAGCGCGACCGCTCAAGCCATCAGCCAAAGCGCGACCGAACAGGCTTCAGGCGTTGAGCAAACGACAACATCCATTGAAGAGTTGAATGCCTCAGTCAAACAAAATGCGGACAATGCCAAAGCAACCAATAGCATGGCGACGACGGCCGCGGAAGAAGCCGCTCATGGCGGCATCGCGGTGAAACGCACGGTAGAGGCGATGAAGGAAATTGCCGAAAAAATCAGCCTGATTGAAGATATTGCCTATAAAACCAATTTGCTATCGCTCAATGCCGCGATTGAAGCCGCCTTGGCCGGCGAGCATGGCAAAGGATTTACCGTCGTTGCCGCCGAAGTCAGAAAGCTTGCGGAAAACAGCCGGATAACGGCGCAAGAGATCAATAGTCTGGCTAAAAACAGCGTCAAGATTGCCGAAGAGGCGGGAACCCTGCTGGAAAAAATGGTGCCTAATATTCGGAAAACGGCAGACTTGGTCGAAGAAATCACCGCATCTTCAGAAGAACAGGCGCAAGGCATCGGCCAGATCAGCGACGCGATTAATCAACTGGATAAAGCCGCGCAACAAAATGCCTCGGGTTCGGAGCAGCTTGCCGCCACCGCGGAAGAACTGAGCGGTCAAGCCATGCAACTGCAACAAGCTATGTCGTTCTTTACAGTGGATGCACGTCAAAGCCGCGCAACTAAAGGGCAACCGAGTCAATTCGGCAAACAGATGCCGTTAAACAAAACAGCCCACAAAAAAACAGTTTCTCGTTCGGCTTCAACCGGGTTGTCTACTGTAAAGCCGAAACCGGGACCGGTTAGCAAGGCGGGCGGAGCCAAACCTGAATTTAACGAGAATGATTTTGAACGATTTTGACAGGCGTATCGAACCATGAATCAACTAATACATAACAAAGACAATAAAACCGAGTTAGCCGCTCAGGATCAACTACGCCAGTATCTGACTTTTCAGGCAGGCAGCGAAGATCTGGCTATCAGCATTTTAGACGTCAAAGAAATCATCGAAATCAACACCATTACCGACGTGCCGATGACGCCCGACTACATACGCGGCGTTATCAATTTGCGCGGCAATGTCGTTCCGGTAATCGATTTATCGGCGCGGCTGGGCCGGAAAAGCAGCGAGATAACCAAGCGCAGTTGTATTGTGCTGGTGCAGGTCGAATATAACGAGGATGCCCAGCTGCTGGGTATGTTAGTCGATGCCGTCGATGAAATTTTGGAAATCCCCGAGGCGAATATTATGCCGCCGCCTGATTTTGGCGCCGATATTCGGACTGATTTTATCCAGTCGATGGGACGAGTGGGTGACGAATTTATTATTTTGTTGAATATCAATCGCGTACTTTCGATAAAAGAATTATCCCAGCTTAAACAAGTTGCCGATTATGAAAACGGCAATGTAAGCAAAGAAACCAGTTTTTCTGCACTAAACTGATTAACCCAGACAAGGATTCATTAATTTATGAACGTAAAAGATTTAAGCATAAAAACCAAGATATTGACCGGAGCCTTGCTGTTGGTGCTGATTACTTGCGGCTTTGGCATGCTGTCAAAAATTTACATCGGCAGGGTATCGGACTCGTTGTTCGGAATTACCGACAACAACGGCAAAGCGGTTGAATACGCAACCGGCGTCGAGCGCATGGCGCTGGCGACCATTATGGAAGAAAAAAATTACTTATTGCAGGAAAAGGATGAGGTTCACCAGCGCGCCGAACAGAACGTCAAGGATTTGATGGGCTATCTGGACAAGGTGGATGCAATAGCAAAGCAATACAAGAATACCGAGTTATTGACGCAATCGAAAACCGCAAGAGAAGGCGCTGCTCAGTACGCCGAGAAATACAGGGCGGGGGTTGCGGCGTTGAAGGCGAACAAGAAAGCCGTGGCGGAGATGGTAGAAAAGGGTGAGGCCGTAGCCAATGCAGCCGATAAAATGCTCAAAAGGCAGACAACTCTCTACAGCGAGGCGATGAAAAAAGGCGTGAGCGGTCAGGAGCTTGATCAGTTTGTTCAGCGTTACATCCTCACGGCTAACATCTCCGTTAAAGCGATGACAATCATGCGCGAGGAAAAGGAAGAAGTTAATTACAAGGATCGTGAGGCTTGGAAAAACATGGAAGTTTTATTGCCGGAATTAATGGCCATGTATGACGAGTTGCAAAAAGTTCTCTTTAGCGAAGAGGGGATCAAGTATGTTACAGATATGCGTAATAGTACGCGAGATTACACCGAGTCAGCCAAGACTTGGATAGAAAACGACGATAAACTGAAAGCTATTTTGGCGGATATGGCGAGTTTGGGCGGCAATGTCATCAAGCAGGCGCAAGATGCGGAAGGCGCCGGCTATGCACAGTTGGGCGCTGCGCGTAGCGTAGCCGAGCAATTGGTTGACGAAGCCAATAAAATTATTATCGGCACTATTATTCTGTCGATCGTGTTGGGCATTATCATCGCGTTGTTTTTGGCTTCCATGATCACCAAACCGATTATTTTGGGTGTTAAATTTGCCGAATCGCTATCGGAAGGCGATCTTACCGCGCACATCGATATTGACCAGAAAGACGAGATCGGCGTCTTGGCCAGTGCGCTGCAAACCATGCGCGATCAGCTCAGCAGTGTTGTGCAACAAGTGCGCACCAATTCCGATGCTTTGGGTAACGCCTCGCAGGAAATCAGCGCGACCGCCCAGTCTATCAGCCAAAGCGCGACCGAGCAGGCTTCAGGCGTTGAGCAAACTACGTCCTCCATTGAGGAGTTGAGCGCGTCGGTAAAACAAAACGCCGATAACGCCAAAGTAACCAACAGCATGGCGACCACGGCGGCGGAAGAAGCCGCTAATGGAGGCATAGCGGTCAAACGCACCGTAGAGGCGATGAAAGAAATCGCCGATAAAATCAGTTTAATCGAAGATATAGCTTACAAAACCAATCTATTATCGCTGAATGCGGCGATTGAAGCGGCGCGGGCCGGCGAGCACGGCAAGGGCTTTACCGTCGTTGCCGCCGAAGTCAGAAAGCTGGCGGAAAACAGCCGGGTAACCGCACAGGAAATCAATAGCCTGGCGAAAAACAGCGTCAAGATTGCCGAAGACGCCGGTATCCTGCTGGAAAAAATGGTGCCTAATATCCAGAAAACCGCGGATTTGGTCGAAGAGATTACCGCCTCTTCCGAAGAGCAGGCGCAAGGCATCGGCCAGATCAGCGATGCGGTCGGCCAACTGGATAAGGCCGCGCAACAAAATGCCTCGGGTTCCGAGCAGCTTGCCGCCACCGCGGAAGAGCTGAGCGGTCAAGCCATGCAACTGCAACAGGTCATGGCGTTCTTTAAAGTGGATAATCGTTAATTTGATAATTGTTTGGTCTGTTGGGTTACGGCTTTTGGTAACGCAATCGGACTGCTTAAACTCAAAAAGAATCTGTATGTTTAACTCATAAAACTTAAGTAGATTAATCATCCGCAAAGAACGCCGCGTTTGCGATTTTGTGCGAACGCGGCGTTCTTTGCGGCTATTGATTATATATAGCGTTTCACCCCCGTTCCTCGCAAAATTTTAAATTTATTTGTTTTATTTCCAAGAAAAGCCCCATGAAAATTAATATGCCGATCACCAATGTTGAACATGCTCTTACAGAGACTGATTCCATTGTTACCAAGACCGACCTAAAGGGGATTATTACTTACGCAAATGAGGATTTTATCCAAATTTGCGGATTTACCAAGGAAGAGCTACTGGGCGCGCCGCACAATATAATTCGCCATCCTGATATGCCCGAAGAAGTTTTTGAAGATTTATGGAAATCGATGAAAGCGGGGCGTCCGTGGACCGGGGTAGTCAAGAATCGCTGTAAGAATGGCGATTTTTATTGGGTGCTGGCTAATGTTACACCCTATTATGAAGATAATGAGCTGGCCGGTTATATGTCGGTCCGTATCAAACCCAGCCAACAGCAGATTGCAGAGGTCGTTGAGGCCTACCGGAAGTTTCGCGAAGGCGAGGCGGGTAACTTAAGGATCGAGAACGGAAAAGTTCTCAAAAATACACTATTGGGCAGGCGTCCTTCATCAAAAAATCTTAGCATCAAAGCCCGTTTATTGATGGTCATTGCCATCATGTCAATATTGTTATTGGTAGTCGGCGGCATGGGACTCCTCGGTATGAGCAAAAATAGCGAGGATTTGCGTAACGTTCATGATAATCGCCTGCTGCCCTCGAATCAGATTTTCCAGGTTCAAAAACTGCTGCTGACGAATCGGTTGCGCATCGCCTCCAGCCTGTTCAACGCTAACCCTGAACTGATTCGTAAAAATCTTGCCGAAGTAGAACAAAACAACGCCGTCATCGCCAGGACGTGGGATGCCTACATTGAAAACGCGTTGAGTCCCGATGAAAAAAATCTGGCCGATAAGGTCGCGGGCGATAAAAATCGTTTTGTCACGCAAGGCTTGCAACCCGCTATCTCGGCGTTACGCAGTAATGATAGCGCGCTGGCCGGCAAGATTATTGAGGATAAAGTCAACCCTCTTTACGAACCGGTTGCCGAGGGTATTCAGAAACTATTGCAATTGCAGGTGGTGATCGCCAAACAGGAATTCGAGGCCGGTCAGGTCCGTTATTACAGCACGCGCGAAATTGCCAGCATATTGATCTCATTAGGCATTTTACTGGCTCTGTGGTTGAGTTTCTCTTTGTTGCGGTCCATCGTGCGCCCGCTTAATGTCACTATTCGCCATTTTGGTCAAATTGCTCAGGGTAATTACAATAATGTTTTCGAAATTAAAGGCATGGACGAAATCAGCAATGTCATGGCGGCTCTCAAAGCTATGCAGATCAAGCTGGGCTTCGATGTCGCGGAAGCTAAACGGATTGCTGACGAACACCTTCATGTCAAAATTGCATTGGATAACGTCAGTACCGGCGTAATTCTTGCCGACAATGATCGTAATGTTATTTACGTCAATAAATCGGTGGGCCGCATGTTCGACCAAGCCGAAGCAGGTATTCGCACCGTGTTGCCGAATTTCTGCTCCGCCAATCTGATCGGACTCAATCTCGATCGTTTTCACAAGCCCTTCACGCATAAGGAGCTGTATGTTAATTCTACTACCGGCGCCAGCACGGTCAGTGTCGATTTGGCCGGTCGATCTATGGAGGTCATTATCAGTCAGGTGGTCACTCCTGAAGGCAAATGCATCGGTTCGGTGGCAGAATGGCAGGATCGCACCGATGAGGTCACGGTGGAAAAAGAAGTAGCCGTTATTTTGGTCGCAGCGGTTATGGGGGATTTTACCCAGCGTATCGTTATGCAGGGCAAGACCGGTTTTTACCGCGAGCTGAGCGAATCGATCAATCAACTGATGCAAACCAGCGAAAGCGGCCTCAATGAAACGGTACGGGTATTCAATGCCTTATCCCACGGCGATTTGACTGAAAAGATTATCAATCATTATTCAGGCACCTTCGGGCAACTTAAAGAGGATGCCAATTCCACAGTGGATGAACTCAAGGATACTATCGGTCAGATCAAGGATGTCGCCGAATCAATTCACAGAGCGGCTAAAGAAATCGCACACGGCAACACGTCGCTATCACACCGAACCGAAGTGCAGGCCGCCAGTTTGCAACAAACCTCCGACAGCATGCAAAAGCTGATCTTAACGGTGCATCAGAATAGCGATAATGCCAAACATGCCAGTAAGCTCGCCGTGAGCGCATCGAGTATCGCAGGCAAGGGCGTCACAGTGATTGACCAAGTTGTAAAAATGATGGAAGCGATCAATGAATCCTCGCGCAAGGTGGTCGAGATTATTGCCGTGATAGACGGCATTGCCTTCCAGACCAATATACTCGCGCTTAATGCCGCGGTAGAAGCGGCCCGTGCCGGAGAACAGGGACGGGGCTTTGCCGTGGTCGCCGGAGAAGTGCGCAGTCTCGCGCAACGCGCTGCATCCGCTGCCGGGGAAATCAAGAATCTGATTGGCGATTCGGTTGAGAAGGTCGAGGACGGCAGCAAGCTGGTCACCCAAGCAGGAAGCACCATGGAAGACATCGTTAACGCTATCCGCGGCGTTACTGCCATCATGTCCGAGATCAGCGCCGCTTCTGTTGAACAGACTGCCGGGATTGAACAAGTGAATCTGGCTATTTGCCAGATGGATGATGTAACCCAGCAAAACGCGGCGTTGGTAGAACAAGCTACAGCTGCCGCAGCATCGTTGGAAGAACAGACTCAGCATCTGACGGTTACGGTAACGCACTTTAAAATGGGGGATGAGGACAGCTCCTCCACAGAACCCTATGCCAATATAACTGAAACGGCCCGTGTCGCCGTGGGACGTTTAGTCAAAATGGATCCTCAGTCTGTAGACAGCGGCGGTTGGGAAGAATTTTAAGCCTGGGAATGTTGGCTAGGTCGGATTCGGCATGCCTTTTTGCACCGTACCCGGCAAAAACAATCCTGATTATAAAGATGCTTCAGCTAACGCAAAAAACTTCGTCATTCCGGCATGGATGCCGGAATCCAGAGCCAGGGATGGTGACTATCCACGGCACCCGTATCCGATTTAGGCATTATGCCAAGTCATACCTTCACATCCATGTGACTGGATACTGGCATCCATGCCAGTATGACGGCGCTAGCTGAAGCATCTTACTAATCAGGAAAATAATTGCGCCGCGGCCGTGGGATTTGAAGCGAAATAACAGTGCAGGTAACTGGCTGTTAAGCGGTTTAGCCGATAAATGGCTTCCCCTGCCGAAGTGTTATGGACGCGCTCGCCAAAGGCGACAGGAACCAGCGGCGTTTCGATCAGCGAGTGGTGGAAAGTATGGCCGCGCAATACGCCGCCGGGCATCGGCGCAGATTGAAAGCCCAAGCCTTTCAGGCGGTTTTGCATGACGGCATGGCCCGGCAATAGGCCAACCATTTCACCGCGATTTCCGGCCTTATCTTCGATCGATTCCAGCAAATACAACATGCCGCCGCATTCGGCATAAATCGGCTTGCCTTGTTGGAAATGCGTTTGCAAGGCCTCCTTCATTGCCTGATTATCCTGTAGCGTTTGCAAATGCAGCTCCGGATAGCCGCCCGGCAGGTAAATACTGTCGACATCGGGCAGCGCGGTATCCGCAAGCGGAGAAAAGAACCTTAGCGTCGCGCCCATCGCCCGCAGCGTATCCAGATTGGCGGCGTAAATAAATGAAAACGCTGTATCGCGGGCTATGCCGATACAAAGACCGGCAAGCAATTGCGGCGGCGCTTCCTGTTTGGGCGCTGTAAATGACACCGCCTTCGGCAAGGTCGCCAGCCCGGTTTCGCTAATCGCCGTTGCCGCGGCTGAGATTCGCGATTCGAGATCCAGCACTTCTTCAGCCTGGACCAAACCCAAATGCCGCTCCGGCAATACAAAGCGAGTATCGCGAGGAATCCCGCCAAAATAATGCAGATCAGGGGGCATGCCTTGCAGGATCATGTCGTTATGCCGCGGGCTGGCGACGTTGTTGGCTAAAACACCGGCAAATAATAGATTAGGTCGATAGTTGGCGAGGCCATAGGCAAGCGCGCCCAGCGTTTGAGCGGAGCCGGCCGCATCAATCACCGCCAGCACCGGAGCCGCGAATAATTCGGCCAGATCGGCGCTGCAAGGTTCGCCGTCGAACAAGCCCATCACGCCTTCGATCAAAATCAAATCGGCCTCCAGCGCCGCTTCGTATAATAAGCGCCGGCATTCGGTTTCGCCCGTCATCCACAGATCGAGTTGATGTACCGGCAGGCCGCAAGCGCGTTCGAGTATCATCGGGTCGAGAAAATCGGGGCCGGATTTAAACACCCGGACTTTGCGGCCTTGTTCCACATGATAGCGGGCCAGCGCGGCGGTGACGGTGGTCTTGCCGTGATTGGAACCGGGCGCGGTGATGAATAGGGCGGGGCAAGGCCGTGGTCGCGAACTGGAGAATTTCATTGTGGTCTCGTTCCCGCGCTCTGCGTCACTGCCATTAAGTTAAGAGATACGCTGGTTCCCAAGCTCCCGCTTGGGAACCCAGTGAGCAAAGCTCCAGCTTTGCGAGCCGGGAAGCTAGAGCTTCCCGTACTGAATTCCCAAGCAGGAGCTTGGGAACTAGCGCGCAGGACAGGGAGCTTTTTTCTGTGGCTGGACGGGGTTTGCAACCCCGTCCGAAACGTTTGACGGATGAAGATATGGCAGTCGTTATCGAAAACGGTAGGGACGGGGGTGCAATCTCCGTCCCGCTCGGATGCGCGTCCGGTAATGCATTCCCACGCGGCGCGTGGGAACGAGAGGAAGCTTGCAGGCAAAGCCTGCACTCCAAAGGCAAAATCAGTGGGAGTTAAGTAACGGTGCTTCATTGCCACCCCGTTTCTGTCAATTCGGATAACAGCGCCGCCACTGTATTGCGGTTCAGGTGATAACCGATAAAAACCAGTTCGGATTCAGGTGTAAATGGTTTAGCGGCGTCGGCGCTTATCGTCACCCGAGTACGAACGCCCTGCACAAGAACAGCCTGATCGGACGCGGATATAAAGCCTTTGACGCGCAACAACGGTTCCGCTTTAGCGAGTTCGATCAATGCCTGTTTCAGCGTTTCCGGATGCTGCGGCTCGGAACTGCGCAGTACGAATGACAGCCAGCCCGGATCCTGTTCATGAAAATGTTTGTGCGTTGTCAGTCCGTGACAGTGGCCCGCCAAACCGGAATGGGCGTGACCGTTCAGTCGCGCATGACTCGCCAAGGTCGGCGTACCGGAGCCGGGCATGGCTGCCAACGGCGTAAACCGGTGGTTGTGTGCGCTAAAGCTCGGTTGGTGCAAACGCAAACCGAGCGCAAGCCGAATATCCAACTGCGCGTTATAGGCGAGTTCGAGGAAGCGCACGTTCGGCGCACGGTCGCGGACGCGTTGCTCGGCGAGCAGCAAGGCATCCTCATCCAGCGCATCGATTTTGTTTAATACCACGACATCGGCATATTCGAGTTGCCGTTCAAACAAGGTTGCGACCGAATCTGCGACGGCCGCATGCGGACCGTCGGCATTCAGGTCGCGATCAAACTGGTCGGACAGCAGCAACGGCGTATCCACTACGGCCAACGTCGCATCGAGGATAAAATCCTTTGCCAGTTCGGGCGTTTGCAATAGTTCCATGACCGCTGTCGGCAAGGCAAGCCCCGAGGTTTCTATCAACACGTGATCGACATTGGCTCGGCGCTCGGCGATAGCCTGTAGGGTCGGGATAAAGTGTTGATCATCGCCGTAGGCAATCAGGCCGTAAGGGAAATCATAAATTCGCAGCTGTTCATCGCCGCCAACACAGCCGTTAATCAGCGCGCCGTCGATGGAAATCTCGCCGAACTCGTTAATCAATAAAGCAAGGCGGCGAGTTTGCCGATTTTTAATCAGGCTGCTCAGCAAGGTGGTTTTACCGGAACCGAGAAAGCCGGTAACGAGGGTGACTGGAATCATGCGTTGATATTCCATGCCTGTAATTGCCGCAATACCGCATCGAAACTTGAGGCGGCGAAAGGATAGTCAAGTTTCGGGCGCTTGATTACCAGCAGCGGGATATTCAGCGCCTGCGCCGCCGTTACTTTGGCGTTATAGCCGCCTGCATCGCCGGAATCCTTGGTGATCACGCAATCGATGTTCAAATCCCGCCACAAGGCGGTGTTGAACGCTTCAGAGAACGGTCCTTGCATCGCGCAAATACGGCTGCGCGGCACGCCCAGATCGATGGCCCTTTGGATGAGTTCAGGCTCGGGCGTTAGCCGGACAAACCACTCGCGTCCGGCTGCGCCCTGCACTTGTAAAAAGGTAGCCAAGTCCTTGGAGCCGGTGGTCAGGAAAATACGCGATCCGAGGGCGATGGCTTGTTCGGCGGCTTGTTCCGTAGAGTCGCATCGATTCTCGGTTGAATAGGCGCCTTCTCCCTCCGGAGAGGGCTTTACATTGCTTAAGTTAACAGCCATGCCATAGGCGCTGGGCCGTTCATAGCGCAGGTAGGGAATATTCAAGCTCTGCGACAAACGCATCAATTGTTCCGAGATCAGGCTGGCGTAAGGATGCGTTGCATCGACAATGGCCCGCGCCTGATTTTGAGTCAGCGCCTGTCTTTGCGCTTCAACGCCCTGATGCCCGGCCCAAACCGACACGCCCGAACAATGTTGGGCGGCAACCTCGCCGCCGTATTCGGTCGCGGCGGATACCACGACCGGATAGCCTTGCAGCGCCAATTCGTTGGCCAATGCATTGCCGTCGCTGGTGCCGGAAAAAACCCATAGCGCATGCCCGGGCAGTTCATCGACAGCCGGTTGTTCCGCGGGTGCGTCCCAGTTATTGTAGCCGCGCGGCGTAAAAATAAAGCCGCGCTTGCGCTGGGTAAAACGGTTGCCGATCACGATCGTGGTCAGCATATCGAACTGCAACGACAGCAAGTCTTCCAGATGATGAATGCTGACTTTCTGGCCGGGCCGATAAGCGTTATGTATCACGCCGCACAATGTCTTCGGCGATTTTGATTCGAGCATGATATTGAGGATGCGGTAGACGCCTTCCTGACGACCGGCGCTTTGCACGTTGTACAACACACAGGCGAGGTCGGCCTGGGCGATATGCCGTCCGCGCTGCTCAATCCAGTCCCAGGGGCATAGCAGATCGGACAGGCTCAGCGTGGCAAAATCGTGCGACAACGGCGAGCCTAATAACGAGGCGCAGGCGTTGGCGGAGGTGATGCCGGGTATCACATTGACTTGATAATCATCGTCTTCGCGCATTTCATCGAAAGCCAGCGCCGCCATCGCATAAATGCCGATGTCGCCGCTGGAAATCAGTGCGACTTTAGCGCCGCCGCGGGCTTTTTCAATCGCCAACAAAGCGCGTTCGCGTTCCTGGGTCAGCGGCGGCATGTGGATTTCCTTGCCGCTTATCCACGGCTCAATCCAGCGCAAATACAACTCATAAGCCACAATGACATCGCTATCCCGCAATGCCGCTTCGGCGCGCGGGACGATCAAATCGCTAAATCCCGGACCTACCGAAACTAAATTTAAAACACCTTTCATTCTTTTATCCACTGATTATTTAGTTTGTAATATTTAAAAATTATCACCACGAAGGCACGAAGGACACGAAGTTTTATTTCTTCACGTATTTGTGGTGAATTTTTCATGTTGCTGTGCTGGTTCCCAAGCTAGAGCTTGGGGAACCAGCGAAATAATAGTTCCCACGCTCCGGCGTGGGAATTCAGTCCGTAACGCTCCAGCGTTGCGGGACGCTGGAGCGTCCGCCACTGTGTTCCCACGCCGGAGCGTGGGAACGATAATGAAGCGTAGAGACGCGATAAATCACATCAACGTATCTTCAACGATGGCCACGGCTACGCCATCTAAAGCCATTTTCGGCACGATCAACCGACCGCGCGAACCGGCGATCAACGCGCAGGGTTCGCATACGCCCGGCAAGCCTACATTCTGTTGCACCCAATCCGATGGCTTTGTTACCCAGGGGCGTTCCGCCACTGTTGAACTCGCCAAGACGCGCAACGGCAAATCGTGCAGTTCGCAAAACTCCAGCAAGCCCGGTTCGTTAGCCTTTAAATCTATGGTGACTATTTCGCGCACTTCGTTTAACTGCCGCCCGCCCAATGCCTGTCTTACGGCGGCGGCGATTTGTTGGACTGCGACGCCTTTGCGGCAACCGATACCGACCACCAACGGTTTCAAGGCTTCGGTCGCCGTGGTGATGACCGGCACCGCGCCGATTGCATTGGCGACGCGGTAAGCCAAACGGTTGGCGCCGCCTTCATGACCGGCCAACAGCGACACCGCGAAACGTCCCGCTTCGTCCAGTACTACGACTGCGGGGTCGCTATGCTTGTCCTGCGGTAATCCATCGAGAAAGCGCACCGCGATGCCGCCGGCGGCGATCATGAGCCATTGCGGATGCTTGCGGTAGGCGTCGGCAAACTGCTGTTTCTGGGATACAGCCGTATCGAGCCAGGGCCGATACAGCACGCCGCCCAGTTGTTTTTGCAGCGCCAAGGCTAAGGCTTCGCTTTCCGTCCGCACCAGCCAGATGCCGCAATCAGTCATGCTGTAGACTTCTTTTATCCAACATATATATTAACTTCAGCAGAGAACTTATAAAAATTGTCCACGAAAGCCACGAAAAACACGAAAAGTTCAACAATATGTTTTTTTCGTGATTTTCGTGGATCATGTTTTTTTCTTGTTCACGACGCGGAAGATATGCGTGAAGTCCTTGGAATACAAACTGGATTCGGTTTGTTCGCCGCGCCCCAACGCTTTGCCTACCAATAACATCGTAGTCAGGTTCCACTCGCTTTTCTTGGTTTCTTTAAGGATGACGCCCAAAGTGCCCTGGTAAGACCGCTCTTCCGGCCAGGTTGCCCGATACACCAGCGCCACCGGCGTGTCGTCCGGGTAATGCAGGCGCAGGTCGGCGACTATTTTTTTCAAATGCGGCCCGGACAGGAAGATGCACATCGTCGCTTGGTATTCGGCCAATCGCGCAATCGATTCCAGCTCAGGCACCGCGGAGGCGCGGCCGGAAACGCGGGTCAGGATCACGGTTTGCGAGACTTCCGGCTTGGTCAGCTCGGCTTTAATGGCCGCCGCCGCCGAGGTGAACGAGGACACCCCCGGCACAATTTCGTAGTCTATGCCCAAGGCATCGAGCCTGCGCATTTGCTCGGCGGTCGCTCCGTAAATGGCCGGGTCGCCGGAATGCAGGCGCGCCACATCGCAATCGTCTTGCTGAGCGCGGCGGTAGCAGGCCTCCTGTTGTTCAAGGTCGAGCTTGGCGGTGTCGATCAGTTCGGCGTCGGGGCGGCAATGCTGCAACATGTCGGTAGGCACCAATGACCCGGCGTACAGCACCATGCCGACCCGACCGAGAATATTCGCGCCGCGCAAGGTGATCAGATCGGAAGCGCCGGGGCCTGCGCCGATAAAATATACTTTCATCCTAAAGCCTCTATTGATCCACGAAAAACACGAAATAAATCATTATTCGTGTGTTGAGTCAGCCAGTCAGTCTTTGGGTGATGATCCGCAGTCTTATATGTTACTGAACATTTTCGTGCTTTTTGTGTTTTTCGTGGACAAAATGATATTTCTAGGTTCATGAATGCCTTCTCTCTCTGGGTGTTTTGCGGATTAATAAAGTAGCCAGATAGCCCATTGCCGAGGTCGGGCATAAATCGCTGACACCGTCGGCCAGCATTTCGTCGTCCAAGCCGATGCGGCGGGCAAAAGCGCAGTGTTCGGCGATGCCCATTTCACGGAGCAAGTCCAGCACCCAGGGCAGGCGTGGGCCGATCTTCATCAGCACCACAATGTCGTGGCTTTCGATGTCCTGGCGCAGCGCCGCCGCATCTTCGGGGCAGGGCAGAATCAAGGTGCGCTCCTTGCCTACGCCCAACGGCCAGCCCATCGCCGACGCTGCCGCCGCATAACTGGTGATGCCGGGAAAGGTGCGGTGCGGCAAATCCGGTAGATACTCACGCAATGCGGCCAAGATATAGCCGTAAGTGGAGTAGGTGAGACTGTCGCCTATGGTCAGATAAGCCACGTTCAGGCCTGCGCGTAAATCAACGGCGATGGTTTCGGCCAATTGCGCATAATGTTCGCTTAGCACCGTGCGGTCGGGGTCCATAGTAAACTCGATTTCCCGTATCCGCTCCTGTGCGATGGCTATGCCCGTTAAGCATTGCAAGGCCACCGAGGTTTCCGAGCTGCGCGCGCGGGGCGCATAGACGATGTCGGCTTGTTGCAGCGCTTCGACCGCGGCCAGCGGAATGTAACCGGAAGGCCCCGGCCCCACGCCTATGCCCCAAAATGTACCTAACAAACTCATACCGCTCCTCTCATAAATTTAAGTGTTCATCTCATTCCCACGGGCTGCGTGGGAATGCAGTTAAGGTGCGCTACGCCGCGAGCGCACGTAAGGTCTGGGAAACGAGGTAACACAAACACAGGACGCAGCGCGTCCTGCATGGCATTCCCACGTAGCGCGTCACTGCCATTAAGTTAAGCACATCGACACTCCGTAGGAGCGGGCCGCGCCCGCGATATTTGCACAGCGATTGCAGAGTTATAGTGCCATCATCGCGGGCGCGGCCCGCTCCTACAAGGCTTAACTTAATGGCAGTGACGCAACGGGTGGGAACGAGAATTGCAAAGAAGGTGCGCACGGAACGCCTTACCTGGCTGTCCCTTATACTTCACCCAAGTTATCCCCTTGTAAATTAAACAGCCGCACTTCAACCTTTTTCACGGTAGGTACGCGGACATGAACGAGCGCGGCGATACGCTGTTCGATGTCTGTCCATAACGCCTGCGCGTTGGATTCGTTGGTTAACCGCTGAATGGCCGCTTCTACGGTGTTGGCCTGCTCCAGATCCTGCACCAGAAGGCTGTCGAATTTTCGTTCGGCGGCGATCCGGGCGACAACAGTCATCGCCATGTCGCTCCTGCTGGAGTGGGTATCCCATACGCCGTCCAACACTTTGGCCAGTTTGCCCGGATGCCCCAGTAGCCACAACACATCCAGATCGCGCTGTTGTTCGGCCAATGCCCGCTGTAAAAAATCCAGCGCGTCGCCCAGGAAATTGGCGATTTGCACCGAGCGTTGTTCGGGCAAGCCGAGTATTTTTTTGGCATAGGCGCGGCCGATTTTGCCGGGCAGCAACGCGATGCCGTTTGCATCATGGCCCAGTGCGACGCGCACATAAACTTCAATCGAGGCAATCCATGACGCCAGCGACAAGGGTTCGACCAGACCCGAAGTGCCGAGTATCGATATGCCGCCGACGATGCCGAGTTTCGGGTTGAAGGTCTTTTTGGCAATCGTTTCGCCGTTCACGCAGCCTATGGTCAGGTCGAAGCCTGCATCGTTACCGGACACGTCGGCGACCGCTTGCCGCATCATCTGGCGCGGCGTCGGGTTGATTGCCGGTTCGCCGACCGCTACGCGTAAGCCGGGTTGAGTCGCAGTGCCGACGCCGCTTCCGGCGAAAAAGCGTATTTGCCTTTCATTGTTCCTTCGCACCTCGGCAAATATGGTGGCCCCGTGCGTGTTGTCGGGGTCATCGCCGCCGTCTTTTTGCACTTCGGCGCGTACCGTATGTTCATTTAGCCAACGACAATCCTGAATCGGTACGGTCAGGTAATGCGCATCGTCAGGCAGCGTTATCTGCACCTGAGTGCGGCGCTCGCTGTAGAGCAACAGATACAGCGCCGCTTTAACCGCCGCGGTGGCGCAGCTGCCCGTGGTTCGGCCGCGCCGCAAGCCGTTAGGGGCAAGGACTGAAAGGTCGAACTCTCTAAGTTCAGTCTGACTCATACGCGCGAGTAACCTTGCATTTAAAAACGATCACCACGAAGACACGAAGGACACGAAGAAATATAACTTCGTGTCTTCGTGGTGAAAAATGTTTTTAGCCTAATTTTCATCGTTCCCACGCTCCGGCGTGGGAATGCCGTTGTGGACGCTCCAGCGTCCCGTATACAGATGTTCCATCAATAATCGATGCCTAGCAACGCAGGAGCGTTGCTGGATGAATTCCCACGCTGGAGCGCTTGTCGTTATACGCAAGTTTCTGCGAGACACCGTCGTTCCGGCAGGGATGCCGGAACCCAGGCACAAGGAGGTGAAACGTCGTATTACTCAAGTATCTGTAGAGCCGCCAAGTTACCGTCCATGGTGCTGGATCCGGCAACTGCTCCTGCGTTGCTCTACCTCCTGCATCCATGCCGGTATGACGACCCTGAAACACACTTGTGTATAAAGACGAGCGCTAGAGCGTGGGAACGATAAATCCGTGTCATCCGCGTTCCATCGCAATGTTTGAACCATGCTCTGCGAGCTGGTTCAGCGCATCGATCATCAAGCCGTTGACCACAGTCGCCGCCCACGGCGAACCGCCGCGCGTGCCGGTGTTGGTGATGCGCGGCACTTGCAGGCAGCGTTTCAACTCCGCTTTCGATTCGCAAGTGCCGACAAAGCCGACCGGCAAGCCGATCACCAGCTGCGGCCGCCAGCCGTGTTCGCGAATTAGGCGCACCGCTTCCATGATCGCTGTCGGCGCATCGCCTATCGACAGCACGATGTCGTTACCGAATTTTTCGAAGGCGCGCCGTATGCCTGCCGCGGAACGGGTAATGCCTTGCGTTTGCGCCATCAGCGCGGTTTCGCGGTCATGCACTCCGCACCAGGTTTCGATGCCGAGCTGTTCGAGCAATGCGCGCTTTAGGCCGGTTTGCACCATGGTCACGTCGGTTACTACAAGCTTGCAGCGGAGCAGGGCGCGGATGCCGGTTTCGACTGCGCCCGGCGAAAAGTAAATGTCATCGACGGCGTTAAAATCGCCGCTGGTATGCACCAGCCGTTGCAGCACGGTTAAATGCGTTTTGGGAAACATCGACCAGTCGCGCCCGGCGGCGATGATACGGAAACTTTCGGCTTCGATTGGATGCGGCACATACGGCGCAAATTCCGGCGCGGCTTCCGCTGCTTTTTCCGATAAGCCGCGTACTTGCAGATGATGAGGGCGCTGCGGCTCGCCGACCTGTTGTTCAAAGCCGACGATTTGCACCCGGTATTTGCACAGCGAACAGTTCATCGCCGCACGGCCTTCTACGGCTTCCTGCGCCCTGGCGATCAGCACATCGGCGACGTTCTGGTGTACGCCGAGATAACCGGCCTTGAGCACTTCAAGATCGGGTTCGCGCTGCTGTAACGCATCGGCGGCGTCATAAATGCGCTTGACCAAGATGCCGTCGAACAGGAAAAACGGCGCCACGATCAGTCGCACGTAGCCCAGCTTGGCGGCGGCGCGCAGGCCGTCGGCAACCAGCGGTTTGGCCGTGCCTGAATAGCACACATAAGATGCGCCGAAACCCATGCCTTCTTCGATCATCCGCGCGAATTTGGCGACTTCGCCATTGGCGTCGGGGTCGGTAGTGCCGCGGCCGACCAGCACCAGGCAGGTGTCGGCGCGGCGTATCGTTTTCGTCGATGCGGCTTCGGTTTCGACGATGCGCTGTTGGACCACTTGCAGCAACAACGGATGCAAGCCCATCGGCGCGCCGAAATGAAAGTCGATGGCCGGATGTTCGCGCGCGAAGGTCAGCAACTCGCTGGGCATGTCGTTTTTGGCATGGGTCGCCGCAAGCAATATGCCGGGAACCATGACGATTTGCTTGGCGTCGGCGTTGAGTTGATCTGCAATCGCTTGATCGATGGTCGGTCCTGCGAATTCCAGGTAACCGTGACTAACCGTATGTTGCGGCGCGCGTTCCCTGACCAGTTCAACCAGTTGCTCGAATTCCCTGATGCCGTCGGCGTCGCGGCTGCCGTGACCTGCGATAACGATGCCGAACTGTTGTGTTTCAGCCTGCATCCGGTAATTGCTCCATTGCGGGTTCAATTTGGCTGGACATGGGACTGCGGGTGCGGATCAGCATGATGCTCATGTCGCTGAATTCCTGTGTCGCGCAGTCGGCGAGCGTGCCGTGCCATTCTGCTTCGGAACGGGTCAGATTCTCCCAAACTTCGGTTGGATGATCGGGCGATATGCCTTGCTCCAACATGTAAGCGGCGATATGGCGCGGCATGAACGAGCGCGCGGCGTCCCAAGGGCAGGGAATAACGATAGCATTGCGCCGGTCTTGCAGCACATGCACCAGATGTTGCTTAAACGGGGTTAAATCGCCGCGACGGTGGAAGGTGATAAACGTCGTTTCGTCGAAACAAACCTTGGCACGCGATGCGAGTATTTGCGCCGAAGAGATGCCGGGCACGGTTTCGACCGGATGGCCGCAAGCACGCTCGACCCGTTCCAGGTACTGGAAGCCGCTGAAATGAATGTCGCCCATGAAGACCACGACGCAGTTCTTGCCCGCATGGTGTTCGGCCGCCACTTTCGCCAGCTGTTCGGTCTGGTCGCGATAATTCATCAGCACGGTTTGCGCGGTAGCGGGAATCAGGCTTTGGACGACGTTAACGACGGCATCGAATCCGGCCACCACGTCGGCATTGCGAACCAGCTCCGCGCCGCGCTGGGTCAGATAAGCCACGTCGCCGGGGCCTGCGCCTATGCAGATAATCATAATTGTTCCTTATTGATTGGTGTTTTTGTCCACGAAAAACACGAAAAGCACGAAAAATTGTAGGGTACGCTGTGCGTGCCTGCGCTCGTTCCCAAGCTCCTGCTTGGGAATGCAGTCTTGGAAGCTCCAGCTTCCAGTCCTGTCGCGCGAAGCTAGAGCTTCGCGCATACATAGTTCCCACGCTCCGGCGTGGGAATTCAGTACGCAATGCTCCAGCGTTGCAAAACATCGCTTGCCGGCAAAAAACATTTATGCCTGCACAGGTTCCGTGACGCTGGAGCGTCTAAAACTGCATTCCCACGCCGGAGCGTGGGAACGATAAAAGTTTTATTTCTTCGTGCTCTTCGTGTCTTCGTGGTGAATAAAATATTGCGCTCATTCCCAAGCTCCTGCTTGGGAATGCAGTCTTGGAAGCCCCAGCTTCCAGTCTTGTCGCGCGAAGCTAGAGCTTAGGAACCAGCATAACCTAATCCTCATTTAATACACCCACGTACCGTAAGCGCCAGGTTTTCCGCCGATAATTCTTCCAGCGTCAGGTATTCAGCGCCCAACGCTTGCGCCAGTTGGCGGGCTCTGCCCAAGCGCAAATAGCCGCTTTCGGTATCGAGTACCAGCGCGGGTACGCCGCGCTCGGCAAGCAATCCGGCAAATCTTAGCGACTCTTGCCAGGGGTCGTTGCCGACGTGCAGCGCAACATTGGCCCTGCCGTCGCTAAGCAGTACCAGCAACGGCGGCATGGCGGTTTTTTCCAGGGTTTCCAGCGCCAAAGACAGCGCATGAGGCAATGGCGTGCGACCGCCGGTAGGCAGTTCGCGTAGGTTTTGTTCGGCAAGATCGACGCTGCGGGTCGGCGACAATAACAACTGCGCGGATTTGCCGCTAAAGCCGATCACCGCGACTTCATCGCGTTGCTGGTAGGCATCGGTCAGCAGCGATAGCACCGCGCCTTTGACCGCTTCCATCCGCCGTTGCGCGGCCATCGAGCCGGAGGCGTCGACCACGAACAAGATCAGGTTGGCGGTTTTACCGGTGCGGACTTGTTGGCGCAAATCGTTTTTTGTGACTTGGAAATCGTCTGATCCTCGAAGCGCGGCGCTACGCAATGTCGCGCCGACCGCGAGGCTGCTTGGATTTTGGTCGGGCACGGCGCGTATTACTCGGCCGCGCGGCGCATCCGGCGCGGTGCTGCGCTTGCCGGACGCGTAGCGATTGGCAACGGCATCGACTTCTATTTTTCGTACATGACCGGCAGATGCGGCGGCGAAGACCTGTTGTTGGTCTTCCGACTCGCCGTTGTCTGCATCGTTTTCCCGCTCGGTGTCTTCAGCGCCGGATTCGCCGTGATCCGGCGGTTGCGTAGCCTGTTGCATCAACTCGTCGAGCCGGTCTTGATCCAGCCCCGGCTGCTCGAACGGCTTACGCCTGCGCCGGTGCGGCAGCACCAATTCCGCCGCGCCGCGCACGTCTTGCGGTGTTACTCGCGACCGTCCTTCAAGCGCGGCCAATGCCCGCGCCGCTTTGTGCATGACGATGTCGGCGCGAAGGCTGGCTACTTCGAATTCGCAGCACAAATGGCTGATCAAGTCGAGCAGCGCGTCATCCAGCGTCACTTCCGGCAATAATTGTTGAGCTGTTGCAAGTTGGTGGCGCAAAGCCTGTTGTTCGTGCATCCATGCGGCCGCATAAGCCGCGGGATTGGCTTCGAACGCGATGCGGCGGCGCACGACCTCGGAGCGTAAACCCTTGTCGCGCGGCGCGGTCACTTCAACCATCAGGCCGAAGCGGTCCAGCAGTTGCGGACGCAAATCGCCTTCTTCCAAGTTCATCGTGCCGATCAGCGTGAAGCGGGCAGGGTGGGTGACCGACAAACCTTCGCGTTGCACCGCGTTAACGCCCATCGCCGCCGCATCCAGCAGCACGTCGACCAGATGGTCGGGCAGCAGGTTGACTTCGTCGATATAGAGTATGCCCCGGTGCGCCGCGGCCAGTAAGCCGGGTTTGAACACGCGCTGGCCGCCTTTAAGCGCCTGCTCCAAATCCAGGGTGCCGATCACGCGGTCTTCGGTGGCTCCCAGCGGCAGGGTGACGAAAGGCACGGGCTGTAGGTGCGGATTCATGGTGGGAGAGACTTTAGTCTCGACAAGCGCGGCTAAAGCCGCTCCCACAGGATTGCAGGTCTCGCAGTGCTGATAAGGCGAGCCGGGAGCGCAATTGAACGCGCAACCGGCAACCCGCTCGATCAGCGGCAGAATGTCGGTCAACGCC
>DAINRH010000019.1:0-1014 GCA_036741905.1 Methylobacter sp. | reverse complement strand
GTGCCGCCGTGCTTTTTGCGGTGCCTTTGTCGCCGCGTATCAGTACGCCGCCCAAGGACGGATCGACGGCGCACAGCAGCAACGCAGTTTTGAGCTGGGGTTGTTCGACGATGGCGGAAAAAGGGAAGGTGGCTTGGTTCATCTTGAAAGTGGATATTTGTCCAGGAAAGGCATGAAAAAAAGTGTCTGCGCTAGACCGTTATATCCCTCGTTCCCACGCGCTGCGTGGGAATGCAGTGCTGGACGCGCCGCGTCCCGTATACGTTGCTCGTGACTCGCGGCGCAGCGCGCCTTGACTGCGTTCTCACGCAGCGCGTGGGAACGAGAGCAATTGGCGTTTCCGGCAAGCGCCTTAGCTGGATGTGACCGGAGTGCAAGCTTTGCTTGCCAAAGCAGGCGAAGCCTGCGCTCCAGCGTCAAGGTTATTTTGGTGTTAATGAAATCTTGATAGCTATATGAATATTTTCGTGCTTTTCGTGTATTTCGTGGACAAAAAATCATCATGCCCCGCGCGGCGTTTCGCCGCGCGCCTCCAGCAAGGTTTCGCTGTGCAGGTATAAAGCCTGCAATGCGTCCAGCGTTTGTTGTTTCGGTTCGGCCCACATGCCTCGGCCGGCGGCTTCCAGCAGGCGCTCGGCAATCGCGTTTTGCGCCCACGGGTTGGCTTGTTCCAGAAAGCGTTGCATTTCCGGGGCCATCGCATACGTCTCGGCGACTTGCTCGTACATCCAGTCGTCCATTACCTGCGCGGTGGCATCGTAGCCGAACAGATAATCGACGGTCGCGGTCAGCTCCAGTCCGCCTTTGTAACCGTGACGGCGGATGCTGTCCAGCCATTTGGGATTGACCACGCGCGAACGGAACACTCGCAGGGTTTCTTCCTTCAAGTCACGCACTTGCGCCCGCGACGGGTCGTGGCTGTCGCCGAAATACTTGCGCGGCTGCGATCCGGTCAAGGCCCTGATCGTGGCGATCATGCCGCCGTGAAATTGCAGGTAATCGTCGCTGTCGAAA